>NZ_CP054139.1:4835277-5137482 GCF_013283875.1 Mucilaginibacter mali
GTATTAATGTAATTGCCGATGAACTACCGGCCATTACCGCTATAGAAAAGGCTGATTCTATCAGTTCGAAAGCCATTTATTTTAACGGCCGCATCCAGGACGATCATGGTTTCAGCTCACTTACCTTCCATTACAAAAGCGGCAAGCCGGGGACAAATATCGATGAGAAAACCATCAGCAAAACGGTTAAGGCTGACCTGAGCGGAACCCAGGCCGATTTCTTTTATTTCTGGGACATGAAGGATTTAGTGGTAAAACCTGGCGACGAGCTGACCTACTATTTCGAGGTAACGGACAACGATGCCGTATCCGGCCCGAAAAAAGCCCGCACGCCCGAGCGCACCATGAAGATGCCTACCGAAAAGGAACTGGCCGATCAGTTAGAGGCCGGCAGCCGTTCGGTTAAAGAGAAGATGGCATCGGCAGTTAAAATTGCCGGTCAGTTAGAGAAAGACGCGCAAAAGCTCAACCAAACACTGCTGAATAAAAATACCCTCAGCTTTGATGAGAAGAAGCAGATAGAAGACCTGCTGCAAAAGAAAAAGGACCTGAACGACCTGATCAAAGACATCCAGGCCGAAAACAAGCGCAACCAAACCATGCGCCAGGAAAACCAGCAGCAAAGCCAGGACCTGACCGATAAGCAGAAGCAAATGGACGATCTGTTGAAAAACGTGCTCGACCCGCAGATGCAGGAAATGCTGGATAAGTTGCAGCAAATGATGGAGATGGAACGCAAGGAACCTGCCCGCGATGCCGTTAACAAAATGCAGAACGAGAACCGCAACACCAAAAAGGAACTGGCGCGCTTGCAGGCCCTGATGAAGAAGATGGAGTTTGATCAAAAGCTGAACCAAACCGTTAACCAACTGAATAAGCTGGCTGAAAAGCAGGAACAATTAGCTGATAAAACCCAGCAGGCAGACAAGCAGAATCCGCAGGATAAGCAAAACGCCGACAAGCAAAATCAGGATAAACAAAATGCTGATAAGCAGAACGGCGACAAGCAGAATCAGGATAAACAGAACGCCGACAAGCAAAATCAGCAGAATGCTGACAAACAGAATCAAGATAAACAAAACGGCGATAAGCAGGATCAGGCCGATAAAGAGCAGCTGCAAAAGGAACAGGAAAAGCTAAATAAAGAGTTTGAAGAGATCCAAAAAGCGATGGAAGACCTGAAAAAACAGGACGATCAGCAGGAGGAAAAAGAGAACTTTGATAAGCAGCAGAACGAGCAACAGAGTGTGAAGCAGGACATGCAGGACAGCAAGGAGCAGCTGCAAAAAGACAACAAATCCAAAGCATCAAAATCGCAAAAGCAGGCCGCGCAAAAAATGAAGAAGATGGCGCAAAAAATGCAGCAGGACAGCGAGCAAAGCGAACAGGAACAAAACGCTGTAGATGAGCAGCAACTGCGCGAATTGCTGAAAAACCTGATCAACAGCTCGTTCGACCAGGAGAAGGTAATGCAAACCCTGCGCGTAACCAGCGGTAATGATCCAAACTATGTTTCCCTGGCCCAAAAGCAAAAGGATATTAAGGATAACCTGAAAACCGCCGAAGATAGCCTGTATGCGATCAGCAAGCGTGTGCCGCAGATCCAATCGACCGTGAACACCGAGATAGCCAGTATTAACGACCATATTGATAAAACGCTGGAATACCTTGGCGACCGCCGTACATCTGAAGCTAACCGCGAGCAGCAGTATACCATGACCAGCATGAACAACCTGGCCCTGATGCTGAGCGACGCGAAGGATCAGCTGCAAAATTCGATGAAAAACTCGAAAAGCGGTAAGGGTAAGGGTAAAAAGCAGTCGCAGCAAAGCATGCAGCAAATGGCTAAAATGCAGCAGCAGCTAAATCAAAACATGCAGCAAATGCGCGATCAGATGCAGCAGCAACAGCAGCAGGGCAACAACCCTAATCAATCGCAAAGCCAGCACCAAAGTATGAGCGAACAGTTTGCCCGTATGGCCCGCGCCCAGCAGGAGATACGCCAGCAACTGGAAAAAATGGACCGTGAGCAGAACAAGGATGCCCGTAATGGTTTGGGCGATCTGCAAAAAATCACCAAACAAATGGAACAAACTGAGAACGATCTCGTAAACAGGAAAATAACGGACGAGTCGTTAAAACGTCAGCAGCAGATACAGGTGAAGCTACTGGAAGCCGAAAAGGCCGAACAGCAGCGCGAGGAAGACAATAAACGCGATAGCCACGCCGGAAAAGACATCCCGCCGGGATATATCAAGGCACTGCAAAGCTATCAGCAGGCTAAGGCAAAACAAACCGAGCAAATAAAAACCGTACCTGCGGCATTAAATTTGTATTACAAGCAAAAAATTAAAACGTACTTTGATCAGATCAACGCAAAATAGTATGCAAGAGTCAAATTTCCCCACTACCGAGCTTTTTACGCTGCAGTTAGCCTCGCGGTCCGAAAGCATTGCGCAGCTGGAGGTTTTGATAGAAGAAATAGCCGATAAATACCAGGTGAGCGAAGATACCTTTGCCAATATGATGACCTGCCTTTGCGAGGCGGTTAACAATGCCATTATGCACGGTAATAAGCAAGACCCGGATAAAAAAGTGATCGTAAACGCCGAAGTTGACAATCGCCGCATTATATGGACGGTTGCTGATGAAGGCGAAGGTTTTAACCCCGACCAAATCCCTGACCCTACCGCGCCCGAAAATTTAGAAAGCCTTTCCGGACGTGGTGTATTTATTATTAAACAGTTGGCCGACCAATGTATTTTTAACGACAGGGGCAACGAGATAGAACTTCATTTTAAAATATAAATGCCCGCCATCTGCTTTTTTGAAGAGGATATAAAATATACGCTGAAAAACAAGACCGCCGTTCGCCAGTGGATAAAGGAGACTATTGTGGCCGAGGGCTTTAAGCTAAGCGAACTAAATTATATTTTTTGCAGCGACACCTACCTGCTGCGCATCAACCAGGAATACCTGGATCATGATACTTATACCGATATTATTACGTTTGATAATTCGGAGACAGAGAAGACCATCGTAAGCGATATTTTTATCTCGGTAGAGCGCATCCGCGAGAACGCCCAAAAGTTTAACGTACCCGAAGCTACCGAGATGCACCGGGTAATGATACACGGGGCTTTGCATTTGTTGGGGTATAAGGATAAGGGTGCTGCGAGTAAAAAGTTAATGACAGAGATGGAAGATAAGTATTTGGCAAAAATAAGTTTCTAACTTGCACCACCTTTTAAGGCATTGCTACGTATTCATTTAAAACCATTTAACAAATCATGAAAATACTTGTAGTTTTTTTAGCGCTGCTGTTCGCCGGCGCGCCAAGCTCGGTTTACGATTTTAAACTGAAAAACATCGACGGTAAAAATTTCGATCTGAAGAAGTACAAAGGCAAAAAATTGCTGATCGTTAACGTAGCCTCTAAATGCGGTTACACCCCCCAATACACCGATCTGCAAAAACTGGCCGATACTTACAAAGACAAACTGGTGGTTATCGGTTTCCCTGCCAACAATTTTGGCGGCCAGGAGCCAGGCACCGCCGAAGAAATTAAAACCTTTTGCAGCGGCAAATACAACGTTACCTTCCCGCTTAACGAAAAAGTAAGCGTTAAAGGCGACGACATTGCCCCGCTATTCAAATACCTGACAGAGGCTGAAAATCCAGACTTTACCGGCGAGATCAAATGGAACTTCGAAAAATTCCTGATCGACGAGAACGGCAAGCTGATCCACCGCTTCCGCTCAAAGGTAACCCCAATGTCTGAAGAGATCACTAAATACCTGTAAGCTGGTATTATCATAAAACAAAAGAGGCCGTATCATAAATCAAATGATGCGGTCTTTATTTTTTTAGCCTAATAGCTGAATTTGGTATTGAGTTTCTATGGAATTTTTTGAGGGGGAGGGGGTAGCTTTCTTGGGCGAACCTGAGTGGTAAAACGACTCATTTAAGCCGCTTTTTTCCTTAGATTTTGTGCGATTGCAACTAAACCCCATTCTATTTCTACTTTTTCCTTGCCGCGGAGCATAAACCGTTTAAAGCCATGGTTCTGCTTAATATTACCAAATACAGGTTCTACATCAAAGCAGCGTTTCTTTCGCCGTTGTATGCCTTCTTCACTGTTTAACAGCTCGTGCGCCTTTTGTTTCAGGCGGTTCAGGTTTTCATTGATTTCAATGATCCGATTCCCTTTTGATTTATGGCAAATACCGTTCAGCGGACAGTTAGCGCAGTTAACTGCCTGGTATCTTTTTACCGTTTGTTCAAACTCCGTGCTTGTTTTTCTTTTACTTGTTCCGATGAAATTCATTTGCTGGCCCATCGGGCAGATGTAACAATCTTTCTCCTGGTTGTAAAAAAGCTTATTTGCTGCAAAAGGGTGCTTGTTGTTGTGATTCTCATTTTGTTCCTTATCGAACATCCCATACTTTACAAAGGCGATTGTTCCTTTTTGTTCCAACCGCGTGTAGTTCTCCTCGGAGCCATATCCGGCATCGGCTGTAAGCACTTGCGGTGCTTTGCCAAAGCTGACTTCATGCTGCGCTAAATGAGCACTTAATGTATTGGTGTCTGTGGTGTTGGAGTGAATGGTGTAATTGACAATGAACTGGTTGGATGTGGATATCTGAACATTATACCCCGGTTTTAACTGGCCGTTTTTCATGTGGTCTTCCTTCATCCGCATGAATGTGGCATCCGTATCGGTCTTGGAATAGCTGTTGCGTTCACCCAGCAGAGCTTCCTGCTGCTCATAGCGGGCAATGGCCTGCGGGTAATGTTTGCTGATATACCGCAGCTTGCTTTTGACCTGTTTGGAAACATCCTCACGCGAGGAAAGCTTCTCATTGAGTTTATCTACTGCGGCATTGACCTTTTCACTGTCAATAACAGTAAAGTCAGGCGGATCAGGCAGCCTGTCTTCTTCTTTTGCTACGCTTTGGGCATAGTCCCATATCTCTGACAGCTGCTTTTTCATCTTTTCCTTATTGGTCTGAATCGCTTTCTTCCAGACAAAGGTATACCGGTTTGCATTCGCCTCTATCTTTGTCCCGTCCGTATTCACTTCTTCAATACTGAGCAGGCCTTCCTCTGCCAAAAGTTTCACCACATCTTCGAACACATCACGCAGCGCATGCTTCAAACGTACGCCCCGGAAACGGTTGATCGTATTATGATCAGGATAGTTCATCGAACTCAGCCACATCAGGTAAACGCTTTCCCGGCAGGCTGCTGCCAGCTTTCGGCTGGAGTAGGTGTTGGTTACATACCCATATACCAGCACCTTTAACAACATTTGCGGGTGATAGCTTGAACTCCCGCGGATATGATAAGCTTTCAGCAATGGTTCCAGATAGAGCCTGTCGATCACATCGTTAACTACACGCACCGGGTGCGATGCCGGAACTAATTCGTCAAGTGTTGGAGGAATAGCCATCAACTGCCGTTGCTGGTAGGGCTTGAATACAGGTCTTTTAGAGGACATACTACGCTACTTTCGATACATAAATATATGAAAATCAGATTATTATATCAAATAAATACCCCTCTTTATTCCAATAAATTATGCACAAATAAAAAAGAGGCCATACCATGATTTATGATACAGCCTCGTTTTTATGGGGTTTCCGATGCCCTGCGGAGGTCAGTGTCATTATTTAAAGTCCTTAAGGTGCCTGTGAGGACACAGGAGCCGGGTAAATTTCCCCCGTGGTCTGTGTCCCCACAGATCACTAACCAACGAGGACTCTGCGCAGACAGATTTCTCTTTCGCGCCACCTCAATTGCCCCGCTACGCTATCGTAGTAATTAAGACCAAAGGAAATGACAAGCAGTTTTAAAGTAACTGTGCCCTATTTCAACTCTTTTGCAACCTCCTTCACAGTCAACACCGTAACCCGCATCCCCACCGGCGTATCGGGGTTGCCGTTCTTATCAACCTTTAAAGCCGTCACCTTGTCTATCCAATCCATCCCTTTAACTATCTCACCAAACACGGTATAGTTTTGGTCTAACGATGGCGTACCGCCAACCGTTCTGTATACTTCTCGCTGTTCGGGTGTAAAATGTACGTTGTTGCGCTTCTCAATGGCATCCAGTTGGGCATCGGTATATTTACGGCCATCCACAAAATAAATTTGGGTAGTGAACGATTCCTTGTCCTTGTTATCATCCCGGCCCATGGCCAGCACGCCGCGCTTGTGGAATAGATTAGGCGCGAACTCCGGTTTTATCCATTTCATTTCGGGCTTTAGCTTGCGGCCTTTTTCGTACAACGAATCGGGGTCGCCGCCCTGTATCACAAAGCCTTTTAAAATGCGGTTAAAGGTGGTGGCATCGAAGTAATGCTTTTTGACCAGGCTGATGAAGTTTTCCCTATGTACCGGTGTTTCGTTATACAGCTTAACAATACAATAGCCTTGTGCCGTTTCTATTTTTACGTATTGGTTGGTTGGCTGGGCCTGCAAGGTGCCCGCTGTGAGACCGATCAGCAAGATGACGAGGAGTGAGATCTGTTTGCGCATACACAAACTTGCACAAAATCAGCCTGAATTGAAAGCCATCCCGCACCATGCTGTACGGCTTTTTTATTGGGGCATTATTTGTATGTTAGAAACTTCAAAACCGATTAAAACACTAAAATGAAAACTAACCGATATGCGGCCGCTATGGCCATTGCCCTGTTTTTGGCAACAGGGCTACATACCAGTTCTGCCATGCATCCGCACCATAAGCTTTCTGAGGTAGCTATAGCCGCCAAACGCTACAACATAGCCGAGAACGGCGCTATTGGCGATGGCAAAACGCTAAACACAACCGCCATACAAGCCACCATAGATAAATGCGCCAAGGGCGGCGGTACCGTAGTGGTACCACAGGGCGTTTTCGTAACCGGATCGCTATTTATCAAACCGGGCGTTAACCTGGAATTTTTAGATGGATCAGTACTGAAAGGATCGACCAATATTGAGGATTACCCTAAAATGACCACCCGCATTGAGGGCCACTTCGAGCCGTGGCGCTGTGCTTTACTGAACGCCGATAAGGCCGACCACCTGCGCATTACCGGCAAAGGTGCGCTGGATGGCAGCGGCCAACCTTTTTGGAAGGAATTTTACAGCCGCCGCAGCGCCGACCCAAAGACCACCAATCTTAACGTAGAGCGCCCGCGCCTAACCTTTATACAAAACAGTAAGGATGTGGTGATCGACGGCATCGCGTTCACCAATTCGGGGTTCTGGAACCTGCATCTGTACCGCTGCCAAAAACTAAAAGTAAATAATTGCCGCTTTGTAGCGCCCGATGGCAAGGTGCCAGATGATCATGCGCCAAGCTCGGACGGGATAGACGTGGATAGTTCGCAGGATATAGAGATCAGCAACAGTTTCTTTTCGGTAGGTGATGATGACATTGCGCTAAAAGGATCGAAAGGGCCGTTTGCTAACCAGGATAAGGATAGTCCGCCAGTTGAGCACATCTACATACACGATTGCATTTTCGAGGCCGGCGGCGGTATCATGACCTGCGGCAGCGAGGCCACCCTGGTGCGCGATGTGAAGATTGAGCGCTGCACCACCCGCAAGCCGGTAGTAATGCGTTTGAAACTGCGCCCCGACACCCCACAGCAGTACGAGGATATCACCATCAGCGATATTACGATGGAGAACGGCAGCGCGGTATTCAACGTATCGCCATGGACGCAATACTTCGACCTGAAAGGCCAGGAACCGCCTAAAGCGCTGGTACGTAATATCAAGATATCGAATATTAAAGGCAGCGCGGTATCGCTGGGCGGTATAACCGGTCATGCCCAAACCACCTTTGGCGATATCACTTTAAAAGATGTGGAGTTGACCGTTAAAAACACTACTTTTAATCGCAGCGATTTCCCGGGGCTGAAATTTGAGAATGTGAAGGTTAATGGCGAAATTATGCCTACGCCGCAGCCCAAGCCGAAACAATAAACTGAATGGCCGAAACACAGGTATACCAGGCATCAAAAAAACACTATCCCATTTTAGATGGACTGCGTGGCGTTGCCGCGGTGATGGTGGTATGCTTCCATATTTTCGAAACCTTTGCCGATGGTAACCGCTTTAAACAGGTTATCAACCACGGTTACCTGGCAGTCGATTTCTTTTTTCTGCTATCGGGCTTTGTAGTAGCCTACGCTTACGATGACCGCTGGGGCAAAATGACCCAGTGGGATTTTTATAAGCGCCGCCTGGTGCGCCTGCAACCCATGGTGATAATGGGGACCATCATTGGCGCCGCGTTATTTTACCTCCAGGCTTGCGATGCCTTTGCGCCGATTGCCCTAACCCCGGTTTGGAAAATGCTGCTGGTGATGCTTGTTGGCTTTACGCTGATCCCCATCCTGCCATCTATGGATATCCGTGGCTGGGCCGAAATGCATCCGCTGGACGGGCCATGCTGGTCGCTGTTTTTTGAATATGTGGCCAATATCCTTTACGCGTTGTTCGTTCGTAAATTCAGCAAAACGGCCTTATCCATCTTGGTCTTCCTGTCGGCTTGCTTTTTGGTGCAATACCTTATTATGGGGCCGCAGGGCGATGTCATCGGTGGCTGGTCGGTTGACCCAACACAGCTACATATTGGTTTCGCGCGGATGCTTTATCCATTTTTTGCAGGGCTGCTGCTTTGCCGCATGGGCAAGCTCATTCATGTGCGCGGAGCGTTTTGGCTATGCAGTTTTATGCTGGCGATTATATTTATACTACCACGCGCTGGCGATGAGCAACACCTGTGGATGAACGGCATTTACGAATCGGTTTGTATCATCGTACTTTTTCCGCTCATTGTAGCCATCGGTGCAGGTGGCGAGATAAAAGGAAAGCGTTCGGCCGCAATCTGTAAGTTTTTGGGCGATATCTCTTACCCCTTATATATCACCCATTACCCTTTAATTTATACCTACGTAGCCTGGATAAGCAATAATAAAGTACCGGTAAACAATGGTTTGCCGATAGGGGGATTACTGCTGGTTGTGGCGTTAACAATAGCTTACGCCTGCCTGAAGTTATACGATGAACCGGTACGCGAATGGCTGCGGAAAAAGCTTTGGGCAAAGCAGGCCTAAAAACAACTTTACCTGTTCTGCTGTGCCAGCGCCTTTTTAACCTGGTATAAAATTTCGCTTAGCCCGTTGGTTTTGATCTCGAACGCGGTAGAGAGCAGCATCCCCATTTTATCCTTAGTGAAGCCTTTGCCCGACATCCACTCTAAATAATAGATGGGCAGATCGGCAATGATGGTGCCTTTGTACTTACCGTAGGGCATACGGGTTTGCACAATATCTATCAGTACCTGGGGGTTGGGTTGTACATTTTCCACGGCTAAAATTAGCGATAATTGCCAAACGAAAGACAAAAATTGGCTTATGCCGCGGCGTTCTTTTTAATGAAGTTAAATTTAGCGCCGGATGCTAATGTTGGATACGATAATATAATTACCCGCTTTTAAAGCCGAAGTATCCTTTCTCCAATCCAGGTTAACATTGATGGGGAATGCCGTACTTTCGGGTATACCAAAGTTTGATAGTGTACCATTTATCCGGTAGAATGATGGCGGGTTTTTCGTCGTGTCATTATCGATCACGATCTTAATGCCGCCACAAACCGCGCAAGTAGCCATATCATAACCGGTTAATATACCATGAGCGGTATTTTGCGGCCGCGTTTCTTTCCTGCAGCCATTAAAAATCATTACGGCTGAGAGCAATAGCAATGTAACCCTTTTCATAATATCTACTACGCTACATTTATACAAAGCGCTACATCGTTTTAGTAAAATAAGTGATACCCAGAAATCCTGCAAATGGCAAAAGCACTCATTGCTGATTTATTGTAGCATTATTTACCCCGCCCGCGTATCTGTAAAAAACTAAAACTTATGAAACGCTTATTTTTATTTTTACTATGCGCGGCGGCTTTTTCGGCCTGCAAAAAGGAGGTTATTAAAGATGACGGTATCATCGTCGACCCGCCGATGATGCGGCTGATATCCAGCGACACCCTGAAAACCGGTGGTAAAATGGGACTGAACATCGGCCAGCAGGGTAGCGATCTCTATCTTAAAATACAGCAGTTAAAAGCCTCGGGGCAGATCAGTTATATGTACGTGGTATCAAACGTTTACACCGCGCTGGATGCGCTGCAAACCAAGATCCCTTTATATCAATCGCTTTATTTAGACGAAACCGTTGGAACCGGCACTGGTGTGCAGATATATTATGCCAGTAATAAGGTAGAATCTATTTTTAGCAATGATGGCGCGATACTGAGCAAATGGCCCTCGGGCGTGGCGGCCAATGCCACTATCAGTGTTGGCGATTCGCGCGATGGCATCTATCAAAAACTGCTGAACATCAGGAACACCGCCTACGCCAATAAACTACAGCGCATCAGTCTTTTTAGTAAAGACCTGGATACCATTTACGAAGCCGGCATGAATGCGTTGCCGCAATGGTATTTTGCTGTTAAGATAAGCGAAAAGCGCTGGGAGCATATCCAGCTGATGTTTACCAACGGCGTGCTGACCTCCATTTACGATAACATATACGAATAGCAGGGACAGGGCCTACATTACCGATAAAATAGTGTAGGCTTTACCATTCAGGCTAAACTCGTCGCCCGCTTTGCAGCCCAGCATTTTTACCCCGATAGGCGAGGCGGCCGATATGGCAAAATAACTATCATCGCCCAACTTTAAAATTCCGGCGCTTACAGATATATAGAAACTGCCATTATTTGTCTTCACCACGCTGCCTTCTTCAACCGTTTCCGATTGGCCCGATGTGCCGATGCGGTTAAGCGCTACCAGCAGTTTATTGGCCTCGGTTAATTGGGCCATGTTACGGTCGGTTTCCTGCTGCAACATCTCGCGGCCGGTCTCGTATTTATCGCCCGCGCTGCTTTTGGTATCCTCGGCGGCGCTTTGCTCGGCCGATTGGATAGCCAGTTGGGCGTTTTCAATACGTTGCTTCACAAAGTCGAGGCAGAGCTGGTGCAGTTGTTTTTTCAGATCGTTCATATCGTTTGGCAAATATGATGATTTAACCGCATAGGATACAAAGAAGAGTACATAACAGGCACGGCAATTAGCGATGGGTTCTACATTTGGTGTAACCCTTCCCTGCCCCCTCCCATTGGGAGGGAATTGCACATTCCCCGTTTTTTTCAAGGTTTCAAACTCATCGCTAACCATAAAATGCGCCGAACACTACAACCAGCTTAACCCACCTGCAGTTTCGCCCAACCGTTTAATTCGCGGTACAAAATGTAAAGCATCAGCACGTTCACCGGTACAGAAAGCAACAGCGCTGTGTTGATGATCTGCACATTCAGGCTTAGGTACAATACCCCCACCATCGCTATTAAAATACCGGCAACCTGGTAGCTGCCGCCGTTTTGCTGCCCTTTGCGGGCCAACGATTCTTTAAGCATCCCGGCGCCGATAATTACCATATTAATACTCATTAAAATAAATATGATGCCCTGCCCAATGCTGAAGTAGGTATTTTTAAACAAGTCGAGCAGGTTAAGCACGGGGAATAGTACGGTCATGATGACAATAGAAACGGCCAGCAGCCAGTTTTTATAAAACTTGCCAATGAGGTAAAAGCCCCTGAGGAAAAAAACGGAGCTGACCATGTGAATAACCGAGGTAACAACATGGGCAAATGGCGGCAGCTGATGGGTGATCAGGTGGTAAATAACAGGCACGCTGTTAATAATAAAAACCAAACCGGCTACGTAAGCGGCCTGCATTTGGCGGGATAATGTTTTTGTTTCCATTGAATTTTGATTAAGCTGATTAAGGTTGGCCCCTAAAGGTGCGGCCAGCATATTTAAGGTATACATGCGCGGCATTACCTCGCCGGCCTCGATACGCTGAATGGTGCGCACATTCAGGCTGCATTTATTGGCCAGTTCCTGCTGGGTAAGCCCTTTGGCGGTTCTCAGTTCGGCAATGTTTTTTCCAAGTGTGGGTTGAGACATAAGGCGTTGATTATGATGCAATATTACAGATAGATACCAATGCGGCCAACAAAAGCCCAGCGGCATTTACACGGCATTTGATAAAAGCCGCCCAAAACCGGCGGCACTCAGCAGCAAAACAGAGGAAAGCAGATGGCACAAAAAAGCGCCCGCGAAATTCGCGGGCGCTTTTTAATAATTTAAAAGAGGAAAGGGATTGGAGCTTTTCCTTATATTGATTAAAGTGCCTTAACCTCGCCGGTAAGGAAGTTAACCGAGAAGTCTTTAGTTTCAGAACCGTTACCGGTGTAGATAGACAGGGTGCCTTTGTTATCGGGTATAAAGGTGATAAAACCGGTAAACACGTTGGTAGGTGTTTGGCCTGGGTTGTTATCGCCAACTACATCAACAATGGTCATCACAAATTTTACCTTGCCCGAAGTATAGCTTGGCACCTGGCTGTTATCAGGGTAACGGATGGCGGTTACGCCTTCGTTCCAGTTATAAGCAGTGCTGTATTTGTGCCATTCGGTAGTGTTATTGTTGCCATCAACTTTAGATGAATAAACAACGGTATTGGTTAAGCCCAATACGCTTAGTTGCGTGTAGTTAGCATCGGTAGCTTTTACATCGTAAGTTAAACCAACGGTGTAATAGTTTTTAAAACCAGCGCCGGTTTCGGTTTTGGTGGTTGTGTCTTTAATGTTGTAAGCATCAACATTCCAGTTATTGTTGTAATAACCGTTGCACAGGTAGGTAAATACCCGGGTGCCAATATAAGTGGTGGTAACACCATTACTTGTTGAGGTTTGGTTGGTAGGCGTAGTCATTACCGAACCGCATGGATGCTGATCGTCCATGGTTTTTAGCGTACCGCTGTTGGTTTTTAAACCATTGCCAGATGCGCCAACGCCGCTACCCAGCGAGCTGTAAAGGCCCATTGCTACTTGCTTAGCCTGCGCAGCGGTAAAAGTTTTGCTGCCGGTTGTGGTGGTTTCATTTTTTTTGCACGATACGCTTAGCATTACCGTGACAGCCAGTAAGGCCAGTGTGATCTTTGAGGAGGTTTTCATACAGGTGTAAGTGTTTTTCAATTATTATTGGTGTTTCAAGCGTGTTTTTAACAAAAAAAGTACCAAGCGCTACCCAACAAAGCAACCCGCTATGTGGAAAAGCGATTGTGGAAACCACGGGGAAATCAATACACAAACCGGGGATTTTACACCCGGCACGGCGCATACTCAGAGGTGAAGTCTAATCTTCTAAATCATGCCTGTTAAAGCCCTCCAAACCCCCGAAATCGCCATCTACTTCCCTGTAGTTTCAAATTGCGGAATAAAATTAACAACAACAGGTTGATGCCTGCAAATAATACCTGCGTAATGGTTGTAATTTTTACAAAACTTACCTAATGTGCAAAAGGTGATTAATGATAGGTTAAATTACTGGAATAAAGCAAATTGTACAGCTTGCGTAAAGGCCTGGGCAATATGAAATTACCATTAAGAAAAGGGTTTGTAAAGCAGGGGTATTGCTGCTATTAAAGGTTGTTCCTGCTTTCCGTTGCAAGCCCGCGCCGGGGCATCCGCGCACGGGGCCATCCGCGTCTTGCGGGCTTTACACTGCAATATGGTTTAGGGATGAAAAAACGGGGAAACTGGCTACTGCGGCTATGAGCAGACGAACGTTAATACTTGCAAATCCCTTAAATTTTTGGTATATTGTATACCCTGTAGCTTTAATACGCCGCCTGATCCATTACCGATTATACGATCCTGCAAAGCGAAAAATTCGTATAACTCCCCAAAATCGACAGGAAATCAATTAAAATCTATAGGAAACTCCGGGTTATCATATCGGTTTTGACAGCAATTTTCATCACCCCGATACCCGGGCTTAGTTCTTTGGTCTATTAAAAGCATATATTTAAGCAAAAGCTATATAAAAGCAGCAGGCTCTGTGCTCCCTGTGTCAATCTCCGTGTCCTCCGTGGTTAAATCCCTCACCGCAAAAAAATTTATGATAAGATTCTACACAGGATGCCACAGGGAGGTTGTATCCCCAATATTTTATAATATTGACTAACCAAAATAACCTGAAATGATCATCCCGAAACACGCTAAGCTATTTGTGCTGGCCATTGCCTGCATTACACTTGTACAAACTACAGCTAAAGCCCAATACAATACTGCCAAACCGTGGACATTCTGGTGGTGGATGGGCAGCGCGGTAAGCGACAAGGATATCAAACATAGCCTCGAACAGTTTAAGCAAGCGGGCATTGGCGGTGTGCACATCATTCCCATCTACGGGGTGAAAGGTTATGAAAATCAGTTCCAGCCATTCCTTGGCGCCCAATGGATGCACTCCTTAGCCTATACCGTAGCCGAAGCCAGAAAGCTGGGCCTGGGTGTAGATATGACTACCGGCACCGGCTGGCCCTTCGGCGGACCGAACATTAGCGAAGCGCAAAGCGCCAAAAAGTGGGAGTATACGGGTGGACAGTTTAAAGCGGTAACCACCGGGCAAAAGGTTAAGCGCTCGGCCCCGGGCGGCGCGGGCTTTGTGGTTGATCCATATGATAAAAACATGATGAGCCATTACCTCGTCCGCTTCGACAGCGCCTTTGCGGGCAAAAATATCCCGCTGCGATCGACCTATAACGACTCGTACGAGGTATACGGCGCAAACTGGACCAACAACTTTTTAGATGAGTTTAAAAAACGCCGCGGCTACGATCTGCGCTCGGTTACAAATATATTTTTAGATAGCACCAACACCCCGCTCACCCGCCTTGTGAAGATGGACTATCAGCAAACCCTGTCGGAGTTGCTGTACGATAACTACCAGGTATGGACCAACTGGGCCACCAAACATCACCAGCTTACCCGCTACCAGGCACATGGTTCGCCGGGTAATATACTGGATCTGTATAGCCTGGCTACCATCCCCGAAACCGAGGCATTCGGCAGCAGTAACTTCAATATCCCCCTGCTAAGGGTTGATGCTGATTATCTTGCCGAACGCCAGGGCCGACCCAACCCGCTGATGATGAAATTCGCGTCGTCGGAAGCAGGTGTGGCAGGTAAAAAACTGATCAGTTCGGAAACTTGTACCTGGCTGGCTAATCACTTCCGGGTGTCGTTGTCGCAGGCTAAGCCGCAGGTTGATGAGTTGTTCGCGGCGGGCATTAACCACGTGTTCTACCATGGCACCACCTATTCGCCACAGGATGAGAAGTACCCGGGCTGGTTGTTCTACGCCTCGGTAAACTTCGGGCCTACATCACACTTTTATAAAGATTTCCCCCTGTTGAACAAATATGTGTACAACTGCCAGAACATCCTGCAAAACAGCAAACCCGATAACGATGTGCTGGTTTACTTCCCCATCCAGGAGATCTGGGCCGATCAGGCGACCGCCAATGCCGGCATTCACCAGCTGGATGTGCACCATTACGAGAACTGGTTTGCCGCGCACCGTTACGGTAAGTTAAGCAAGGAGCTGGCTCAAAAAGGCTTCTCGTTCGATTATATCTCCGACAGGCAACTGAACGGTGTGAAAATTAACGCGGGCAAAGTGCAAACTGCGGGCGGTGCTTATAAAGTGATCATCGTTCCCCAAACCCAATACATGCCGCCGGCCACCCTGCAACACCTGCTGGCTTTAGGCAAACAGGGCGCCACCATCATCTTCGATCAAAATCTGCCGCATTATCCAATGGGCTATGCCGGCTTTAAAGAAAACAGCGCAGCTTTCGAACAGACAAAGGCCGCCATTAACGCTGATAAACATTTTACCATTAGTCCCGATCCTACGGCTGCCTTAGCACAACACGGCGCCTCGCAGGAAATGATAGCAGAACAGGGCTTGTCGTTCATCCGCAAAAGCCAAAATGGTAAGGCGGTATATTTCATCAGCAACCTAAATAATAAATTTCACGGAGGATGGGTTAAATTAAGCAGGGGCAGCGGAAACGTAGTGGGTTACGATCCATTAAACAATAAAAAGTTCGGCATCCCGGTTAGATACAGCAAAAACAAGATAGAGGTTTACCTGTCCCTGTTACCAGGGCAATCTTGCTTTGTGACGGAAGACGCTAAAGGCATCATTCCGGCAAATGCAAAGGAACCAACAGCTTACCAGTCTTACGCGCTTAATACCAACTGGAAGTTGCAATTTATGGGCGGACGGCCTGATTATCACAAAACGTTTAAGATAGACACGCTGCAATCGTGGACTACCTTAAGCGATACCGCCGCCATTTATACCGGCACAGCTAAATATACCGGCACGGTCAACATTCCGGCAAATGTGGTTGGCAAAAAAGACCTGATGATAGATCTGGGTACCGTAAACGAATCGGCCACGGTTAAGATAAACGGCAAGACGGTGGGTACGGCCTGGGCCATCCCATTCAGGTTAAGTATCCCGGCCAATGTGCTGGTGGCAGGTAAAAACACGCTGGAGGTGGCGGTAACCAACCTGTCATCAAACTACATGAAGATGTACGACAAGCAGCACCCCGAATGGCGCAAGTTTTACGATGCCAATATTGTGGATATTACCTACACGCCATTTAATGTAGATAAATGGCAGGTGATGCCATCGGGCTTGAGCACTAATAATGTAAGGATATTGTATAGGTGACCTTTTTCAAAGTCCCTCTCTAAAGGAGAGGGACTTTGAAAAAAGCATTGAGGTGGTTCCCTCCCAGGGGATGGGTGCGGTGGGGTGTGCGGTAGCAGGGAGGGGTTTGTACGGCATGGCATCACGACTAAACTCCACTCTCCCAATAGCAGGGAATCGCACTATCCCCACGCTTTGAGCAACCCTGACCTCTTGATGTCTATTACGCTCTGGAGAGGGCAGGGTTAGGTTTTTTCCCTACTTTAGTAGTTAATGGAAACCGTACCCGCTATTACTCACCGCAAGATCATCCATATTGATATGGATGCCTTTTATGCTTCGGTTGAGCAGCGGGACAATCCCGAATACCGGGGCAAGCCCATTGTGGTAGGCGGCCTGCCCCAGGGGCGGGGTGGTGTAGTGGCTACGGCCAGTTACGAGGCGCGTAAGTTTGGTGTGCGCTCGGCCATGTCATCTAAACGGGCGGTGCAGCTTTGTCCGCAGGCTATTTTTATCAGGCCACGATTTGATGCTTATAAAGAAGCCTCGGGCCGCATCCGCGAGATATTTCACCGTTATACCGATCTGATCGAACCATTGTCGCTTGATGAGGCTTACCTTGATGTTACCGAAGATAAGCTGGGTATCGGCTCAGCTATCGAGATCGCTACGCAAATTAAACAGGCCATCAGGGATGAGTTGCAGCTAACCGCATCAGCAGGGGTATCTATCAATAAGTTTGTGGCTAAGATCGCTTCGGATATCAATAAGCCGGACGGACTTAAATTTATCGGCCCTTCATCTATCGAAGCCTTTATGGAAACCTTGCCGGTAGAAAAATTTTATGGGGTGGGCAAGGTAACTGCCGAAAAAATGAAGAAGATGGGCTTGCATACAGGCGCCGATCTGAAGCGGTTGACCGAGGATGAAATGTCGCAGCATTTTGGCAAGGCGGGCAGGTTTTACTACCAGATCGTTCGGGGGATAGATGATCGCCCGGTACAGCCCCATCGCGAAACCAAATCGCTGGGGGCCGAGGATACCTTTCCCTACGATTTGACCACCGCCGAGGAAATGAACGCCGAACTGGATAAAATTGCCGAAACGGTAATAAAGCGCCTGCAACGATACGAATTGCAGGGGCGCACCATCACCCTGAAGGTAAAGTACAGCGATTTCAGGCAGATCACCCGCAACCGTTCGTTCACCAAACCGGTGGGCGATTTGGACACTATTGCTACCATCGCTAAAGAATTACTACTGGCCAGTGGTATAGACGATGTAAAGGTTCGCCTGCTGGGTATCTCGCTATCCAACTTTGGCGAAATTGAACCGCGGATCATATCAAAAGGCAGCGACCCGGATCAGCTGAAACTATTCTGAGCTACTTATTAACCTCGAACGTAAAATACTTAACACCCGATTGGCCGTTGGCCCCTATACCTTGTACCACACCGATATATCTACCTGTTTTATCTGAAGTATAAAACGAGGCTTGCGTTTTTCCATCTGCGCCTGTATTTACATTCGGCGACCAATACAGCAGGTTACGAAAATCGGGCAGGCGGCTGTTTTGCTGATCGGGGGTATCGTAAACCGGCGAATAAAATTCGCGCTTTAGTTGCATGCCTTCGTAGTCCAGCACGATGGAACGGGGATCGAGTTCTTGTCCGCCCAGATCTGTTTTGTAACTGGTGAACGAAAGAATACCGCTGGCATCAACAGCACCGTTATAATACTGCCGATTAACCGTTTCCAGGCGTTTTATCTTCAGCGGGTCGATGGCGATCACTTTGTCCATATTAAAAACCGGGATACCATCTAAAAGTACCAGTGGATCGCCCTCTAAAAATTGGTCCTTGCCGATTGGGCTTAATACTTTGATACGGAAGTGAGGACCGCTTTTTACCACGTTAACCTCCGAAACATACTCGCGCAAAACCTCCTCCATGGTGGTAAAGCGGGTAAATTTATCCAGCAGGTAAGGCCGGTACAAATTAGCGTAGAAGCCGCTGCTATCTATACCCGCGGTACTGAACTGGCGCAAATTTTCGGGCCGGTACAAGTTTTGCACCTGCATGGTAACACTGTTATCATCCAGCTGACGGCTTAAGATTTTATCGATATAAAACGGGCTTAGCTTAGTTGATGAATAGCGCTCGGAAAATGGGCTGTTGATGGTAATACGATAGCCAATGGTATCAACCTGGGTGTTGGGTTGCACCACAATTTCGTTATTGCCATACAATTCGCGGGTGTTAAACACTACCTCGCCTGCGGCATCGGCAGTGGCTCCGTACAGCTGTGGCTTTTTACTGATGACAGCCAGGTATACATTTTTATTTTTTGCCGGGGTTCCATCCCGCGTGGTTATTTTACCGGTAACCAGGTGCCCGTTGTATTCGGGCAAAAAGCTGAATGATGGCATTCTGCTGCTTAGTACATCATCCCATTTAAAACGGCTCCAACCCTGGGTAAGCAGCAGGTTATCCAGCGCCTGGTTGGTTGCCGGGTTAACATTGTTGAAATAGTATTCAGGCGATTCGATATTCCCCTTCAGCTCCGACGCCAGCCATAAATAACTGGCAATATCTGTACCCGGTGTTTTGTTTAACGAATCTATACGATATACCGCTATCGACATATCAGCCGCCTGCGCGCTGCCATCACTGCCTTTGGCGGTCAGGTATACGTTCATTTTTTTACGGGTGCCGCGTTGCAGCTGCATATCAGCATTGATATTAAGCACAGCCGGGCGCTTAAAGTACAGGCGTTCGGCCACTGCTGCACGTTCGGCATTGAACAAGGTAATGTGATTAATCCCCTCTCCAAGTTTATCCTTATCTATATTTACGGTGCTGCCATCGGCACGGGCCTGCTGGGCTATGGTTACCCTTGAGCCATTATGGGCAAGCAGGTAAACATCACCGGTATTGGTGCCACTTATTTTTACCTGTAATTGCTTGCCACCGTCATCGCTTACCTGCATTACGTAGCCGGTTGTATTGGCGGCAGGTAAAGGTTTTATCAGTACGTTATCCGCACCGATGCGCATTACCGCCTTGTAAGTATTGTTTGCCACCGGGGTAAACGCAAAACGCCCGATACCAAAATTAGCCGTGCTGAAACGGGCCACAGTATCGCTGCGCTGGTTAATGATCACGCCGTTAACGTTTATCCCCCTGCCATCGATCCCGGTTACTTTAAAGCCCACCGTACTGCTTATGCCGTTAACCAACGCGCCACCTTCAGGAAAAAATTGGATATCCGCATCGGCCTTCGCTAATTTAACCGGCGCATCGGGCGAAACCAATGGGTTAACAATGGTCAGTTGCTTTTCAAAGTACAGATCGGGGCTAAAATTTTTCATCCAGTTGGTATAGGCCCGCAGTTTGTAATTGCCGTTACCCAGTGTTACCGGGATGTATAACGAGCCGCCGCCGCTACCGTTTTTCAACGCTATTTTAGCCTGCAATACCGGGCTGTCGCCTGCATCAAGCACATCTACGTAGGCCAGCTTACTTACATCAAGCGGTTTGTTTTTCCCGGCATCAACTACGTATAATTTAAACCAGATAATTTCGCCCGTCATGTAAAAAGTACGGTCGGTATGGGTATACACCTTTTCCTGCAATACCGTGCTGCTGTACTTTTCAAAACTGGCCTGTATGTTAGTTTGTGCCTGGGCGCGAAGTATAAAAGGCACAAATACGATAACGGCCAGCAGCAACAATGTCTTTTTAATTTTGTGATGGGTCTCTTTCATATTATTTCCAAAATGAAGGTTGAGTTGTGGTGCCGCGCAGACTGCAATCCACGCAATCTTTATAAGCCGAGAAAAAACCTTTTATCGTTACAGGCGGGTCGCCGATCGCTTTATAAGGGATGAGCATACTGCCAATAGGCACCAGTAATTGCGTTACCAGGTCATTGCCGCTGGCTTTAGGGTCTACATAATATAAACTCTGCGATTCGCAGGGATAGGGGTTTACATACTCCCAAAGCTTGGGCAGCTCGGCCCTGTCTATAAATATGCGTTTTGTTTGGATGGTGCCTGCGCTAATAAAGCCTACTACCGGCACATCGGGGTTGCTCTCGCAGTGGATGTTACCCACAGGGGCCGATGATTGCTGGTCGAATATACTGCCCAGGGTTTCGGTATTGCGCCGCATATTGTCCCAAAACTCGTAGGCTTTTTGTGTTAGCGCATACGCTTTAACCAATATGCTGTAACGGATTGTTAACTTTTCAGAACCCGACGACACATCGGCAACGGTGAAATTTGTTAACACATCCCGGGTTTGTTTGGTGGTTGAGGCCAGTATAATATTGCTTGAACTGTAGTTTCCAAAACAATAATACACCTGCTGGGTGCGCGGAACGATAGCTGTTCCGTTGGTAACATATTCAGAATTGTACATGGTATGAAAGCGCCAGGTTTCCTGGTAAGACCATCGGTAGTATTGTGTATTACCCGTGGGGTCATGCGCGCCCGAAAACACCGACAGGCCGTCGCTTTTGATCGTATAACCAACGGTATCAATAGGCGGCGCGTTCTTCACGGCTTCGTAATCAGACAGGTAAACCAATCCATCGGTTGTTTTGATACGGAGGCGGTATTGACGGCCTGTGTTAAGGCTTAGCGCGCCGGTACCATAGTTACCGTTCCCGGTCTCTTTCAGCGCATAGGTGCCCCCCTGGTTGTCCTCTACGGTCAGCACTGCATTTAACTCAACCTTTACACTCCCCGTATCGGTTATTTTATTGCTGCGTGTTAATTTAATAATGGTAGAGTCGGTACCGTTGTTAATGGTACCCTCAACTACCAATATGCTGGTAGTTGCATTAGCGAACGATGGTGTATAAAGTTTTTTGCATGCAACAGCCCATAGTATAGCCATACCGCACAATAACAGTAAGACGTTACTTATATGCTTGTTCTTTTTCCTCATTTCCAAAATGCAGGTTGATTTAAAGTACCACGTAGCCTGCAATCCACGCAATAATTATAGGCCGATGAATACCCTACCAGGGCGTACGGAGGAATGGGAGAATACAGGTCCTTAACAGGTATGAATATGCTATTGAGCGGAATTAATTGCAGCGTTACCATATTCTGCCCATGGTTGTTGGGGTCGACAAAATAATAATTCTGGAGATCGCAGGCATCTGCGGTATACTTCCAGGTCTTGGGTAATTCTGTATTGTCGATAAAAATGCGCTTGGTTTGCACAGTGCCTACGCTAACAAAACCAACTACGGGCACATCTGGATTACTCTCGCAATGCAGGTTACCTACCGGGGCCGATGATTGCTGATCAAAGATGCTGCCCAGCGTTTCGGTATTGCGCCGCATATTGTCCCAAAACTCGTATGCCTTTTGCGTTAAAGCATACTCTTTCACCAATATGCTGTAGCGGACGGTTAACCTTTGCGAATTGGACGGTTCGTTAACAATAGCCTGGTTAGTTAAAATATCCTGGGTTTGTTTGGCGGTAGAGGCCAGTATGATGCTGCTTGAATTATAGTTATTAAAACAATAATACACCTGCTGGGTGCGGGGGACTATATCCGTTCCATTCGTTACAAAAAAGGATTCGTAATTTGAATGGAAGCGCCAGGTCTCTTCATATGCCCAGCGATAGTATTTGGTGTTACCGGTTGGGTCATGCGCACCCGAAAAAACAGATATGCCATCGCTTTTTATGGTATACCCTACCGTATCGATAGGCGGAGCGTTCTTCACCGCCTCATAATCCGACAGGTAAACCAGGCCGTCGGAAGTTTTTATGCGCAGGCGGTATTGGCGGTCTTTGTTAAGGCTTAGCGCGCCGGTGCCATAATTTCCGGCGCCGTTCTCTTTCAGCGCATATGCGCTACCCTGGTTATCTTCTATCGCCAGCACGGCTTTCAATTCGGCTTTCGCAGGGGTGGTGTCGGTTAGTTTATTGGTGCGGGTTAACTTAATAATGGTAGAGTCGGATCCATTGTTAATGGTACCTTCAACTATCAGGATATTGGTGTTAAAATTAGCTACCGACGGGGTATACGCTTTTTTACAGGTACTAAACAGTACCATACCCATGCAGCCTGACAGCAGCAATAACAACACGGACTTTTTGATATGTGGCGAAGTTTTCTTCATCATTATTTCTAAAAAGAAGGCGCTTTTAAAACCCCTTCGATGGTGCACTTATTAAAACCTGATATTATAATTAACAAAAGGTATAGCCGTAGCAAAAATAGACAGCTTGTATCCATGTATTACGCCGCCTTCCTGGCTAAAATAGGTGGAATAAGCATTCTGCCTGCCCGATAGATTATAAATACCGAAGGTCCACGAATCGTGAAAGCGCTGATCCAGCCTGTGATTGCCCTCAAGCGTTACAGACAGGTCGGTACGGAAATAATCGGGGATACGGCTTGCATTACGGTCGGTATAATAAACACGTTCCGAACCGCCGTAGTAGTATTTGGCAATAGGCAGGGTTATAGGCCGGCCGGTACTGTAAACCATATTAACAGCAAAACTATAACGGTGCGAAATATGATAGCTGCCTGTAAAATTAAAGTCGTGCGGCTTATCATAATTGGCAGGGTAATATTCGCCGTGGTTTACGGGCGAGGCCACACCCGGATCGTTTTGCTGAAGCAGGATACGCGAATAGGTATAGCTGGCCAGCCCGGTCAGTTTACCGGCAGTTTTCCGCACTAAAAACTCAATGCCGTAGGCTTTGCCGCGTGTGCCAATCACATCTGTTTCCAGGTGATGATTGAGCACAAGGGTGGCGCCATCGCGGTAATCGAGATAGTTTTTGAGATGCTTATAATAACCTTCTACAGATGTTTCTATCGTGTTATTCTCGAAATTACGATAAAAGCCCAGCGAAACCTGGTCGCCAAATTGCGGTTTGATATTAGGGTCGCTTAGCTGGTAAATATCCGTTGGCGAGATGGCCGTAGTATTAGAGAGCTGGTGAATATACTGGCGCATGGTGTTGTAAGCCGCTTTAACCGATAAGTTATCACCCAGAACATACCTTGCCGATACCCTGATCTCGGGGCCGCCATAAGTTTTAATGCTTGCGCCGCTGCCGTATTTTACACTATCTATTAATGTTGCGGCTGTACGCGGCTGCCCCGGTGCATAATTGTTTACCGTATACGGCCCCATAAAGTTATAGAGCGAATAACGTAACCCGGCACTTATCGTCAGTTTATCGGTCACATCAAACTTATCACCCAGGTACAGGGCGCTTTCAAGCGCTTGCTGGCCAGGCACATTATCTGTTTTAACAAGCGACGTGGCCGAGTTAGGCGTAAAACTACCCGGATGCAGGCGATATAAACTTGAACTTAAGCCAAATGTAACCGTGTGCGCGGTGTTAGGGTAATAGTTAAAATCGGTTTTAAAATTGGTTTGGTTGATATTAAATTTCAGCTGGTAGGCATTAACCGGGTTGGCCGAACTGGCAATATTATAATCGTAATGATCGAACCCGCCGCCAATAACGCTGTATAGTTTGTTGTTATAATTATGCTTCCATTTAATGTTGGCGTTTTTATTGCTGTATTTATAATTGGTATCGCTGTTTAATTTAAAACCGTCCTGGCTCATATAGCCGTATACATACAGGTCGTTTTTCTCGTTAAAATGATGGTTGATATCCAGGTTAACATCATAAAACTGCGCCTGGCTGTTTTTATATTCCTGCGGCAGGCTCTTCAGCAGCCAGTCTGAATAGGTAACGCGGCCACCCAGCAAAAACGATGTTTTTTCGCCCTTGCCTATCGGCCCCTCTACGTTAAGCCGGCTGGTGAGCAAGCCTATACCGGCCGATCCGGTGAACTTCTTTTTATTACCTTCCCGGTCGTTAATTTCCAGCACAGATGCCAGCCTGCCGCCAAATTTTTCGGGGATGGTGCTTTTATGTAACTCCACATCTTTTATCAATTCGGGGTTAAAGGCCGAGAAAAAGCCAAAAAAGTGCGCGGGATTATAAATAGTTGAGCCGTTGAACAGGATCAGGTTCTGATCGGCCGAGCCGCCGCGAACGTTAAACCCGGTAGTGGCCTCGCCCACCGTTTGCACACCCGGCAACAGAGTTACCGCGCGCAACACGTCAGTCTCGCCAAAAACAGCGGGGATATCTTTCAGGGTTTTAATATCCAGCTTTACAGCGCCCATTTGCGGGCCGCGCACATTGGCCACCTTATCTGCCGATATTTTTACTTCGCGAAGCGCCTGTATCTGTTCCTGTAATTCAATATTCAGTTTACCATCGCCATACAAAATAATTTGCCGGCGGGTATCCCGGTTGCCCAGCGCTTTAATAATAATGGTATGCGGCCCTTTGGGTAAGGTGAGCGAGTAAAAGCCAAATCCATCAGTAGCTACGCCGGCCTTAGTATCGGCCACAAACATACTTGCGCCTATAATGGGTTCGCCGGTTTTGGCATTGCGCACATACCCGGCCATGGTAGCGCTGCCGGGCTGTATGGTATTGGTGCGGGTGCCAATGGCATAAACCTTATTTTCTATAGTAGCCTCGGGGGCTTTAGTTGTCTTATCGTCAACCGTAAAATTTTTAGAAGCGGACTGTGCCTGTCCGGCGGCTTTTTGCTTAACCGGGTCAAAAAAGCCTTCGGCCAGCATCGGTTCAAGCACACGGGTGCGGGTTAAAAACACATCTGTTCCGTTGGCTATGGCGTAGTGAAAGGCGGTGTTTTGAAAAACCGCGTCGAGCACACCAGTGAGGGGCTTCTGATCTGCCTTAACCGTTACCTTTAAACTGTCGAATAATACTTTATCATAATAAAAATGATAACCTGTTTTACTCTCCAGGTCGGTCACAATACTTTCAATACCGGCCTGCTGATAGTTTACGCTGATGAGTTTGGTTTGGGTTGTTTGCGCGATGCTTAATTTTACCATCAACAAACTGCAAAAAATTAAAAGGTAGATCTTTCTCATATCAGTTTGTTATTTTATCGTAATAAGCAGCCAGCATAAACATCACATCGGCCGGGCCTTCCTTAAATTTGATCCGGTTATCCCTGATGTATTTTTTCAATTCCTTCTTATGGTCGGCCAATATATCCAGCATATCGCCCTCGCTGGCAATAGCATGGTAGATGCCGTTTTTCTTCAGGTAATAATAGGTTTTCGACTCATAGTAATCGTCGGGGCTCATCACCCCACGTGCCACATGGATAAATTTGGTTGGCTTTACCAGCACCTGCAACTTACCGTTGTAAACCTCATCGTAAAAACCAGGTTTAATAACTTTATTACTTGTTGTATCGGGATTTAGCCTGATGAAACGGTGGCTGAATATGGTAAACTCGCTTACCATACCGTTGATGAGGCAATAGCGCGATACGTCATCATACAGGGTGGTTACCAGCATATCGTTGCGGATATCATAGGTTAAAGGCACATCCTTATATAAAAAACCGTAGTAAACTACCGAGCCCTGCTTATCGGCAAGCGCCGTATCAAGGAAATTGGGATTACCCTGTATCACACGCTTCCCCAAATCGTAAACAGGGCCGTTATACAACCACGATTGTTTACCGATGGTATTATTAAATTTTTGGATTGCTGTTGTAGCCGCGAGATCAGGCGAATTAGCCCCAGGGGTTTGGGCATAACCTATTTTGAAGCATAGCAAACTGCAGCACAGCAGGAGTGCGGCGATAAGGTTGTTCTTCATTCAGTTAATAATAGACTTAAATTTACCATATATTTGTTACATAGTAAATACCTATACGTCTGTTTTTTAACATTTACATAATAAATGGTAAAAAATGATTTTTATTAAAATATACGCACTTTTGTAACATGCCATTATTCACATCGCGCAAGCAGAAAAAAGACGTAAAGCTATCGTTCCAGGATGATATGCTGTATGTTGAGCAGGCCGGTGGCAGGCAGCAGGCCATTCCGCTTACCTGGATGCCGCAGCTAAAAAATGCAAGCGCCGAACAACAGGCCGAATGGGAGCTAACCGATAAAGGTATACGCTGGGATAAACTGAATGTGGAGATAACGTTAGCCTGATGACTTTCGAGGAGTTTTTTAAAAAGAAGAAGATAAGCCTGCCATTGTTGCAAGATGCCGAACCGGCGCTATTTGCCGAGTTTGAGCACCATTATGGGCAAATGGGCGAGAAAAGCTTCGATCATACCAAGAAATATTGGTTCAACCAACTGCGTCATCGTTTTCCGCTACCGCCCGAAGTAAAGGTTGAGAAGCTTACGACGGAAAACCCATTGGCCGAACAAACCATTACCGAATCGCTGACGGAACAGGCTACACCCGCGGCATCCGTTGGGTTTAAGCCGCGCTTTAAAGCCACAGCTACACCCCAGTCAACCGAAGAGAAGCAGCCCGTTGAACCAGCCGGAGAAGCAAAACCAACCGAAGAGAAGCCGGCAGATAATACACCTGCGCCATCTGTAGGCTTTAAGCCACGTTTTAAAGCATCAATGGTGGCTAAACCTGCCGAAGAAAAAGCCGAAGATAAGCCCGCTATTGAGCCTGCTGCCCAGGCAACACCTGCGGAAGAAACACCAAAGCCTACTGTTGGTTTTAAACCAAGGTTCAAAGCATCGATGGTAACAAAACCTGCGGAAGAAAAGCCGGAGGAAAAGCCAGCAGAAAGCCTTGTTGACGAAGCGTCGCCAACAGAAGAAAAACCTGCCGGGCAAAGCACAAGTACCGCGCCCGTAGAAAACGCCCCGAAGCCTGCCGGCTTAAAGCCCCGCTTCAACATGAATAAAATGAAGCCGAAAGACCCCGAAGCGGAATAGCCTTTTTACGCGCCTTTAGGCTTTACAATTTTAGAAGCTACAAAGGCAAACAATCCCTGAAATAAGCCAAAAATAGCACCAAAGGGAATACCAACACAAAGCATCATCATGCGTGGATGGGTGTTAAAATAACCCATGTTATTACTCATTGCCGCCATATCGGGGTGGTGCGCAACATAACTGTCAAAAAAAGTGAAGTGCACGGCTGTTATCCATACGCTGTTAAATACGCTTACCAAAAAGCCATGCCAAAAGTATTTTCCGTTACACACCCTGGCTATTATATAAGCGCAAAAGCAAAAGATGACCAGCCAAAAGAAAAATTCGATCTTTTCGGGAATTAGCGATACGGTGGCAAAAGCCATGATAAGCCCAAACAGGGACAATTGAAAGATAAGTTTAAAGTTCATAAAGGGTTGGGTTTTAATACTTAAATGTAAGTATTAAAAAATGAATTGTGCAAGTAGCCGGGAAGGGGTGCCTTTATATGCCCCGGAGGGGTGCCGGTGCCTATCTCCTTGACCACTTGTCATTTCCTTTGAGCGAGGAGGAGATAACGATGGGTGCGAAGCAGAAATCTTATATGCATTAGCAGTCTGTATAAGATTTCTCTCTACCGTTCGAAATGACAAAATGATTTATATTTTTTACAACCCCAAACTACTCAAATCAAAGAATGATTTGTGCTTGGTCACCATGGATACAACGCCGTTGGCAGCTTTATCAAGTGTGAGGTTTTTTTCGGCTTTTTCTTTAAACAGGTTGATGGGTTTAATGCCACCTTTTCCTTGTGCCAGGGTTTTACTATCAGCCAGTGGCATAGCCGATGCTTTTACATGTTCGGTAAAGCGGGCTTCAAGCAGATCGTTATCAGCGTCGTTATTGTTAGTAACCATGCTGTAATTGTAGGTTTGGCTACCCCTAAACCGGGATGTTGCCGCGGAATCTTTATGATTATCTGCCACGTAGTCATCGGTTAAAGTAAAGCTTACCGGGGTGGTAACCCTTTGGCGTATCAGGTTGCCGTTTTGCATGCCCGGGTTCCATCTTGGCGATTGCTCTATCACCCGCACAGCTTCATCACCTAAACCGCCACCAATATCGCGCAGGGCGCGTACATCACTTAAAGAACCGTCTTTTTCAACCACAAAGCTTACATAAACCTTGCCCTGGATACGTTTTTCGCGGGCTTCCTGCGGGTAGCGGATGTTGTTGCCCAGGTAGCGGCCAAAGGCACTCATACCACCAGGGTACATAGCCGATTGTTCAACCGCGGTGAAGGTTTCGTTTCCATCGGCCAGTACAAAGCTGATGGGTACGGTATATAATTGCCTTACCTTAACACCGTTTTGCATACCAGGGTTCCATTTTGGCATACCTGCAATTACACGCACGGCCTCTTCATCGGCACCGGCGCCAATACCACGTACTACCTTGATGTTGCTGATACTGCCATCCTTTTCAACAACAAACGAGCAGAACACCTTGCCTTGTACGCCACGCTTCTTAGCCTCGGCCGGATAGCGGACATAAGTAGATAAATAACGGTTAAAATATTCGATACCGCCCGGAAATTCGGCCGATTGTTCGGCCGTTTCAACAGGTGGCTCGCCTTGTATACCATTAACTGCACTTTGCGCGCCTGCACCCTGTTGGTGTTGCCTGATCACCTCTTCCAGGTCGGCCTGGTCGGCTGCTGATATATTGCCGGTGCTGAAGGTTTGCGCTGCCGGTGTGTGGAAAACATTATTAGCTGTATTAGTAATAACAGTCAGGGTCTTACTTTTATCAACCGTAGCCGAAGATAAGATCAGCATCAGCGCGAATAATGGTGCCGAGAAACCATATTTCACCAGCATCATCCAGTGCGAACGGTTTTTGTTAAGCATCTGGATCCGCTGTTTCAGCAGGCTGCTGTTGAAGAACGGGTTTACTAAATGATAGGGCGGCGTAACAAAGGTTTGGCTTAGCAGCAGCATGGCGTATTCGGCCTTGTTGGTGCCGGCTTTAACCGCGTCGCGGTCGGCAATAAACTCGTGAATGTATTTTACCGCGTTGCGATACAAGTATACCACCGGGTTAAACCAGTTGATGATCATGATGGCTTCCATCAGCAGCAGGTCGGCAGTGTGCCACTGGCGGGCATGCACTTCCTCGTGCGCGGTGATCACATCATTATGGCTATCGGTATCTCGCTGTTCTATTTTTATTTGTTTGAAGAACGAGTAGGAAGTATCCGACTTAGGCTGGCTGATGACCCAGTTGATCACCGCCAGCTGATAAAAGAAGCGGATGGTAAGAATAAGTATCCCGGCTACGTAAATGCCGCCAATAATTTGCCCCAGGGTAAGCTGGTGCACAGTTGGCGCGTGGCCGGTGATACGATAAATAACCGATGGCCCTACATGGTGAATAGTTTCCTGCACTTGTTTGGTAATGAACAGGCCCTTTATCCAGCTCGATTGGATAACCGGGATGCAGAACGACAGCAATGCCGAACTGACAAGGTACACCCTGTTCAAATTGAAGAATGTTTCCCGGCGCAATAGCATCGCGTAGAAAACAAAAAACAATGTGAGGTACACATTAACCAGTAATAAATAATGCCACCAGGTCATATACTTATTAAATCAATTTATTTGTCTTTTAGTTTTTCGATCAGGGTCATGATCTCGTCGGCTTCTTTCAGATCTATCTTCTCTTTTTGCACGAAGAACGAGAACATCCTTTTTACCGAATTATCGAAATAACCGTTCAGCAGCTTATCGGTAGCAAAGTACTGGTATTGCTCCCGGCTGATGATAGGGTGATACTGGTGGCTTTTGCCAAAAGCAGCATGATCAACAAAGCCCTTGGTCTCCAATATCCTGATAATAGTGGATACGGTGTTGTAGGCAGGTTTTGGCTCCGGCAAAATATCAATAACATCTTTTACAAAACCCTTTTTTAATTGCCAAAGCACCTGCATAATTTGTTCTTCGGCGCGGGTTAATTCTTTAATTTCCATATTTACAATAGTTTAATCTTCCCTGTCTTGCACAGGTATGTCAGAATAATAAATAAACATAAAACTAATATATTAGTTTAGCAAATTTATTTTACCTTTTCAAACAAAATTGTTACCCCTGCAATTCTTTATACCAATTATACATCAATTATGAATATAACCTTCCACGGCGCTGCCCGCCATGTTACCGGCAGTAAGCATTTATTACAATTAAAAAACGGCACCAATATTCTACTCGATTGCGGCATGTTCCAGGGAATGGGCGAGCATACCGATAACATGAACGAGCACTTTGGTTTCAACCCTAAAAAGGTAGATCATATGGTGCTTTCACACGCTCATATCGACCATTGCGGACTGATACCCCGACTGGTGTCCGAGGGTTTTAGCGGCCCAATTTACTGCACTCCGCCAACTTTAGATTTGGCCCGCATCCTGCTGCTGGATTCGGCCAAGATACAGGAGCAGGATACCGAATACACCAATAAGCACCGCAAGCGTAAAGATTTGCCCCTGTTGGATACCTTGTATACCGAGGAAGATGCCAACCGCGCGCTGAAACAGTTTAAAACGGTTGAATATCACGAAGAGTTTAATATCACCCCCGATGTAAAGCTATACTTCAGCGATGCGGGCCACGTAGTGGGCAGCGCCGTTACCCACCTTACCGTTACCGAAGATGGCAAAGAAACGCACATCACTTTTAGCGGCGATGTTGGCCGATACGGAGATATGATATTGAAAAGCCCGCAAAACTTCCGGCAGTCGGATTATATATTGATGGAATCTACCTATGGAGATTCGCTGCACAAAGATATTGGCCCCATTGAGGATGCCCTGCTGGATATTATTAAGGATACCTGCATCAACCGCAAGGGCAAAGTAATTATTCCTGCCTTTAGTGTTGGCCGCACGCAGGAATTGCTGTACGCCCTTAACGCCCTTGAGCTCAGAGGCGAACTGCCTGACGTGCCTTACTTTGTAGATAGCCCGCTATCGCTAAAAGCTACCGAAGTTTTAAAAGATCATCCCGAGGTTTACAACGCCGATGTAAAAAAGGTGATGAAGACCGATGCCGACCCATTTAGCTTTAAGGGCCTGCGCTTTGTAGAATCGACCGAGGAATCAGTCGCGCTGAATACCGATCCCCGTGCCTGCGTTATCATCTCCTCATCGGGCATGGCCGAGGCCGGGCGGGTGAAGCATCATATCAAGAATAATATCCACGACAGCAAAAACACCATCCTGATAGTTGGTTATTGCGAACCGAACTCGCTGGGCGGCCACCTGATGAATGGTGATAAGCAGGTATACATTTTTGGCGAGATGTACGATGTGGTGGCGCAGGTACATGTCATCAAATCCATGAGTGCCCATGGCGATTATGAAGACCTGCTGCACTTTCTTTCAGGCCAGGATGCCGGCAAGGTTAGCAAGGTATTTTTAGTGCACGGCGAATACGATGTACAGCAGCGCTTCGCCCAAAAGTTAAAGGAGAAAGGGTTTGAAAATATCGAGATCCCGTTTCAGCACCAGAGGGTGGAGCTGGGGCAGTATGCATAGATTAGCCCCGTGGGAGGGATCGCCCAATGTCATTTAAGTTACGCTTTTAAGCCCCACCTAAATCCTCCCCAAAGGGGAGGACTTTAAGAATTTTACGCTTGTGCAGCCTAAGTCTCCCCTACCGGGGGAGATTTAGAGGGGGCTTTATTCGGCTGAGCATCCTTAAATTAATGACATTGGGGGAGCGCCCCCACGCTTTTTTCCATCTCCGCTGCAACGTTTCCTCAATAGCCTGCGTCTACTCCCTAATTATTAACGCCGATATGAAGATACCAGCCCTTGCCGCAGTAATACTATTAGCAACGATATACAGCCTTGCCCAATCACCCGATCCAAACCGCAAGTTTTCGCCTGATCAGCTAAAGGCCGATCTTACCTTTGTAAAGACACAATTATTCAATGCGCATGCCAATCCCTTTACCGAACTAAGCAAAGCCGACTACGAAAAGGTTTTTGAGCGTATGGATAAACAGATCACCGATTCGATGACGGCTACCGGTTTTTTTAAACTGGTGAGGCCAGCGGTATCTTACCTTTCAGATGAGCATGCGCAGATCAGTCTTGGCAGCAACCTGCAAACCGCCGAGTACAAAACCGGGGAGATCTTTTTGCCGTTCACCCTTGGCCATAAAGGGAGTAGCTATACCGTTGACGATGTGCTATCCACCACCAGCGGCTTACAAAAAGGTGATATAATTACGCAGGTAAACGGTCAGCCTGTTGCTGATTTGGTTAAGCGCTGCGTTAATTACTCCACCGGCTTCCCCGGGCAAAGGGCAGACAATGCCTTGCAGCAATTTGGCTATTTGTATACCATATCGCAGCCCGATACCCGCCATAGCTTTGATATTAAAATGGGCGATGGGAAGGTTATTGCTATACACGGCACTACATTTAATAAATGGTACGATTATTTGGTAATGAAGGCCGGAATGGCCGGCAGCAGTGGCAAAACCATTACTTATAACCGCTATGGCGATGCCGGGTATATCACCGCAACCGCCTTTGATGCCCGCAACGACCGGCAGATGGATTCGCTGCGGAAAGTGGTAGCCGCTATGTTTGCCCAAATAAAAACTGACGGCTTAAAAACCCTGTTTATTGATGTAAGCCGCAACGGTGGCGGCAACTCGGCCGTGGGCGATATGATGACCGACTTTTTTTATGATAAACCATACCGCGGCTACCAGTGCAACTGGAAACGCAGCGACGAATACCTGGCGCTCACCAAATCATGGGGCATCAATAACGATTTTTATGCTAATCAACTGGTAGGTAAGGTGATCCACTTCGATTCGGACATGGAAAAGGTATCAGCCAATAACCCGGTGCGCTTTAGCGGCAAAACCTACGTGGTGGTTGGCGATGGCACCTTCTCCAGCGCCATGATGTTTGCTACGACGATTAAAGACAACCACATTGCCACGCTGATTGGCCAGGTACCAAAAGAGGGCCACCCCAACCATTTTGGCGAGATGTATGCTACCAAACTACCCAACACTAAGCTGGATATCCGCTTCGGTGTAAAGGAATGGATCCGCCCGGCAGGCAAAAGCGGCGAGAATGTATTAAGGCCGGATATGATTGTTGATTTGAGTAAGGGGCCTGAAGAGGTGGTGAGGCAAGTGCTGAGATAGCCCCCTCCCAACCCTCCCCGAGGAGGGAGGGCTTTAAAACCATTTAAGTGCTCCCCTTTGGAGAGGATTTAGGAGAGGTGAACTCCTTTATCGCAGCCACCGCGCTATCATACCGGTGCTGCCCAGTACCCGATATGGTAACATAATTGGCATTCAGGGCTTTTAACTCGTCAATCCACACCTGCATAAAGTGCTCACGCTGGGTTGGAAAATCACGCAGGGGGTCATCCTGCCAGGGCAGATCGATATCGAGCAGCAAGTACAGATCGTAAGGGTGTTTAGGCAATTCATCCAGCACCACCTGTGGCGTATACCCGAAAAAGGCATCGCTCCAAATTTTTACGGTGATAAAAGTGGTATCGCAGATCAGGATTTGATTTGCTTTTGGCAGGTATTCCTTTTCTAAAGCCAGCTGACCGTGAAACATGTTCACCTCATCTTCAATAGTAGGCGGCGCGGTTAATGCCGCGCAATATTCGCGGGCATATTCGGGCACCCAAACGGTATCAAATGCTTCGGCCAGGTACGCCGACATGGTTGATTTGCCCGTTGATTCGGGGCCTACGATGGCTATTTTTAGGGGTTTTTGCATGTTCTGTTAAAAAAGAATGTCATTGCGAGCGATAGCGTGGCAATCTCGTAGTTCGTATATCAAACTACGAGATTGCCACGTCGCTACGCTCCTCGCAATGACAAATTATAATGAAGCAGATCCTACCTGCCTCCCGGCGGGCAATGCTCTTTTAAATACTGTGTATACAAGGTGCGCAGGTGCAAACTGGTACCTGGCCCTTCAGATATACCGTGCGTACGGTTAGGGTACGACATTAGCTGAAACTGGCGGTTGTATTTTACCAGCTCGTTGATCAGCATTTCGGCATTTTTGTAGTGTACGTTATCATCGCCGGTGCCGTGCACATACAGCAGGTTACCGCGCAGGTTTTTAGCATAAGTAACCGGCGAACCTTTGATGAACGGCGCGCGACCGGCTTCGTCGGTAGGCACACCCATGTAACGCTCCTGGTAAATGTTATCGTACGATAGTTGCCAGCCCACTGCCGCTACGGCTATACCGGTTTTATAAATATCCGGATACTGGAACATCAGGTTAAGGGTTGATGAACCGCCACCGCTCCAGCCCCAAACCGCCACACGGGTCGAATCAGTAAACGGCCATTTCAGCACCTCCTTAGCGGCCATGGCCTGGTCGCGGATGTTGAGGATACCGATGTTTTTATAGATGGATTTACGCCATTCGCGGCCTTTGGGCACCGGCGCGCCACGGTTATCCATCGATATATAGATATAGCCATCGTTAGCCATGCTGCCTACATATTCGCCGTTACGGCCGCTACCGTAGCTATCCGGAGCGGTTTGCGAGGCCGGTTCGCCGTATACGAAAAACACAACCGGGTATTTTTTCTTCGGGTCGAAGTTGGTAGGTTTCACCATCCAGCCGTCCATCTCAATGCCGTCAACCGTTTTTACTTTAAAAAACTCGGGGCCTTTCGCTTTATCAGCCGCGTTAACGGCAATGTTCTGGCCGCTCAGGTGCTTGTGATCGGGCAGACTAATGGTTTCGCTGGCCGGTAAAGTGTAGCTGTTGCTGAAGTTATGGCGGGCTATCTTGCCATTTGGCGAGATCTCGTAGCTGTGGGTACCCGGCTGATCCATTGGACTAACACGCACCGCTTTGGCGCTACCGTCAATTTTAACGCTGTACAGGTATTTCTGCGTAGCATTTTCTGGCGAGGCGATGAAGTAGATCAGGCCATCGGCTTCATCTACGTTGGAAATACTGATCACATCATAATCGCCTTTGGTAATCAGTTGTTCCTTACCATCACGATCTACGGTGTAGATATGGTTCCAGCCGTCCTTTTCGCTCATCCAAAGGAATTTCTTGTTGTGGTCTATCCAGGTCCAGCCGTCAGCATCGCGCACATCAACCCAGGCTTTGTCGGTTTCGCGATAAATAACGTGGGTAGAGGCGTTAGAAATATTGGCAATGAAGATCTGCTCCTCATTTTGCGCACGGTTCAGTTGCAGCAGGATCAGTTCGTTAGGATTGTTAGTCCAGTCCATACGCGGGATATAGTGTTGGATCGGATCGCCCGGCACCTTCATCCATTTGGTTTGGGCGGTAGCCACATCAACCACACCAATTTTAGCCGAGCTTGGGTCTTCACCAGCCACCGGGTACTCAACCGGCACGGTGAACGAATAGGTAGAGTCGGTGGTGTTCAGCATCAGGTAGTTTTTGATCTTGCGGGCATCTATCTGCCAGTAGGCAATATTGCGTCCATCCGGCGACCAGCGGAAGCCATCGCGGCAATCAAATTCCTCTTCGTAAACCCAATCGAATGTACCGTTGATCAGGCGCTTGCTCCCGTCTTTGGTCAGCGGCTTGATAATGCCGGTGGCCAGGTTCTCTACATAAAGATTGTGTTCGCTCACGTAAGCCACCTTACTGCCATCGGGCGAGAATTTTGCAAACATCAGCGATGACTCGGGCTTGCCTTTGCCCAATTTTTTAAGGGTTTTGGCTTTCAGATCGTACACCCAGTAATCGCCGCGGGTATCCTGGCGCCAAACGCGTTTGGTATTGGTGTTCAGCAGCACTTTGTTATCATCGGCCGAGAACGAGAAGCGGCGCGGTGTAAGTGCTGCCGTTTGTCCGGCAGGTGTAAGCATTGCGGCCGTAACCACGGTGGTGCTCTTTGAAGCATCACGAATATCTAATTCAACAATATTGCCGCCCTGCATGCGGTAATACTGGTAGCCATCTTTAGCCCATTGGGTGCCCCGCTGCGCGTTTGCAGCCTGGCCAATCAGCAGCAAGCCCGCTGCCAGCAACCCAAAGCCTTTGTAGTAGAATTTCGTTTTCATATGTCCCGGATTTTTTGGTTTTGATAAAAACTTTAACTGTATAAAGTGTTATTAAATTTGGCGGTAATTTAATACTTTCCAACCCATAATTTATATCAGCCTGTCATGAAAAAAATAAGCAGCATTTGTATAGCGTTTTTGATGTTTGTTGGAATGGCCAAAGCACAGGAGCTTGACCGCGGCGGATTTTTAAAGGATAGCCTGGATATTTACATGAACCGCGCCCTCACCAACTGGCGCATTCCAGGTGCTGCTGTTTGCGTGGTTAAGGATGGCAAGGTGGTATTGATGAAAACTTACGGCGTAAAGGAACTGGGCCTGCCCGATAAGGTTGACGAGAACACGCTGTTTATGATAGGCAGCAATACCAAAGCCTTTACCGCTACCGCACTGGCCATGCTGCAGGAGCGCAAACAGCTTTCGCTGGATGATAAGGTGACCAAATACATCCCTGAATTTAAACTGGATAATAAGGCCGCCGGCGAGCAGGCCATCATTAAAGACTTGCTTAGCCATCGACTGGGCTTCCAAACCTTCCAGGGCGATTTTACTTTTTATAATACCAATTTATCACGTAAGGAGGTGATCGAAAAGCTGGGCCACATGAAAGCAGCCTACCCTTTCCGCACCAAATGGGGTTATACCAATTCGGCATTTTTAACAGCTGGCGAGATCATCCCCAAGGTAACCGGCAGGCCATGGGAGGTATTTCTGAAGGATAATATCTTCGCCCCGCTGGGGATGATCAATACCCTGGCGCTAACCGCCGATATGCCCAAATCGCTGAACCGCACTGCCGCGCATACCCTGGTTGATGGCCGTTTGGTGGCTATCCCTTATTGCCAGATAGACGCGCTGGCGCCTGCCGGGGCCATCAGTTCGAGCATTAACGATATGAGCAAATGGGTTTTGGCCCTGCTGGATAACGGCAAGGTTGGTCAGCGGCAGGTAATCCCCGCCGCCGCTATCGCCGCCACGCGCGAACCACAGGATATCGTAAGCAGCATTCGCCACCTTAATGGCGAAACCAATTACCAGCTTTATGGCCTCGGCTGGTTTTTGCAGGATTATGCCGGGCACCGTTTGGTGATGCATGATGGCGGGGTAAATGGCTATGTATCGTCGGTAACGCTGGTACCGCAGGACAAGCTGGGTATCGTCATCCTCACCAATACCGATCAGAACAGCTTATACGAAGCCCTGCGCTGGGAAATAATGGATGCCTACTTTAAGCTGCCTTACCGCAATTACAGCGAATCTTACCTCAGCTTTTTTAAAACCAACCAGGCTAACGACCAACTGGTGGATAAAAAACTCCGCGATTCGGTAGCTATGAAGCGCCCCACGGCTATGCCGCTAAGCGCCTACACCGGCAAATATGTAAACGACCTGTATGGCACGCTCACCATCAGCATAGGCGGCGACCTTGACCAGTTGCAGTTACGCTTTGAGCATCACCCCAAAATGTTCGCCACCGCGCAGCCATTGGGCGGCAACCGGTTTTACGTAGTGTTTTCGGATCCTGAATTGGGCAAGGCTGTTTTCCCGTTCACCTTTGCCAATGGCAGGATAAGTGGCATACGGGTTAAGGTGGCTGATTTTATTGAGCGGGACGCTTATGAGTTTAGGAAAGTGCAGTAGGAAACTATCTTGTATAATGAAACCTTAAGGAATAAATAACGATGGTTTCGCTTTCTACTTTATAAACCAAACGATGTTCCTGATTTATTCGCCTTGACCAAAATCCTGCAAGATTATGTTTCAATGCTTCAGGTTTTCCAATCCCGGCAAATGGATCAAGTTGTATGGCTTCTACCAATTGACGGATGCGTTTTAAGATAATTACATTACCGCTCTTCTTCCAATATTCAAGGTCGGCCAATGCTTCGGAAGTGAAACTTAAGGCTTCCATATATCATCAAGGCTAAGTTTGGTTACTTCCCCTTTTTTACCCTGTTCTATCGACTTTTGCAAATGCTCGGCATTGGCCGGAGATGACATCAGATAAGTTGTCTCATCAACATTATCGCTTGATTTATAGTCAACATGCAATGCATCTAAAAACATACGGATAGCTGTTTCCTGATCATTTGTTGCTGGATGAATAGTTAGCGTGTTCATGTTCAAAGATACCTGTTTTTTATTTGACTGTCAATTCTTATGCCACGACGCAAAAAAGCGTTTGAGCTTATTACCCAAACGCTTTTTGCATTGTGTGCTCTAAAGCTTATCGTTGCAACTTCTCTACCCTTGTCGGCGTATCCTTGCCCGAAACAATAGTGCGCGAGCTTAACGCGATGGCACGAATGGCGGCGGTAATATTTGCCACATCCAGCGTTTTCAGCTCGTCGGTTACTTTATGGTAATCGGGGTCGATATCGATCTGATCGGTTGAGATGGTATGGGCCGGTACGCCTAAAGCTGCCAGCGTAGCGTTATCGCTGCGGTAGAACAGGTTTTCCTTGATGTACGGATCCGGATAGAATTTAAAAGCGGTACCTTCTAAGTTGCGCTGTAGTATCTGGCCAAAATCAGACTTTTCGAAACCAGTGATAAAGGCCGAATTTTGACCCCATTTTGATGCTTTGCCAATCATTTCGATGTTGAACATGGCCACCACCTGGTCGGGGTTAACTGTAGTGGTAAAATGGCGCGCGCCATAACCGCCTATTTCTTCGGCGCAGAAGGCTACAAATATCAGCGTACGCTCGTTGTTACCAATTGCTTTATAGTATTTAGCCAGCTCAATAACCGCGGTTGTGCCCGAAGCATCATCGTCGGCACCGTTAAATACGCTGTCTGGTTTCATGCCCGGTCTTACGCCAAGGTGATCATAATGGCCCGAGAATACTACGTACTCATTAGGTTTGCCTTTACCCGGCAACATACCGGCTACATTAAACAGTGGTGCTGATTCGGTCTTTACATCAGCGTTTACACTGATGGATGTGATATCGCCAAAGTTTCCCAATACGGTAACGGTTTGGTCGGGGCTGGCTTTTGCTGATATGCTGCCGGTAGTGGCGCGGTCTTTAAGACGTTTAAACATAGCAGCACCTGCTGTATCTATAAGCACCAGGCGTTTTTTACCTACGGCATCGGCTGCACCCGCGCTGCCCTGCCTGCCGCCACCTGCGCCACCGCGGCCACCAAAGCCGGCTGCCTGCTTTACTACTTCAACTCCATTCATGTCGCTCCAGCTAAATGACGCGCCGGCCGAAACGGTAAACTTATCAGCCGGAACTTCCTTGCCGTTAATTACAAGTTTAGCTTTGCCAACAGTAGTTTTTACCATCGGCGGGATATTTTGGCGGAAGCTGCTTTCGCCCTTTAACGGTTGCAAGCCTATCTTTTTAAACTCGCCCTCGATAAATTTGGCGGCACGGTCGATACCCGGGGTAAAGGTAGCACGGCCTTCCATATTATCGTCAGAAAGGGTTTTGATAATACGCTCCACATTCTGCTGATCTATGATCTTGTTTACCTGCTGGGTAGCCCCGGTGCTGGCTAAATTAGGTATCTTATTACCATCCTGCGCGAAGACCGCCGCAGTGGTTGCCAAAATGGCGCCTGCTAAAATATATTTCTTCATCATTTTTTAGGTTTATTTTACTTTGCTTGATAACCAGGCGGCGCGGAAGGCCGACTGCTCCTTTGTTAATTCTTTACCTGCTTTTTCGTTAGTTACTACCTCGTAAGCAGGGTTTTCTTCCAATGTCAATGTAGTCTCGTGCTGACCGGTGCGGTTTTTATATACCAGCGCAATTTTATCACCCGGCTTTTTAGCGGCTACAATTTCCTGCAGGGTACCTGCATCGGCCAGGTCTTTACCGTCGGCTTTCATAATAATGTCGCCCGCGTCAATTCCGGCTTTATATATCGGCGTGTTTTGCGCTACGCTGTTGGTGATCGGGATACCTTCGGCAGCGCCTGTGGTACGCGCCTGGCCCGAACGGCCCCTCTGCTGGAAGCCACCTACCGAGCCTGCCCATGCTTTACCCGGTGCAACTTTACGCAATACCATACCGGCTTTGGCCAGCAGGGCGGCGTAATCATTCTTTTCGATGCCGTTGATGTATTTACCAAAGAAATCGGCAGCGAATTTAGGGTTGGTTACCCTGGCTAAAACCGCCTGCAGATCGGGGATGGTATATGGCTTCATGTTTTTGCCCAGGGTTAACCAAACTGCTTTCATGTAATCATCAAGCGTAAGGTTAAAATCAGCGCGCAGGCGCAGATCTAAAGCTAAAGCCGTAGCGCCACCATAAGTATAATAGCTGGTAAACACATTGGCGTTATTGTTAGGGTCGATAGATACACCGGCATCGGCAAAAACCGCGTAACGGCTCATCTGCGCAGGCGAGTATTTCAATGCTGCAGGCGAGGTTAATACGGTATTGATCAAACCGGCAGCGGTGCGGGTGTAGCTTTCCGCATCGCCAAAACCGGCGCGGATCAATACCAGGCCACCGTAGTATTGAGTAAAACCTTCAGCAAACCAAAGCTCACTGCTCATATCAGCATGCTCAAAATTAAATGGCTCCAACGATTTTGGGCGGATGCGCTTCACATTCCAGCTATGGAAGTACTCGTGCGCGTAGGTGCCCAGCAGGCGGGTTTCGTTACCCTCTACTTTTTCGGCAGGCTGTACAATGCAGGTAGAGTTACGGTGTTCCATCCCATCGCCAGAAACGGTTGGGTAAACATCATCAAGGAAAGTGTATTCGCCGTAATCGTACACCGGCAGCTCGCCAAATACGGCCTGCTCTTCCAGTACTACCTTTTTCAGTAGTTCGGTAAACTTGTCGATGGTTGCCTGGCTATCGTCTGAGTGGATAGACAGTTTGATGCCCAGTTTTTTACCATCAGGGTTTTTCACTTCCCAGGCGGTTGCTTTAAAGTTTGATAACTCGGTGGGGCTATCCATCATATACTGCAAACCCGGCGCGAAGTACGAACTTTCGCTTTCCGGTTTCAACTGCGTGGCTATTTTCCAGCCGTATTTTTCGTAATCCTTAAACTGGATGTGAATCGGGCGGGCGTCCATCCCAACGGCCCACATCATGGCGGCTGGCATGTTCAGGTGGGCGTGGCTTGGGTCGATACTGGCGTAGGTGCCGTCGGTCCAGTTGGCAAACAGGGTATAGGTTACCTTAACTACGTCGCCGTGCTGTGGCACTTCCCACACATCGCCTTCAATTTGTTTTATCTCCAGGGCCTTGCCGCTGCCATCAAACGCTTTTACATTATAAACGTTCTTGCCAAACTCGTGCGTGGCATATCGCCCGGCCGATGAACGGCTCATGCGAACCCGCAGGGCGCTGGTAGGCAATTGCCCTATGCGCATGCTGATCTCGGCTTCGTGGTGGGCGGCATTCGCGAAGCTGAGGGAGTAATAAATATCGCTTTGTGCAAAGGCGGTTGCCGTTGCAAACAAGGCAACCATACTTAGGTAAAGTTTTTTCATATCTGTACTAAATGGTTAATCAGCGGTCAAATTACTATTAAATTGGCAAAAAACACTGTGGGTTATTTATATGTAACAGCTATTTTGTACTGGTGTGCCTAAAAGCAGAATGCGATTAATCAGCCTATATCTCTAAATATCAATTTTAACCCGACATTAGCACCCGATGGATCAGCAACCCGTATACCGCAAAACCCGCATAGCGCCAACGCCCAGTGGCTACCTGCATTTGGGGAATGTATTATCCTTTGCCATTACCGCCGCGCTGGCCGAAAAAACCGGGGCTAAAATTTTGCTGCGGATAGATGACCTCGATCGTGAACGGGTGCAACCCAACTATGTGCAGGATATTTTTGATACGCTGAACTTCCTTGACATCCCCTGGCATGAGGGCCCGCGCAATTTTGATGAGTACGAGCGGGAATGGTCGCAGGTACATCGTATGGATATGTACCGCGATGCATTGCAAACATTAAAGGAGAATGATGCCGTGTTTGCCTGCAATTGCTCCCGGGCGCAGATCAGAAATATCAATACCGATGATACCTATCCCGCAACCTGCCTGCATCAAAATATCCCGCTGGATGCAGAAAATATAAGCTGGCGGCTGAAGACCGATATTAATGAACCCATAACGGTTAAAAATATTTCGGGCGATAGCACACCAGCTACTTTACCCGCCAACATGCCGTATTTTGTGATCCGGAAAAAAGATGGTTACCCGGCTTACCAACTTACATCCGTTTTGGATGATTTGCTTTATGGGATAGATCTGATCGTCCGCGGGGCCGACCTTTGGGCATCGACATTGGCGCAACAATACCTCGCACCTAAAATTGACGCTCATAGCTTTAACGATATCGTCTTTTTCCACCACCCGCTGTTGATGTCGTCGGGCCAAGCAAAGCTTTCCAAATCGTCAGGCGCAACATCCGTGCATTATTTACGAAATGAGGGCAGATCGCCCGCTGATATTTTTACGGCAGCAGCCGCGCTGCTGGGCAAGGCTGAACCTATCAGCACCTGGCAACAATTAGCAGCATTGGCTCTGCCAATGTTTTGACGGATTTCTATATTTCGGGCGGGAACAATGGGGTTTTAAACCCATCGCTGCTTTTACGGGCCATATCCCTATCAAAAAAACATTGCCGATACCACAGCATTTTATATTTTAGCCTAATGGATACACCGAAAAGCCTGCCTGTACTTGATGCCACCGAACTGCGTGTGCTCGGGTCGTTAATGGAAAAAGCCCGCACCACGCCCGAATATTACCCCATGTCGCTCAATAGCCTTACGGCTGCCTGCAACCAAAAGACATCGCGCAAGCCGGTTGTGCAGTATGATGAGGGAACGGTAGCCATGGCGTTGGATTCGCTGAAGCGTCGCGGGCTGATCTCCACAGCTACCGGCGGATCGAGCCGGGCGGTAAAGTACAAGCATAACTTTGCCATTGTGTTCCCGGTACTGCCGCAGGAAGTTTGCATTATGTGCCTGCTGATGCTGCGCGGCCCGCAAACACCCGGCGAACTGAATACCAATTCGGGCCGGATGTATGAGTTTGAATCGATAGAAGAAGTGCAGCAGATACTGGAAAAACTTGCTGCCGATGAACCGCCCTATTTAGTGCAGTTACCCCGTCGCCCGGGCCAAAAGGAGGCGCGCTATGCCCACCTCTTAGCCGGCGAACCGGACATCATAGATGATGAACCCGATACGCCCATCGGCTACTCTGCCAGCGGCCTTGAAGCCCGCGTTACCAAACTGGAGCAGGATTACGCCGAATTAAAAGAGGCTTTTGATAAATTGATGAAGGAGTTGATGTAAGGAGATTTTAACCACAGCGGCCACAGAGATACATTTTTGATCATTATTCTCTCTGTGAACCCTGTGCAAACCTCTGTGGTTAAAATCCGCCCCATTGCCATTTGTTGCAAATTAGCCCGTGCATTGTTGTAGATGCTTCCGCGGCTTCTCTACCAATAAACTTAAGCCTTTATATTAGCGGTACAAACCAATTTATACCGCCTGATGAAAAAGCTACTCTCCATTGTATGGTTATGCTTATGGGTTATACCTGCCTCATCGCAGGCTACGCGCAAGCCAAACGTTATTATTATTTTAATGGATGATATGGGCTACGGCGATACCGAGCCCTATGGTATGACGGGCATCCCTACACCCAACTTCAACAAACTGGCTAAGCAGGGCACGCGCTTTACGCACTTTAATGCCGGGCAACCTATCTGCACCGCTTCGCGCACGGCATTGCTTACGGGTTGTTATCCCAACCGGGTGGGCATGGCGGGGGCTTTGCTGCCTACCTCAAAAATAGCGCTCAATCCGCAGGAAACCACCATTGCATCCATGCTGAAACGTGCCGGTTACCATACATCCATGCTGGGTAAATGGCATTTGGGCAATCATCCACCTTACTTCCCACTCCATTATGGCTTCGATTCGTTTTACGGCCTGCCTTACTCGCACGATATCTGGCCACGCGATAAGGATGGCAACAAGATCACCGACCCGGCCAATGCCCGCTATACCTGGCCCGAATTACCACTAATAGAAGACGACCGCATTGCCGATACCATCAAAAGCCACCATGACCAGGAGTTGCTGACCACTAAGTTTACCAAACGGGCCGTTGCTTACATTCGCGGGCATAAAAACAAACCGTTCTTTCTGTACGTGGCGCAGCCCATGCCGCATGTGCCGCTGGCTGTGTCGGATAAATTTAAGGGCAAAAGCGGGATGGGTATTTTTGGCGATGTGATGATGGAGCTGGACTGGTCGCTGGGGCAGATATTGAAAACGCTGGACGAAACCGGGCTGGCTAAAAACACTATTGTAATTGTAGCCAGCGATAACGGGCCATGGTTAAATTATGGCGATAATGCCGGTTCGTCAGGCGGTTTCAGGGAAGGCAAGGCCACTACCTTTGAGGGAGGCACCCGTGTGCCCCTGCTGATGCGCTGGCCCGGCAAAATTGAAGCCGGTGGGATCAATAGCCACCTGATGACCAATATGGATATCCTGCCCACCATTGCCGCTGCCACCGGCGCGCACCTGCCGCAAAACCGGATAGACGGACTGAATTTCCTGCCATCGCTGCTGGCGGGTAACAGAACCGGTCCGCGGGAAGTGTTTTATTACTACTCGGGGCAAAATAATTTAGATGCGGTGCGCTATAAAAACTGGAAGCTGGTGCTGCCGCATAAGTCATCATCGTATCAGTTGCTGCATGGTGTTAACGGCAATGGTGGCAAGATATTAAAGATAGATGTGCCCCTGGCCCTGTACGATTTGGCCCACGATCCCGGCGAGGCCTACGATGTACAGCAATTACACCCCGATATCATGAAGCATATGCAAGCCTTAGCCGATTCGGCACGGGAGGATCTGGGCGATGATCTAACCGGCCGCGCAGGTAAAAATGTACGCAAGGCGGCGGTGGTGGAGTAGGGATTAGCGATTTTGGTGGCTATTTAACCACAGGAGGTTTATTACGTCAAGGAGGTGAAAATCTTTGTGCACTTTGTGGTTAAATTGCCGTTTATGCTACCACAAAAAGTGTCGCAATCGCACCCTTATTTGTCGTTTTTGCACATGCTTGCCATTTTTAATGGTATCTAACTTTACATCAGTTAAAAACCAACAATTATGGCAACAGATATTTTAGCGGAATTAATTACCACAAAGGATAATTTTTTTAACGCGCTTGGCGCATTTACCCGGGAACAGTTCAACACCACCCCATTAGAAGGTAGCTGGACACCCGGACAGGTAGCCGAGCATATTTATAAATCGGTAGCCGGTGTGCCGCATTTATTAGGTACCGATGGCATTTCCGCCGATCGCGACCCGGCCCTGAATGTAGCCGGCATCAGGCAGATGTTTTTAGATTTCAGTACCAAAATGAAATCGCCGGGCTTCGTTTTACCATCAAATGAACCGAAAGATCTGGTCGTGCTTACCCGGTCGTTAAAGGAGGCTTTCACCGCTACCATCGATACCGCGCAGGGGAAGGATCTTAACCTCATCATCCCCGATTTTGAGTTCCCCGGTTCGGGTCCGCTAAGCCGGCTGGAATTGCTGAATTTTATTTCGGTGCATACCCAAAGGCATACCCACCAGTTACAACAGATCAGGAAGCTTTTTTGATAAAGGCATCAGGGCATCCAAATCGCTATTTTTGATTATTTTGCAGGCATGACAGACCTGCCCGCTTATACCCGCTCTCAACTAGCCCTGCGCAACGGGCAGGACAAGCCCCAAATTTGGGTGGCCTACAAGGGGTTGATCTACGATGTAACCACCAGCCGCCTTTGGCGCGATGGCAAACACTACGAGCACTGGGCCGGCCAGGACCTTACCCCCGAGCTGGTCGACGCGCCCCATACCGATAGCGTTTTTGAAAAATTTGAGGCGATAGGGGTGTTGAAATAGGCATGCATGTAATGTCATCCCGAACTTGTTTCGGGGTCTCATATGCATAGTCAATCTTTGCATATCAGGCCTGTGTAATGGGATACTGAAACAAGTTCGGCATGACTGATTGTTGCTAACAGGGATTATCGGCAAACTAAATCCCCCCGCTCATCGTTATATTTACATATGCAAAAGCTAAGGTTTTTTATTATGTTGATCAGCGTGTTTGCTGCTGCCTTCAACGCGCACGCCCAGCCCAGCTTTAAAGGCGGCGAACAAGCGCTGGATGCCTACCTGAAGCAGCATATCATCTACCCGGAGTTCTCTTCCAAAAACTGTATCGAAGCCACTGTAAAAGTAAGTTTCAGGGTGGATAAAAACGGCAAAGTAAGCAATGTAAAAACCCGCGACGCCGTGGGTCTCGACCTTGACGACGAAGCCATACGGGTAGTAAAAATGACCACCGGCAAATGGACTATCCCCGCCGGCCGGGAAGCGGTGAATTATCTGCTGCCTATCCGCTTCACGCCCGACCAATCGCACTGCCAGGCAGCTACAAAAATGACCATCGCGCAGGCCATTGCCACCTACCGCGCCAGGCAGGAACTGGAAAACGCCGTAACCAATTATTACGAAAATAAATACGCCGGCAAGGCCGATACAACTAAACAAAGCGCTATCGACGCGCTGAAAAAACAACTGGGCTTTGACGATGAGTTGATTGATGAATTACTTGAAAAAGCAGCGGCAAAATTAAAACAGGGCGATAACGAAGGCGCCTGCGCCGACTGGAAGTTTATCCGAAACATCGGCAGCACCCGTGCCGATGACCTGCTGGCAAGGTATTGTAAGTAAACACAATGTTATGCCGAACTTGTTTGGCACCCACACGCAGGCTAAACAATACATATTGATCACTTAGCAGGATGAGATACCGAAACAAGTTCGGCATGACATGTTGATTGGGATTCGATAGAGGTTTCCTATCTTTACGCCCCATGGACGGGCAGATCAACACTAATTATTTCAGGTGGCTGTATGTACTTATTGTACTGGCGGTGCTGGTCAATTTCAGCGGTTTGTTTGTTACTATTATCGGGCCGGACGGTACCTTTTATGCCGGTATCGCCAAAACCATGGTGCAAAAGCACGATTACGTGAACTTGTATGCCCAGGGCAAGGATTTTTTAGATAAACCGCACTTCCCCTTTTGGGTAACCGCCGCTTTTTTCGAACTATTCGGCTTCCAAACCTGGGTCTATAAATTACCCGGCATTTTGTTTTTAATGATGGGTGCAGTTTACACTTATCGCCTGGCCCTGCAATTATATAACCGCGAGATCGCCCTATGGTCGGTACTGATACTGCTTACCGCCGAGCATATCATCATCTCCAATAACGATGTCCGCGCTGAGCCTTATCTCACCGGGCTGATCATCGCTTCCATCTATCATTTCTACAACGCTTATATCCGTAACAATTACTGGCAATTGCTTTGGGGCGCCATATTCGCCGCGCTGGCTATCATGACCAAGGGCATGTTTGCCATTATCCCCATCGGCGGTGCTATTGCCGGACAACTGATCATTACCAAACAATGGCGGCAACTGTTCCATTTACGCTGGCTGCTGGCTATCGGATTGACCGCCGTTTTTGTATTGCCCGAGTTTTACTGCCTGTATCAACAGTTCGATCTGCACCCCGAAAAACTGGTGTTTGATAAGCACAATGTATCCGGCATCAAATTTTTCTTTTGGGACAGTCAGTTCGGGCGCTTCTTCAATACCGGCCCTATCAAAGGCAGCGGCGATCCGTTCTTTTTTGTGCATACGCTGGCCTGGGCATTTCTGCCATGGTCGCTGTTGTTATTCGCGGCTATTTACCAATCTATACGGAAGCAGGCTAAAGATACACTTAACAGCCAGTGGCTTTGCCTGTGCGGCTCCTTGCTTACGTTCCTGGTATTTTCGGCATCGAAGTTTCAGTTACCTTATTACCTCAATATTGTTTTCCCGCTGTTCGCCATTCAGCTGGCGGCTCACCTGTACAATATCCAATCAACAAAAAGTAAGTACGCGGTGCAAAGGGTGCAATCGGTTATTACGGTTTTAATGATCGGGATAATCGTTGTACTTCAATACTTTTTCAGGCCATCGACATTAGCCTGGCCGGTAGTGGCCATCATTATTGCCATGCTCATCCTGTTAATGTCCATCCCCAAGCATATCGGGGCTAAGGGCATCCGCAAAACCGTTATCCGCACGGTGATCACCGCCTTTGTGGTGAACGTGTATCTTAACCTGGCCTTTTACCCATCGTTGCTGCACTACCAGGGCGGCAGCGAGGCGGCTATGTATATCAATAGGGTAAACACCCAAAACTACCCGGTAGCTATCACTGCCGATGCCTATAACTTCCCGCTCGATTTTTATATCCGCGGCCGGTTGGTCTCTGTTGATCCAGCGGGTAATGGCCCTATCCCACCGAAACCGTTTTATATGTTCAGTAACGGGCCTGTATTAAAAGGGCTGGCCGCTAAAGGCTGGCAGATACAACCGGTAAAATCGTTTGATAATTACTGGATCTCCATGCTGAAGCCGCAGTTTTTGAACAGCAAGACACGCCGCCAGGCTTTGGATACTGTGGTGGTGGTATTAGTAAAGTAGCAAATTAGCGATTCTGCACAAGAGAGGTAATGTAGGGGTATCTCGTTAAGTTGTTTGTTTGGATATCGGTTAAATTGCATTGCAAAACGATTCCACATCTGCTAATGAAAAAACTTGCTGTTTTCTTCCTGCTTTTGATCAGCTTCGCGGCATCGGCTCAAAAGCCATTATTCCGTGTGATCGCCTTATACGAGAACGGCGGCCATCACCTTGAATATTCCAAACGGGCAAAGGTTTGGCTCGATTCGCTGGCTGCGAAAAAGAATTTCCACATCGATTACATCCAGAATACTGATAAAATTGACGAAGCTTTTTTAAACCAGTATCAGCTCTTCATCCAATTAGATTATCCGCCCTACGCCTGGAAAGACAAAGCCGTAAGCGCATTTCAAAAATATATTGACGAAGGCCGGGGCGGCTGGATCGGCTTTCACCATGCCACCCTGCTGGGCGAGTTTGATGGCTATCATATCTGGCCCTGGTTTTCTGACTTTATGGGCGGGATACAGTTTAAGAACTACATTGCAACCTTCGCGCAGGGCAAGGTGAATGTAGAAGATAGCAGACACCCTGTAATGCGGGGCGTGCCGGCATCGTTCATCATCGCTAAAGACGAGTGGTACACCTATAATAAAAGTCCGCGGCCAAATGTGCACGTGCTGGCCAGTGTTGATGAGAACAGCTATACCCCCGGTACCGATATTAAAATGGGCGATCACCCTGTGGTGTGGACCAACGAGCATTATAAAGCCCGTAACGTATATATTTTTATGGGACACTCGCCCGACTTATTTAACAACATGACGTATAAACAGTTATTTACTAATGCGATATTTTGGGCGGCTGGAGTTAAGGAGTAATTGTGGCAATTTAACCACAAAGGCCACAAAGTAAAGTAACACAAAGAACCACAAAGCCTTTGTGTACGATACAGAATAGAAAAATACTTTGCGGCCTTTGTGCTTGATATACCTGCTATTTCTTTGCGCCCTTTGTGGTTAAATCAACACCAAAAACAAACTATGAAACACACCATACTCACCTTATTAATCTTTTGTTCGCTAACGCTATTGGCGCAGGATAAGCCGGTTATTTATACCAACCAGGTAGCCTTTGATATCAACGGGCCAAAATCGGCCCTGGTAGGTAACGGACAGAAGCTACCGCCGCATACGGCTTTTGCTTTGGTTGATGCAGGTAACTCCAAACCTGTATTTACCGGAACCTTAGGCCCGGCCCAGCAAATTACAGAATGGCGGCCGGGTCAGTATTTTTACAAGGCCGATTTTTCAGGCTTTAACAAAGCTGGGAAATACCGGATCAGCGTACATGTTGGAAGCAAAACCAGCCTTTCGGATGCCTTTGAGGTAAAACCCGATGCTTTAGCGCAATCGACTATTCAATCGATACTGCATTATTACCGCAGGCAGCGGGCCAACACCCCGGGCGAGCTTGCGGCCGATGCTAAAATGAAGCTTTTGGGCACCGGGCAGACAGTCGATATACATGGCGGCTGGTGCGATGCCTCGGGCGATGTGAGTAAATACTTCTCGCATTTGGCTTATGCCAATTTTATGTCGCCGCAGCAGATCCCGCTGGTCACCTGGTCGATGGTTTATGCGGATGAGGCCGTGCCGAAGCTGCTTACCCGATTAGGGGCTAAAGATTCGATAGAAAGCGAAGCCCTTTGGGGGGCGGATTATATGATGCGGGCCTTATCAAAAGAGGGCTATTTCTATATGATCGTCTTCAGTTATTTTAATAAAGATCCCAATGCCCGCCGCATAGTGGGGCTGCATGCCAACAGCGTAACCACCAACGAATATCAAAGCGCATTTCGCGAGGGCGGCGGCATGGCCATCGCCGCGCTGGCCCGTATCTCCCGCTGGAAAAAACACGGCGATTTTACATCGGCCCAATACCTTGATGCCGCCAAGCGGGCGTTCGCGCACCTGCTGGTTAACAATACCAAATACGATGACGATGGCAAGGAAAACATCATCGACGATTACTGCGCCCTGATGGCCGCCACCGAACTTTGGATAGCCACCAGCGATGTACAATACCGTACCGAGGCCCGCAAACGTGCCGAAAAACTATCCACCCGCTTAACCCGAACCGGCTATTTCCGCGCCGACGATGGCAGCCGGCCCTACTGGCATGCATCCGATGCGGGCTTACCGATCATTGCCCTGGCACGCTTTGCCAAACAGGAAACCGATGAGGTTTACCGTGCCCAGGCTTTGCAAACTATTAAAGCATCGTTAGACTATGAATTAAGGGTAACCAACGAAGTAAACAATCCATTCGGTTATGCCCGGCAGACATTTAAGTATAAGGACAAGATACAGGACGGCTTTTTTATCCCGCACGAAAACGAGACCGGTTGGTGGTGGCAGGGCGAGAATGCCCGCTTAGGTTCGCTGGCAGCGGCGGCTATTGTAGGCGGGCGCATGGCATACCCCGCAAATAATGCCTGGAAAGTAAAACCCGCGCTGGCCGCTTTCGCTACCGATCAGTTAAATTGGATACTGGGCAGTAATCCTTATCAAATGTGCTTTATGTATAACTTCGGGAGTAAAAATGTGCCTTATATGCACAGCAACTTTGGGCATGGTTCCGAAAGGGGTGGCATTTCCAACGGTATAACCGGTGGCGATGGCAAGGCTGATGGCAGTGATATCGACTTTAAAACCGAAGCCCAGGGCAACGAGTGGCGCTGGACTGAACAATGGATCCCTCACGCCGCCTGGTTTTTACAGGCAATAGCCGCCATGGCCGAAGAGAAATAAGAAAGGGCCGGAGATATTTCCGGCCCTGTTTGTTTTACGCTTCGTCTTCAGTTTCGTCTTCTTCTTCCTCATCCTCGTCGTCTTCAGACTCTTCTTCGTCGGCTTCTTCTTCGCTTTCTTCAGCGTCTTCGTCCTGCTCTTCTTCGTCCTGTTCTGCCTGCTCCTGGTTCAGGTCAGTATCCTGTTCGTTAATTTCTTCGGCCGATACGTCCTGGGTATCTTCCGGCTCGGTTAAGTTTAATAAATTCATGGTTGTAAATGTTAGACCCTAATTTAGCGATACGTCTTGCCGGGCAGGTGCCCTTAACATCATCTTTCCGTTAACAAATCAGGCTGTTTTACCACGCGGCGTGGTAGGTTTGTTAAGGTGCTATTAAACTATCGGCGAGGTGGTTACAATAAGTTTTCGTGGGGTTATTGTGTGTGGCAGTTTAACCACAAAGAACACAAAGGGAGAAATCACAAAGTTCACAAAGATTTTTCAAGCTTTGCCTTTTGTGAACTTCGTGCAAAATTCTTCGTGCTCTTAGTGGTTAATTTGCCAGTTCTACAATCACCCGTAAGGTACATATCGCTCTTCAAACGTGCCGTCGTTATACAGGTCTATCAAACCGTAACCGGGGAAGGTTTCGCGGCGGTTGCCTTCCCACCAGGCGCCGCTTACGGCGCCGTTGCACAGGTAGGTAACATTGTTATACACCACCTTATCCCGCAGGTGGATATGCCCGCTGAGGCACAATTTTACATTGGGGTGCTTATAAAAAAGGCTGATGATCTTTGCCGTATCGGTATGCATATCGCCGCCCAGCATTTGCCACTTGTTAATAATGTTGTCTTCTATCATCAGCGTGGCGGTTAAAATTGGTATGTGCGAAACCACCATTACCGGCATGTGGGCGGGTGTGTTGTTCAGTTCGGCTTCCAGCCAGGCAAACTGCTCGTCGCCTAACTTACCGATGTACCAGGTTTGGTCGATATCCAGGTGCACGCTATCCAGCATCAAAAACTTCCAGCCATTTTGTGCGAAGCTGTAATAAGGCTTTGCCAGCCCCAGTTGATCCATGGAATATTGCTTGCCGTAGATGGCCTGGCCCTTATTGTTTTCGCTCCACCAGATATCGTGGTTACCCAGGCAATAGCGCACGGACAAGCTGCATTCATTCTTCATGATGCTTTTTTCCAGTTGCCACTGCGCGTTAATGGTATCGATGTTCTCTTTATTCATATCAAAAACGATATCGCCACTGTTGATCATCAGGTCGATACCCGGCTTTTGCTGCTGAATATGGTGCAGGCAGCGTGTAAATTTATCGGGCGCGCCAAACTGATCTTTTAAGTGTACGTCGGTAATGTGCGCTATGCGCAGCGCCGGTTTCTTGGCTTCATCATTGCGTACAGAAGCAATACCGGTTGCGGGCAGCAGCAAGGCCGCGCCAATGTTTTTTAGGGCCGATCTTCTTTCCATAATTTCAGGTTAAATTGGGTTAAGCAAGTTTAATCAAAAAACGGTCGGCCAAGGTGCCGCCCGCGCCAGGTAAAGCATCAACTATATAATATTCGCCAATAAGGTTAAACCCACCGGCGTTTTTTTCAAGATCTATTTTCAGGAAGCCATGGCGGGTATCGTTCCAGGCCAGCAGGTCAATATCGCTAAACAAGTCCGATCCGGCGCTATAGCGCGGGTCATGCAAACCGGCCAGCGGGTGCAATTCGTCGTAACCACCGGCACCCGCCACCAGGTAGGTGAGGGCCTTTCCATCAGCATAACTTTTTTGGAAGCGCTGGTAATTATGCACATGCCCGCTCGCCACCAGGTCGGGGCGGATGCCGGTTTCTTCAAAAATGCCCTCCAGCAGGTTGATCATCGGCTCACTTGAACCATGGTTGGTATCGGCTGAATAAGGCGCATGGTGTACCGCCACGATCACTGCCTTGTTTGGCCGCTGCGCACCGGCATGTTTCAACTCCTGCTTAAACCAATCTATCTGCTCATCATCAACCACGCCATACTTCGGCACATTGCTGTGCATACCGATGATGGTGGCCAGCGGGGTTTCCAGCGTCCAGTAAATATGGGGTTGTATACCACTTTTGCGATTGGTATCGCCACCGAATGTTACCCTGCGGTGTTCGATATCGCAAAAGACGGCGGCAAAGGCATCTAAGCTTTTGTAGGGAGCAATAGCCACGGGGTTTACATCACTATCGTGATTACCTGCAATGGCGTAAATATGCCCGGGATACTTTTCGTAAGGCTGAAAAAACTGTTGCGCGTACGATCCGGCTTCGCCATAGTTATATACCAGGTCGCCCAAATGGAAAAGAAACTCGGGTTGATGGGCAGCCGACAGGTATTGCTTCGTCATTTCGACGGCTACCCGGTGCTGTTTTTCCGTGTCGTGCATACCCCCCGTATCGCCCACCATATGGAAACATAATTGTTGCGTGTTTTTACCGGCGTGAGTAAGGCGGTAGGGATATTTACCCGGCGGCGGGGGAAGCGGCTGATATTTGTAGTTATCATCAGGCTGGCCCAGTTTAAATACCGGGCGCGGTATGGCGTTCGGCGCTATGCTTGTCATCGATTGCAGGCAAATATACCTATCGTCTGTTAAACAGGTGTTAATTTTAATTTATAGGCAATTGGTTTAATTGTTTTTGGATGATGTAACAAACAACGGGCGCTTAAATCAAACCGGTAAAACCACTAAACCATGAGCAGGAAATTTATTTTTATCGGTACACCTTTTTTGCTGGCGCTTTTAGCATTGGGTTATTACCAGCTATTTTACTGTTCGCCACAGGTAAACGGGGGGATATTTAAACTAAAAACATCGCTTGCGGCGCACAACAGTGATATTTGGGCCGCTAAGTACAGCCCCGATGGTAAATTACTGGCCAGCGGCAGTGTGGACAGTACCGTTATTTTATGGCGTACCGGCGATATGCGCATTGCCCGAAAAATTAAACAGCCGGCAGGCATTACCAACCTGGCCTTCAGTCCGGATGGGAATACGGTAGCTACAACCAGCTATGATGGCATTGCCCGATTATGGCGTACAGACAATGGCCAGCTGGTAAAACAATTTCCCGCTAATGGCCAAACACTTTGGGCGATAGATATTAGCCCGGATGGGAAAACCATGGCCTGTGCGGGCGAAGACAAGACGGTCCGGCTATGGGATCTTGCATCGGGTAAACTAATAAAAGAAATGAGCGGCCACAACCGCAATATCTGGTCGGTAAAATTCAGTCCTGATGGTGCCTTGCTGGCCAGCGGAAGCTTTGATAGTAGTGTTAAAATATGGAATGCACACACGGGCGCGCTGTTAAATAACCTTACAAAGCATACCGAGGCCATTGTTGACCTGGCCTTTAGCCATAATGGTAAATTACTGGCCACTACCAGTGATGATAAAACCATCAAATTATGGCGCATGCCCGAAGGTGGACTTATATGCAGCCTTGCCGTACCGGAGCATATACAAGCCGCGGCCTTTAGCCCCGACGACAGCTACCTGCTTACCGGCGGCCGCGATAAGCCCATGATCGGTGAGTTTTTGCAGAATATTTTTGGGGATTCCAACTTCAACAAAGGCGTTTCGGCAAGATTGTGGGAGGTAAGCAGCGGCAAATTATTACAAACATTCAGGCATCATTGCAACGATGTTAACGATGTATCCTACAGCCCCGATGGTTTACAGGTAGCGACGGCCAGTTCAGACCATACAATAGATATATGGGCGAGGTAGCGATAATCTTCCCTGGCCTATGGCATAAGGCTGGCAATCTCCCCAATTATTGCTTTTAAATTTGTGATCCACATCACGCGATCATCCCGGTTTTGTTGCCGTACTTTGTTATGCCGGTCGATAAAATGATCGGCCTAAATTTAAAAGCCATGTGGTACAATAATAAAGCTACAGAAATGCTGGGGATCCAATACCCTATTCTGCAGGGGCCTTTCGGGGGCAATTTGTCTACTGTCGAACTGGTCGCCACTGTATCAAACGCTGGGGGATTGGGTGGCTACGGCGCTTATACGCTAAGCGCGCAGGAAATTTATGAGGTTGATAAGCAATTGAAAGCCGCTACTGATAAGCCATACAACATCAACCTGTGGGTATCTGATCATGATAACGCTGCCGCCGGCATCAGCAACGAACGCTACGAGCAAACCCGGCAACTGTTTCAACCTTATTTTGATGAATTGGATATCCCCTTCCCGGCCAAGCCAGCGCCTTTTAAAACCCGGTTTGAAAACCAGGTGCAGGTGATACTGGATACCAAACCCAAAGTGTTCAGCTTTATGTTTGGCACCCTGTCGGCAGATATGCTGGAGGAGTTTCGCAAAAGAGGCATTGTAACCGTTGGCGCGGCCACTACGCTGGACGAAGCCATTGCTTTGGAGAACACCGGGGTGGATATGATCATCGCTTCGGGTTTTGAAGCGGGCGGGCACCGGCCATCGTTCCTGGCCCCGGCAGAAATGTCGACCACCGGCACATTTGCTTTGGTGCAATTAATTAAAGATAAGGTAAAAACGCCCATTATAGCCGCCGGGGGTATAGCCAATGGTAAAGGTGTAGCAGCCGCGCTGGCCCTTGGCGCAAGCGCAGCTCAAATAGGCACCGCCTTTTTAGCTACCGACGAGTCGAACGCGCTGCCTGTCCACCGCCAGATGCTGTTTAGCGACGCGGCCAAATACACCACCCTGTCGCGCGCTTTTACCGGCCGCCTCGGTCGCGGGCTGACCAGCCGCATAGCAAAGGAAATTATGGGTAAGGAAAACCAGGTATTGCCGTTCCCGCTGCAAACCACGCTGATGTCGTCTATACGTAAGGCTGCCATCGAACAGGAGAAATGGGACATGATCCTGTTTTGGGGCGGGCAGATAGCGCCCGTGCTGAAGCATACGAAGGCGAAGGAACTGATGGAGGCTATTGTACAGGAAACTACCGGTTATTTTGAGGCATTGAAGGGATAAATACTGCTAAATCATTATCCAGGGTAAGGGGGTCAGATACCATGTTTATATCTGCGTTTCCATATCTTATACCATTCTTTGTTTCGTGGGTAACTACGATGATTAGTAGCATTATTGCAAAGTACCGCTACAAAAAACAATATCAATACACCTGAAAGCACAGGGCTAATCACATAAAAATACCCCAACGCCTGGATCTTGGGCGAACCGATATTAGCTATAAGCGCCGTTGCACCACCTGGTGGATGAAGCGTTTTTGTAACCTGCATCAGCACAATTGATAATGAAACAGATAAAGCTGCCGAGAGCCAAACTTCGCCGGGTATAAAATGATGGACGGTTACGCCGGTTATGGCGCAAACCAAATGGCCGCCTATCAAATTGCGCGGCTGGGCCAGCGGACTATTAATAATGCCATAGATGAGCACCGACGATGCGCCGAATGAGCCGATAAGAAAAAGGTTATCGTAAGCAGTAAAGTATTTGCTGTTAATAAACCCGATGATACCGATCCCGATAAACGAACCGATAAACGTCCAAAAGTGCTCCCTGGCATCAATCAGTGTTTCTTTATAAATAATATAACGGGTACGCCTTACATGTAACCGGATACGCCTTCGCATAAAATATTTTAAGGGGGCGAAAGTAAACAATAGTCTACGATATTGGTAGTCTTTTTTGCAAATTGTTCCGATTGACTCTGATCCGTGGGGTGTTTATTGCTATCCGCTAAAACTCCTCAACAACCTTCCCGCCCTCCAGCTGATCGATCATATTCAATACCAGGTAGTTCCAGTTTTGGAAACCCTTGTTCATAATAGGGGCGCCGGTATCGGGGTCGTAGTATTCGTGCAGGGCGCCTTCTTTTTTAAAGTCGTCGCCAAAAAGCATAATGGTTTTGTAGGCCAGTTCGGTAGCTTCTTTTTTATAACCGTACTTCAGCAGGCCGCGGTAGGTGAGGTAGTTGGAGATCCCCCAGATAGGCCCCAGCCAGTTAGATGGGTTGCTGCTGGCTTTAAGACTATACATTTTTTCGAGCTTTGACAGTGTGCGGATACCATACCGGGCGTTGAAGGTGCGTTTATCCAAATAGTTTTCGGCCACCATGCGCTTCGCCTGTTCGGGCGTGGCAATGCCGGCCCACATGGTCATAAACCCGGACCATACCCCAAAGCGCTGGATCAGGCCCGAATAGGTGCGTGGCATACCCTTATGCAACACAAAAGGCTTCCCGAAAACAATGGAGGGCTGGTTGGTGATAGGCCGCAGGTTCAAATCTACCGAATAATAATAGCCGTCCTTTTCGTCCCAGCAGTTTTGTTGGATGGCCTTTTTCAAGTCTTCGGCTTGTACGCGGTACATAGGGCCGTCATCTTTCAGCTTTAACTGTGTAGACAGGTAAGCCATGGCCTGTAGTTCCTTATACATCAGGCAATTCAGGTAGATGGAAGCCGAACTTCTGTTGGGCCTGAAAAAGGTGGACGGATCGTTATCCACCCCAATAGCCAAATCATCCTGCCAAAAAAACAGGCCGGTATCCTTATGCCAATGGTGTGTTTGATAGTTTGTAATAAACGCCTGCATCAGGTGAAACTTCTCGCGCAACCATTCGGCATTGCCATCGTTCAGTTTAGTAAGAAATGCGGCGTGCTGGGCAATCACGGGTTTATGCATGTTAGTAGCGTAAATATCCGCCGGTTTTATTTTAGCCGGGTCCGAGTTTTTGTCCACCACCATGGGCATGTAACCATCGGCGCCGGTATAGGCCAGGTAGTTTAACACACAGCCTTGCTCGTAGGGTAGTGCTTCGCGCTTGTCGGCGGCGCTGCCCTGGTCTTGCAGGATCTGTGCCAGCGCGATATTGCTCAGCCACGAATCCCAATCCCACAAAACCGTGGCGTACGATTTACTACCCGGCGTGATGTATGGATACAGCAAGGCCCCGGTGGGTTGCTTCAGCATCTGCTTATAATCTTCGAAAACATATTTTTTGATCACCTTAATATTTTCGGCAATGCTATCGGGCACCTGGGCAAATAGGGGGCAGGCAAAAAATACCAGCGCTAAAACAGATACTAATTTTTTCATGAGCAATTGAGATGCAATCGATTGGTTTAACCAAATGTAATAGCTGGATATGGTAATCGCGTCATGTACTATCTGTAATTGTTCTTGCTTGCGATACTGTACGGATATATCCCGATCTACCAAACTTTATACCGCTTGCGGTAATAGCCCATGGTTAAAATGATCATGCGGTTATACGTACGCAGACCGTGGGGCTGGTTATTGGCTTTCAGAAATTTATCGAACATCATACCGCTTACCATTTCGGCCCCGCCCTGGTATTTGGTCCAGTAGGCGCTGTCGGCCTTAAAATCGCTGAAGACAAGGGGCGAGATCTTTTTGCGCAGGGCGCGATAGGCTGTAGTATCGCGGCGGCGCAGATAGCGCATAAACTCTTCTATCCCGGCATAATAGGCCGAGTAGCGCAGCAAGGTACTGGTGGAGTTGGTTCCTGCCAGGTATCCCGCAAAGTTAGCTTCATCCTCGCGTGCCCAGCCGGTTTGATGCCCCATCTCATGGCAGGACACGAATGGCTTATCAAAGAACGGCATTTGTGAATTGATCTGCGCTTCGCCGGTAAAGGGGTTAAAATAACCCGATGTGCCCAGGTAGTTTAAGATGCTGCTATACATAGATGCCTTTGCACGAGGCCTTATCGTGATAAATTTACCCGATAAGTTTTTGAGCGAGGCCACCGCCGATATGCTGTAGGTATAGGTGTTTTTAATGACAGGGTCCGCCGTAACCGTATCGATACAGGGGCGCAGGCTGTTGGCGCTATCGATGATGAGGTTGGTTACCGTGGCTACATCTTTAATGCTGTAAGTGGTATCGTTATAGCCCAGCAGATGCGCGGCAGGCGGGCGGTAATAGTTCAATCCCCAAAAGCAATAGAACCATAGCCAGGCTACCTCCAGGCAAATGAAAAATCGCAGTACCAATCTCCCCGCTTTTTTTGGCTGCCTGATAAACAAAAATCGCACAAGCCTGAACAAGCCGAAAAGCAATGCAAGGATAACAAGCGCGTAAACCACATCGCCAATGCTAAACGGAATGGTGTTAAGCGGGTAATGCAATACATAACTGATGAACCTATAAAATCCCCGGTAATAATACCGCTCCACCCGGTCGGGACTTTGCCTGAACCATACCAGCAGCATAATGAGCACCAAAAGACCAAGCAGGATAATTACTTGTTTTGATGGTTTGTATTTGCCTGTGTGGAATTGCATGCGGGGGTAAATATAAAAAGATACACACGAATGCGCTTCAACCCTGTTAACAATTAAGCGAATTGCACGAATTTGAAGCAGGTACGATTAGTTAGCCACAGCGATCAATCTCCCCCGTCATTGCTTCGTACCGCAATAACGGGATTGAGATTCTCCGTGTCCCCTGTGCAAACCTCTGTGGTTAAAATCTCATTCCTGCTAAACAATATTATCATTTTGGCATTTACTTTGTAACAATATATTTGCACAAAAAATATCAACCATGAAAACTTTAAGAATTAAAGTAGCTGCGTTAGGCATTGCTATAGCAACAACCGGGTTATTAAACACCGGTTGTAACTCGTTCACCAAAACACAAAAGGGTGCAGCCATTGGCGCCGGTGCCGGCGGCGTGGTTGGTGCTTTTATAGGTAAAGCCGCGGGTAATACCGCTTTGGGCGCCGTTATTGGTGGTGCCGTTGGGGGTACAGCCGGCGCGCTGATTGGCCGTAAGATGGATAAGCAGGCCGCCGAGATCCAGCAAACCGTTCCGGGTGCTACTGTTGTGCGCCAGGGCGAGGGCATCATCGTGAAATTTGATTCGGGTATTTTGTTTGATGTGGATAAAACAGGACTAAAACCGGCTGCAAAAAGCAACCTGGAAAACCTGGCTGCTTCGTTAAGTAAAAATCCGGAGACTAATATCCTCATCGTGGGGCACACCGATGATACCGGTACCGATCAGCACAATATGGACCTGTCTATCCGTCGTGCCGAAGCCGTTAAATCGTACATCGTAGCTGGTGGCGTATCAGGCTCGCGCATGACTACCCAGGGGCGTGGCGAAAGCGAACCTATTGGTGATAACACCACTGCCGATGGCCGTGCGCAAAACCGCCGTGTAGAGATAGCCATTGTAGCTAACGACCAGATGAAAGCCCAGGCTAAGCAAGGGCAGTAATAAGTCCGAAGTGTTTAGTCGAAAGTCTTTTTAGATAGAAAAGCGATGGGTTTGCCTGTCGCTTTCTTTGTGAGGTTACTTTCTTAGTTCACACATTAACTCCCCATTTAGGGGGGCAGGGGGGCTATTGATATTTCTTACTGATATTATACAGGATATTCAAATCCAACTGTGTCATCGTTGGTGTAATATCGCTTTGCACAAAATGGCGCTTAAACGCTACGATAGCATCTTTAGGGGTACTGGTATCATAGCCTATCAAACGCAGGGCGGTGATATAATCATAGTTGTCGGGGGCAAGCTCCAGCACTTCATCGCTCCAAAAGCTGAAGCCGTGGGCGGCCATCACCTTCCACGGGAATAGCGGACCGGGATCGGGCTTACGTTTCGGCGCCCAGTCCTGGTGACCGATAAAATTAGCCTGCGGAATGCCGTAATCTTTTTTTAGCTTAGCCAATAAAGCCAGCAGACTTTTGATCTGCACATCAGGATATGGTTCGGCTCCGTTATTATCTATCTCGATACCGATCGAGCAGCTGTTCATATCGGTAATGCTACCCCATTTGCCTACGCCGGCCTGGTTGGCACGCAGGTAATCATTCACCATGTGCACGATCTTACCGCTTTTGGCCACCACGTAATGGGCGCTTACGGCCGAATGCTTCACCGTAAATGTTTTGATGGTTTGCCCCAGGCTATCCTGCGCAGTATAATGGATAATAACGTAGTTAGGTTTGCGGATGCCGAAGTTTACGGTGCCCACCCAATCGGTAGGCACCTGCGTGCCGGTGCTATCCACAATAAGCGGGGCCTGTTCTGATTTGGCCAGCAGCAGCAGCGAATCTTTTTGATGGGTATAAACCTTATTGGTAACCGCGTAAGGGCCTTTAGGTGAGCAAGCCGATAGTAAGGCAACCGTAGCCAGGCAAAAATATAAGGGGTAAGTTTTTTTCATCGGGGTGTTGTTTAAACGCAAGTTTAGCGATTTGTGGGGAGGGATGCAAGGGGGTATATCATACCGACGGAGACTCACCCGCCCGTGGCTGCGCCCGACCACCTTCTCTTGCCTTTGGCAAAAGAGGGGATGGATATCTGGCATTACTTTCTTCCCTCTTTGCGCTAAGCGCAGAGAGGGTGGTCGGGCGCAGCCACGACCGGGTGAGTCTTCGCCGCTTCAACAAATTTCTCCACCCCGTTGTAACATTTCGGTGGCAATTGGCGTCTATCAGCCCAATACATCTATTACAATCATGTGTGCTTTAAATATTTACCTTGTAGAGGATAACCCGCTTATTGCCCTTTCGCTAAAGCGGATGATAGCGGGAATGGGGCACCGCATCTGCGGTTCGGCCAGTAATTATGAGAAGGCGGTGGCCGATCTGCAAACCCTTAAACCCGATTTGGTGATCACGGATATTATGCTGGAAAGCAATCGTACCGGTATTGATCTTGGTCGCTATATCAACCGTTACCTGCATATCCCGTTTATTTACCAATCGTCTGTTGATGATGATGAACTGATATTTAAGGCCCATGCCACCCAGCCCGAGGCTTATTTGGTGAAGCCGGTTATCAAAAAGCATTTAGAGGAGGTGTTGGAACCCTGCCTGGCCGGTTAATTCTCGTTTGCTAAAATCCACACCAATTACTTGTACGTATATCTTCGCAACAATCTGATTCATAACACAATTATCTGATGAGCGAACGCAGAATTTACAACCCGATACAAAAGGACAGCGTGGTGTTTTTAAAAACATCGGCCGATACCAATGGCGAATATACTTTGGTTGAAGTTGAACTGGCCGATGGCGGCGGCGTTGGCCTGCACTATCACAAAACCTATAGCGAAAAGTTTGATTGCCTGGAAGGTGAAGTTCAAATAGGCTTAGGTAAGGAGATATACGGCCTGCAACCGGGGCAATCGGCTACGGCACATCCTAATATGCGGCACCTGTTTCGTAACCGCAGCGGCAAGCCCTGCAAATTTCGCGTGGAGCTGAGGCCGGCAAGTGTGGGCTTCGAGCGCTCGCTGCAAATAGGCTACGGACTGGCTTCAGATGGCTTATGTGATAAAAAGGGCTTCCCAAAAGATAGGCTGGCGCTGGCCTGGCTATTCGATATCAGCGAAAGCAACCTGCCCGGCTGGATGAGCATTTTTGAATTTATCCTGCGTAAGCAAGCCAAAAAGGCAATAGCCAAAGGCACCGACCGTGCACTGATGGAAAAGTATGTACGCTTTTAGCGGTTGTTCATAAACGCTTCAACATCCTGCAAAGTGCCTGTAAAAGCGCCCGGGGTGGCGGTTTTCAATCCCGCCATAGCAGCGGCAAACTCGCCCGATCGCTGTATCCCCATACCCTTGGTGCGGTAGAACAGGTAACCGGCCATATAGGTATCGCCGCAGCCGGTAGCATCAACACTAAGCGGTGGCATAAAAGCGGGGATATCGTAAAAAACACCATCGCTCCATATTTGCGAACCCTGGCCACCGTTGGTGATCACTATTTCCTTTACACCATACCCGGCCAATACTTCAACACCATCTGCAACGGTGTCTTTACCGGTTAGGGCCTGCAACTCGGCTACATCGGCTTTTAAAATACTGATATGGGGCAGGGCTTCGGCCATACCGGGCCAGTTGGTGGCATAAACCTGCTGGTTTTCTACCCGGCGCAGGTAGCCCTGTACATCCAAACTAACCCGGCCTTTGGCAGCCAGCGTTTTAATTACATCGATAGAAATATCATCGGCCAGTAAGGGGCCAAGGTGAAAGATGCGGGCTTCCACATCCTGCAAGATCTCCTGCCTGAACGTATCTGCTTTTTTAGATACCCTTTGCGTGCGCTGGTCCTGGTTTTCGGGGTAGATATTCTCGAAGAAGACCGTATGCGTGCTGGGCTGCACTAACACCTCAATACCGTCTTCGCGCAGTTGCTCCACGTAGTGCATCTGGGCATCGGCCAGGGCGGTTATCAGCAGGTATTTGGTTTGCAGATTGCTTAGCGCGCACGAGAAGTAATAGGCCGTACCACCCGGCATATATAGGGTGGTTTGGGTGGTAACCACCTTGTCCGACGTGATGTGGCCTATGCAGCAGATATCGTACATCGGCATTTTAGGCGCCCATCATTTCCCGCAGGGCAGCAGGCGAATAGGCGATAGATTTTAAAGTTTTATTATCAGAGGTACGATAAACCAGGTACAGGCCGTCCAGCTCCTTGTAGTGGGCTTCGGTATTATCCTTGGCCAGGTAATGGGCTACGGTTTGCTCGGCTTCCTCGATAGTTTTACAAGCCTTGCTCATGTTAGAGCGGTGCACCTCATCAAAAAGGGATTTAAACTGACCGGCCAGGCCAAACTCCAGTATCGCACCCGAGAGCACGTATTGCAGATCGCACAGGGCATCGGCCACTTCCACCATATCATTATCGTCGATAGCTTGCTGAAGTTCTTTTAATTCTTCGGCCAGCAGGGATACGCGTAACGCCGCCCGTTCCTTGGAGGGCATGGCCGCCTGTGGCTGTATGGGGTGTTTAAAGGTGCGGTGAAATTCGGCTACCTGGTTCAATGCGTCGGGCTGTTCCATCTGATATCTGATTTTTTATGAGTGCGGTAAATATAAAAATACTTTTGGTGGTGCAAGTGTCGATTTAACCACAAAGGGCACAAAGGTTTTTAAGTTGGAAAAGCTTTGTGTTCTTAGTGTTAATCTTTGCGCGCGTTGTGGTTAAATCTACAGCCAATCATCCTGCAAATGATAAAATACCTTAAATTTGCGCCCGTTAATTCAGATGATTTTTATTTAACCATTCCTTATTGATTTTACCCCCAGCCCTATATGAAGCTTAAACTAATTCTGTTAGCTGCCCTTTGCGCTACAGCTGTACTTGTAAACTCGTGCTCTACCACCAAGCCATTGGCCCCAACCATCGTAGCCGATGTGGATATCCCGAAACTGGTGCAGCCGGTATCAAACATCGAAGTGCCTATCACCGTCGATCTGAAAAAATACTTCGTTCAGGCCGAAAACTCGGTGCCTAACAAATATGCCGATAACCAGCAGCCTTGCGAGGGCCTGCGTTACGCCTATACCTTTACCCGCACGCCGTTCAGTATTACCGGCGCCAACAACGTGGTGAACCTGCGCTTTACCGGCGCGTACAGCATCGCGGCATCGTACTGCGCCAAGTGCGTTACCTTGCCCGGTCAGGGTGCACAATGCGTGGTGCCTACCTTATCGGCCCAATGTGGTGTTGGTGAGGCGCCCCGCCGTATGGAGATCGGCTTTCAATCTACCATCAACGTATCGCCCGATTATCGCCTGACATCAAAAACCGTATTATACCCGGCCCCAAAGGCTATCGACCGCTGCAACATCGTGATGGGCCAGATTGACGTTACCGACCGCCTGATCCAATACCTGATCCCCCAGTTAAACGATCTGGGTAAACAGGTTGACGCCAAAGTGGCTGCCTACAACGTGAAACCCATCATCGAGGAGCTTTGGAAGAACCTGGCATCAGAAACCAAGGTGGGCGATGTGGGTTTCGTATCCATCAACCCACAGGCTGTACGCGTGAGCAGCTTTAACCTGAGCGGCTCGATGCTGAACTTTTCGGTAGGCTTATCGGCTAAGCCGGTGGTAACCACCGTTAGTGCAGCCCAGCCACTGAAACCGGTACCTAACCTATCGGCCTATACCCCGGCCAACGGTTTTAATATTTACCTTGATTTGCAGGAGGGTTACGACCACCTGAGCGATATGGCCAACAAACAGGTAGCCGGCATGAAGACCGAAGCCGCGGGCCGCGAGTTCATCGTCGATCATATCAAGATTACCGGCGCCGGCAAGCAGATTGTAATGCAGGTTGATTTTAAAGGCACCAACACCGGCACCATCTACCTGGTGGGCACTCCAACTTACGATGCCGTTAAGCACGAGATCTCGTTCCCCGATCTGTCGTTCGACTTGCAAACTAAATCGTGGATGCTGAAGACCGCCAAATGGATGTTCAACGGCAAGATCACCGACATGATCCGCCAAAAGGCCACCTATAACCTCACCACCTTTATTGCCGACAGCAAAACCCGCATAGAAAAGGAAATGAGTAAGGATATGGGCAATGGCATCCGGTCGGACGTATCGATAAAAGACCTCAACATCGAAGCCATTTACCCTACCACCAACCGCCTTGTAGTACGTACCCTATCTAAAGGGCAGATAAAAGTGAAAGTGGTGATGTAGGTTTTGAATGTGAAAATGTGCGTATATGCAGATATGCAAATGAAAGCCGGGCCTTGCGCGCTTCCCTCCCACGGGGTGGGTGTAGGGAGGGGTTCAGCCACGATGCAAAGCCGACGATTTGACTCACCCGGTCGTTGCTTCGCCGACCACCCTCTCTTGCCTTTGGCAAAAGAGGGAATTGACTTATCCGATATTGCTCCTGCCCTCTTTTCGCGCAGCGAAAAGAGGGCCGATCATCCGTCAGCTGACGGAGCAGTCGGGGTGAGTCTGCACGTTACGCATTTAAAAACAATCCCCCGCCCAACCCTGTTAACCTATAAAATTCCAAAGCCCCTCTCCCCTGGAGAGGGGTTGGGGTGAGGCTCCTAAAAACTCAAACACTATGCAATGGTTCGGCGGACGCGAAAGCGATAATGTAGAAGAAGGCAGCAGCAGCGGCGGTGGCCGCGGCTTATTCCTTGGCGGTGGGGCACTGGGCCTCATCGGGGTGCTTGTTTACCTGTTCACAGGCGTGAATGTGAACGGCCTTTTCAACAGCGGGCAGCCCGACCAATCGCAGCAGCAGAACCATAAGATAAGCAGCGCCAACCTTACTACCGACCAGCGCTTTGCCAGTGTGATTTTTGCCAGTACCGAAGATGTGTGGACCAGCCTTTTTAACGATATGAGTAAAACCTATACTTCGCCCACCCTACACTTTTTTACCGACGGTGTTGATGCCCAGGGCTGCGGCTTTGCCAGTTCGGCAACGGGGCCGTTCTACTGCCCGGCCGACCGTAAGGTATACATCGACCTGGCTTTTTTCGACGAGCTGAGCAACCGCTTCCAGTCGCCGGGCGAAGCGGCCAAGGCCTATGTAATAGCCCACGAAGTTGGTCACCACGTGCAAAACCTGCTGGGGCTAAGCGCCAAGGTTGATGCCGCCCGCCAGCAGCTAAGCCAAACCGAGTTCAATAAGCTATCGGTAAAGCTAGAGCTACAGGCCGATTTTTATGCCGGCGTATGGGCACACTACGTGCAGCAGGCGCGCAGCAAAGGCGTGGTAATTAACCGTGCCGATATAGACAGCGCCCTTACCGCCGCCCATGCCATTGGCGACGACCGCCTGCAACAGCAAAGCACTGGACATATTGAACCCGACAGCTTTACCCACGGCACCAGCGCCCAACGCGCCTACTGGTTCAAAAAAGGTTTCGATACCGGCGACGTGCGGCAGGGTAATACTTTTGGTAAGCGCGAAGAGGATAGCCTATAATTGTACGATCTTATCATAAAAAACTTTGCTGGCGTAAAATAAAAGGCCGACGTATATAAAAACCGCACCTGTAGCCTGCAAACCCGCTTTTAGGTGTTTTTTGCTGCCGAAAACTGGCGGGTAAAGGATATAAAATGCCTGCATTTGTTATATTTTTTGGTTAAAAACTACCGAACCCGAAATTATGATAGTATAATAATGTGGAAATGGGAAGATGGTATAATAGCATAGAACCTGCTATAACCAACGGTGTGACCACAATATAGCGAAAAACACAACAAAATGCAACAATGAAGTGCAATGCGTAGAAGATGCTGATCTGAGCGAGGAATATTTTGGTGTGATAAATAAATTAAAAGTGGCTCTAAAAGAGCTGTAGATCCATTTGCTGCGGTCAAGAGATAGTTCTCTTTCGCACCTACGCACTATTACTCCCCTGCTTTATCGTATGAAGACTTCTTTTAGACCAAAGGAAATAACAAGCTGAGTAATAGGCGTGGGATTCTTACAAAATCGACCTGATCAACCCACCCTCAACCCTGATGGAGGCGCCATTGGTTGCCGATGCCAGCGGACTGGCGTAATAGGTAACCGTATTGGCCACTTCCTCAACCGTGGCGAAGCGTTGCAGCAGCGATGTTGGCCGCAGGTTTTTAAAGAAATCTGTTTCTACCTGCGCGGCCGATGTATTACCGCTGCGGGCCAGGTCTTCGATAAAGTCGCCTACCCCGCGCGATTTGGTGGGGCCTGGCAATATGGAGTTTACGGTAACGCCGGTGCCTTTGGTCAGCTCGGCCAGGCCGCGGGCAACCGAAAGCTGGGCGGTTTTGGTCATGCCGTAATGGATCATCTCATTGGGGATAAACACTGCCGATTCGCTGGAGATGAAGATGATGCGGCCCCAGTTCTTCGCCAGCATTTTGGGCAGCACATGCCGCGAAAGCCGCACGCCGCTCATTACGTTCACATCAAAAAAACGGAACCAGTCTTCGTCTGGAATATCGCCAAAAGCTTTGGGTTCAAATATACCGGCGTTGTTTACCAGGATATCCACATCGGGTAAGTTGGCTATCAGTTGATACACTTCTTCGGGGTTAGAGAAATCGGCCGCGATGCCGCTTACGGTAGCGAAATTGCTGTTAGGTTGCAGATCGGTAACGGCCTTGTCCACACTCTCCTGCGTGCGGCCATTAATAATTACCGAAGCGCCCTCGCGCAACAGGCTTTCGGCTATGGCATAACCAATGCCGGCGGTTGATCCGCTTATAAAGGCGGTTTTATTTTTAAGATCCAGATCCATAGGTATTTCAATTTTTTTACAAGAATAAGCCGCAAACAAACCCATCGTTTCAATTACTTTTTAGTTTGACAATGGTTACACAATTATACTACTTCCTGACACTGCCATTAGCCGTTAACGCCCCATGTCGCCCCAAATGCGACATAATATTTCTTTATATTCTTTCTTTTGTGTTAAGTATTTTTCATCTTTAAACTAAATACAGCAATAAAGCCTGCCGGGTTGCCGGCGTACCCTGCTGTTTCAACCGGCCCGCCTATGCTAAAAAAACTACACGATCTGTGGCTTCGCCTCATCGGCCAACCGCCCGACTTTTCGTTAGAGAGCCGTATCTATCATTCCATCAGCATCGGTGTAATGGTGCTGGCTGTTTTTTATATCCCCTATAATATTTTTGCGGGGCTTTATGTGGCCGCCTTTTCCTGCGTTTTTCTAAGCCTGCTTTTTGGTTACCAGTACTACCGGTCGCGAATGCACCGGCATGCGCCCAGTACAACTTTATTTGCCTTAACCGGTATTTTCGTGTTTTCGGTCAACTATTTCGCCAACTCGGGCATCCACGGTTCTACCGATATCATTTGGCCGTCGTACCTGCTGCTGGTGTTCGCTATTTCGCCTTACCGTCAGCATGCGCTGTGGCTGGTGGTGTATGTGGTAGCCTTCATCATTCTGCACCTGGTGGCTTACCAGTATCCGCACCTGGTAAAATATCCGTTCAATATAGGCAAGGGCCAACTGATTGACCGGTTAACTGCCTTCCCGCTGCCCGTGGTGGCCATTTATATCATCATCAAATTCATCAGGCGCAGTTATGATAAGGAACGGGTAGCCGCAGAGGAAAAGGCCGTCGCCATTGAAGCCCGTAACCAGCAGATCCTGCTGCAAACCCATCAACTGGAACAAAGCAATGCCGAGAAGAATAAGCTGATGTCTATCATATCGCACGATATGCGGGCACCGCTTACCCACATACAGGGCTATTTGGAGTTACTGAACAGCCACGCGCTGGAAAGCCACGAACGCCCCATGCTGGAGCAACAATTGCTTACCGCCACCAACAGCACTTTAGAAATGCTGACCAACTTGCTGCAATGGTCGCGCGCGCAAATGGAAGGTTCGGGGGTACATCTTTCGGCCATTAACCTGCTTAACGCTATACAGGGCACACTGGAAATGGGGAAAACCCAGGCCCTTAAAAAAGAGATCAGTTTTAACTATCATATCGATGCAGCGATAACCGTAATTGCCGATGTGGATATGCTGCAACTGGTTGTGCGTAACCTGGTGAGTAATGCCATTAAGTTTACCCCCATTGGCGGCATCATTAATATAGATGCCCGGATGGTTCAAAACGAATGCAAAATAACCGTGGCCGATAATGGCAAAGGCATCGACCGGGAAAAACAGGGTAAGATCTTCTCTATAAATACCGAACCGGCCTTTGGAACCAATAACGAGAAAGGCGTGGGCCTGGGCCTGCTGCTCTGCAAGGAGTTTATCGAACGCCAGGGCGGCCGCATCGGCTTTGAGAGCGTATTCGGGCATGGCTCAAGTTTTTTCATTTATATCCCACTGCAAACCAACATTTAAGGCTATCGGCTGATACACTTAAACGGTATGGGTGTGCTTTCTTCTCCTCCCGGGGCAATATACAATCAATCTTATTCAGGCCAACCTATTGCGAAATAGCCGTATCAGTTAAAATATTTTTACTTTTTTTTCATAGCCGCGTATTACCTGAAACCGATTGTAGGCCCGCAGGCCTATTGTGGATTAAGCGTATCAGTAAATTTACAATTTGCTATTAATCAATCAATTACAATACATTTGCTTCCGAACGGCCTGTTCATACAACCAATTTTAATAAACAATTATGTACCGCTCCACTGCCTTTAGCCGGGTAACGTGTGCTAAATTTTTATTAACTAATAACTAAAACAACACCATGAGAAAACACCAATTGACCTATGGTCTGTTCGGTATGCTGGCGCTATTGTTTGCCGGTGTACTGTTCAGCAAATGCACTAAAAAGGCCGACGTCGCTCAAGCCGATCAAACGGTAAAAGAAAGTTCATCGGGGCTTAAAACACAGGCGCTAACCTTTGTCCATCCCGGCATCCTGAATACCCAGGCCAGCCTCACCTACATTGCCGCCGCGGTGAACAACAATACCGACCCTGACCGTGTAGCCGCCTACAACCTGGTTACCGCCTATTGCGACAGCCACAGCCCCAGCAACGCCTACCAGGCCACGGTTGATGTAGCATCAAGCGCGGGCACGCCGGATGAGACCGCCTTTAAGGGCGACGCGCTACTATCCTACGCGCTGGCCCTGCGCTGGGCTAAAACCGGTAATGCCAGCTATGCCAACACCGTAAAGCAAATTTTAGATGGCTGGGCTAATGCCTTCCAGCAAATTGTAGTGGGTGGCGCCAACCCCAACCCTAAACAGGGCAGTTTAGAGGCATCGTGGGCCGCGCCAACTTTTTGTGCAGCTGCCGAAATTATCAAGTATTTCCACCTGCCCAGTGGAGCTACCGCCGGCTGGACCACCGCCGAGGATAACCAGTTTAAAAGCTTCCTGAACAAGCTGAAGGATAACTATATCAACGTAACTCCCAGCTACAACAACAACTGGAATGTTTCGGCCGGATATGCCAAGATGGCTATCGGTATTTTTGAAGACAGCGAGGCGGTTTACAACAGCGGCTTATCCATTGTGCAAAGCATGCTGCCACTGGTTATTGCTTCGGATGGTTCGATGAATGGCGAAGTTTGCGGTTCGCATAACGATTATGTGCACTTCCAGTACTCACTTACCGGGTTTAGCTACGCGGCTAACCTGGCGGTAATTCAGTTCGGCGATCAGTCGATCTACAACGGCAGCAGCTCGCGCTTACTTACCGGCTACAAGTATCAGTACAAGCTGATCCAGGGCACCGTTTCACCACCATGCTCGCCAAGCGGCAGTCCATCGGGTACGATATGGCCGGGCATCGAGATAGCCGACCGCCACTACCATACCACCGAAACCAATTACGTACGCAACCTGCACGATCCTTATGGTTTGCCTGGCGGCGATGTGGGTTTCCTGGGCTGGACATCGTATACGCACCATAATGTGCCGTGAGAAAGGTAGCTTAGCCGATAGAGAAGAGCGCGGGAAAGTGCGATTCCCTCCCACAGGGAGGGTGGAGGGAGGTGTTTGTACGATACGATATTGTGGCTAAACCCCTCCCTGCCACAACACAATCCACCGCGCCCCTCCCATGGGAGGGAACTAAAAATCCAAAGCGTCCGCATGCCAGGCATGCGGACGCTTTTATGAAACTCGACCAATTACTGTAACACCAGCAACCAGCCCTTTCCCTTTTGCACCGGTATCTCATCGCCAACGGCAAACGTTTGTGCCGGTTGGAAGTTCTTAATAGCCGGTGCTGATATTTTTGCTTTGGATGGATCGATGCCTAAGGCTTTCCAGTCGATATTGAGTTTTACTTTGGTATCCGCGTCCGCCCAGCTGGCTATAGCTACCATGGCTTTACCGGCCTTTTTGTAAACGGTGGCCAATACTTTGGCATCGCTGGTTTTTACCGGGTTGTTATCTACCCAGTAGCCTATCATTTTGGTGCCCTGCATGCCAAAGTTATCCCAGGCTTTCCATATCGGGCGCGGATCGGCATTATCGCTCCAGGGCATCCGGTTGGTCATGCCAAATATCATTCCACGCCAAGGGTTGCCGCCGCCTTGCAGCATCTCACCCATCAGGCCGAAAGGGATGCCCGATACTTCAGTCAGGAAGAAATCGGCGCCGTTCTTTTCGTAATCAAAATATTCGCCAAACCACAGGCGGTTCAGGTACGGGAAGTGCTCCATATACAGATTGGCGCTATTGTTAAAGCCATCGCTTTTGTTGTACTGGTTGGCCGAGTGCAGATCGATGATGCCCGGGTGCCCATCCTGTGTCAACACGCGTTTAATGCGTTTCATGGTGATGCGGTCGAAGGCCACATCATCCAGGTAGATCCCATCAATGCCCACATTTTGCACCAACCAGTTCATGCCCTCCACATAATAGTTATGCCAGCGGCTCATGCCGCTGTTCACAATAGCGGCATCTTTAATTTCGGGCACGTACCAGGCGGCAATGTAATCGTTACCCAAGTGCTCCTGCAGCCACGAGTAGCCCCCGCCCTTACCGGCCGAGTAGATCTCGTGTCCCAGGCTGCGCATCGGGAAAGTCTCGTAGGCGCTGTTGCTCAGTTCACGTACGGTATTGTAGATCTTCACCTTTAAACCCAAACGGTGCGCGGAATCGATATACTTCTTCATCGCATCGTGCGCTATAAATGGATAATTGATATACGGGTTGATAGGCGTAGCATGATGGATATTCACCACCGTAGCGCCGGTTTTTTTGATGGTATCGGGCTTATTATATTTATGATAAAAGCGCGTAGCCCATTGAAAGTCGGTGTTAATGGTATGGAACGGCGTGATCAGCAGTGTAAAATTATAATATAGCACATCGCCCTTTTTCATAGTCCGTGAACCGGTATAGGTTTCCGACAACATGGTGCTACCCTTAATAGTAACCGTCATGCCGCCCTTACCGTCGTTCCCCCACGATTTTGGCAGTACCAGCGGTTTTTGCAGGTAAAAGTTGGTGTTCAGCGGACGCACATAATTCTCGTCGCGCAGACTGTATTGCAGGCCGGCGTTCACTTCGCCTATCCACGCGCCATCCTGGTTCTTAGTGGCTACATCCCATTTCCACTTCACGGTGTCAGGCCGCAGGCCACCTTTTTGGCCCAGGCCCATCAGGTATTTAGATGAGTTTTTATCAAAAGGAATATGGAATTTGGTATCATCCAAATCAACGTCTTTCAGAGCGGTCAGTTTTACGGTATAATTCATATAGCCATCAAACTCTATCGATCCGCTTACGTCCATCTGTAGCAGGTCAGATGTGTTTTGGGCGGTCCATTTCACCGTACCCGGCGTTTTTTCGGTAAATGTTACGCCAGCATTCTTAAACGCAATGTCCTTATGCGTAGCCGTATTAACAATGTGGAAGTGGATATTCTCGCCCAGCACATTCTTAGGCGTAGTGGTCATTTCCGTCATCTCGGGCGTGAAGAAGGTTTGGATTTTATCGGGGAAGCCACTATTGGCCAGGATCACCCTGCGGCCCAGCAGGTTGATGGTTTTATCATCTACTTTTAATGGTGTATAGGGTTTAATGACATCGTTTTGTTGCGCCAGTGTAGAGTTGAGCCAGATGAGGCGGGTTTGCAGCTGCGGATTGTTCACGCCGCCCTTTACAGCCAGTTGGTTTTTTACTTGTAGCGATACTTTCACAGTAGTTGCCGCAGCGTTATCGGCTTTAACGGTTACTGTACCACTGTAGTTCCCGGCAGGGGTTTGGGGCGAAATATTTACCAAACACCAAAGCGCCTGCACATCGCCCCTGGCAACGTTCACGGTATTTTTAAACGATGTACCATCGTAGCGGGTACCATCGGTATTTAAACAACTCATAGCCGATGGAGGAATGGCGTGGCCTTTACCATCATTCAGCGGATTAAACGTTACCACCACATTTTGCAGCTCTTTTTGCAGCGGGTATAAACCTAACTGGAAGCTGTAGTTTTCGCCACGCAGGGCTGCGCCGGTAAAGTTTTTGGCGATGCCTTTCTGGATCCAGCGCTGCGGCAGATCGTGCAGCATTTTTACGGGATGCTCCCGGTCTTCGGTAAACAGCAGGTAATCCTTGCCGGTGTTGGCTGTAGCTAATTTTTGAACCTCGGTATTTGTAGCGATCACCTCCATCGGGTAAAAACTGTTCATGGCGTTAACCGATTCCAGGTACAGCAGGGTTGCATTGCTCGATTTCGCGGTTTTACCCAGCCACTCATCCGATGCGGTATTTTGCATTTTACTGTAAACCGCGTTGGGGTAGTTGGAGCGGTCCTTAACCTTATAAGGCATATAATAAATATAGTATTTACCCACACCGGAAGTCGGCTCGAAATAAACCGTTCCGCTTTCGCGGGATATATTTTCGGTTTTTACATTCAGGATGCGCTTGTTGGTTTTGGCATCAATTACGATTACCGCCTTGTCGGTAGGATCATCCCTGCGCCGCCATTGGATTACGGCCTTAGCTGCCGGCCCGGCCACCGCCACATTTACCACCGCGCGATGATTGCCCAGCGAATCAGGGTTCCAGGTATTATGTCCAGATACATATTTAACCTGCGCCGCGGCATGCATCGGCAGGAATAAACAAACGCAAAAAATTAATTGTAAAAAACGCCTCATGGTAAATTAAATTAGCGGTGTAGCCACCGATATCGTATTGGTTAATGATGTTGCCAAACATAATCATTATGACAACCCGGCGAAAGGTTTTTTTAAAACAAGCTGTTACTAAGACACAAAAAAGGCCGGAACAACTCTCGCAGTGTTACCGGCCAATACATCTACCTATGAAAAACAGCCCCTTGGAAGGGCGATAAGTATAATTCCAAATCCGTGCCAGTTAAACAAAACAGGCAAACAGAAGCAGAAAAGTAGATTTTTTGCCGAATAATTAATTTACCATGGGATTTACTTCCACACTGCGTGGATTTTTTAACCCATTATTGGGATGTTTTAACCAATGAGCTATCGCAGCCCAAAAAAACACTGTCCATGTTAAATTCGTGGAGCGACTCTTATCGCGGTGTATCGATTATTCAGTATAATATGATATGTTTGAAGAATACAATTCCATCAACCGAAATGACCGCTACCAATACCCCCGCCAATTCCGTTAGGCGCATCCTTACCGCCAGCCTTATCGGCACCACTATCGAGTTTTTTGATTTTTATATTTACGCCACCGCGGCGGTACTGGTGTTCCCCAAATTGTTTTTCCCTGCAGGCGATGCTACTACAGCCACACTGCAATCGCTGGCTACCTTCGCACTGGCATTTTTCGCAAGGCCATTGGGCGCTGCCTTGTTCGGGCACTTTGGCGACCGGAAGGGCCGCAAAGCCACACTGGTTGCCGCGCTGATGACCATGGGGCCATCGACCGTAGCCATCGGTTTGCTGCCAGGTTATCAAAGCATCGGGATCTGGGCGCCAATCCTGCTGGCCATCTTCCGCTTTGGGCAGGGTTTAGGTTTGGGCGGCGAATGGGGCGGCGCGGTACTGCTGGCTACCGAGAATGCTCCGCCAAATAAAAAGGCATGGTACGGCATGTTCCCGCAGTTGGGCGCGCCCATAGGCTTCCTGTTTTCCAGCGGTATCTTTTTCCTGCTAAGCAAATGGCTTACCGACGCGCAGTTCATCAGCTTTGGCTGGCGTATCCCTTTTATTGCCAGCGCGCTGCTGGTTTGGGTAGGTTTATACGTTCGCTTAAAAATTACCGAAACGCCGGACTTTGTGAAGATAGTGGAGAATAACACCCGTGTAAAGGTGCCGGTGATGGATGTATTTGTGAAACATACCAAAGCCATTGTACTGGGTACGGTTGCTACCATCACCACCTTTTTGCTGTTTTATTTAATGACGGTATTTACACTGAGTTGGGGTACGGCAAACCTGCATTACTCGCGCAGCAGCTTCCTGGTGGCGCAAATGATATCGGTATTGTTCTTCGGTTTCGGCATCCCTATTTCGGCGGTACTGGCCGATAAATACGGTCGCGCCAAAATGCTGATGCTGGCCACGGCGGGCATTTTCTTGTTTGGCTTGTTCTTCTCGCCGCTGTTCAACACCGGCAGTTGGGCCATTACCGTCGGATTTTTAGTGCTGGGAATGTTCCTGATGGGCTTAACCTACGGACCGATCGGTACGGCACTGGCCGGCATCTTCCCCGCATCGGTGAGGTATACCGGCGCATCGCTGGCGTTTACACTTGCGGGGATACTGGGCGCATCGTTAACACCGGCACTGGCCACCAAACTGGCTACCAGTTATGGGTTGGCTTATGTAGGCTATTACCTGTCGTTCGCGGCGGCGCTTACGTTTTTGGCGCTGTGGTTGGCGAGGGAGGCGATGCAGAAGGGTGGCGAATAGGAAAGGTTTCAGCAGAGCACAGGCAACGTGCGATTCCCTCCCATCGGGAGGGTGGAGGGAGGGGTTTCATCGCGATACATATTGCAGAAACCCCTCCCTGCCACAACACATGCCAACCACACACCCCTCCCAGGGGAGGGAACTATCGCTATACCGACTCCAACATGATTGTACAGGATAGTTATCCCCGCCATCCTTCCTAACTTCATGTAAATAAACCAATAAAACCATTTCATGAAAAAAGCGGCATCTTTCCTAATGCTATTGCTGGCTGTAACGGTATTTGCGGCAGTAGCGCAGCAAGGTAAAAAGAAGTATAACGTCCTGTTTCTCATCTCCGACGATCTGCGGCCCGAGATCAGTTGTTACGATGTGGGCGGCATTAAAACACCCAATATCGATAAGATAGCCGCCCGCGCCCTGCGTTTTGATAACGCCTATGCGCAATACCCGGTTTGCAACTGCTCGCGCAGTTCGCTGCTGACCGGACGTTACCCTACGCAAACCGGGGTGATGGATAATAACACGTACTTCCGCCGCCTGCACCCGGATTGGGTTACGCTGCCGCAATATTTTATGAACAATGGCTACGTTACCCTGCGCAGCGGCAAAATATTTCACGGCGGGATAGACGATATGGTATCCTGGACCGAAGGCGGCGAACCCACTAACCCTGCCATTACCGAGCGTGGCAATAATGCCCGCCCGGCCAGGAATAATGCCAACCCACGCCCTGTACCCATTGAAACGGATGGTAATGGTTCCGCATCGGCAAATTCATCTTCCGACAGGATCATCGTTTTGGATGGCGATGGCGAAACCCATGGCGATTATCATACCGCCACCCGCGCTATCGATATGATGAACCGTTATAAGGATAAACCTTTTTTCCTGGCCGTGGGGTTTGTGAAGCCACACAGTCCGCCGACCGCGCCTAAGAAGTTTTTTGACCTGTACGATCTGAACAAGATCCCGCTGCCGGTGGATTATGCCCCGGTACCTAAAGCACCGGACGGCCTGCCGCCCATCTCCATAGCCCCCGTAAACAGCGATCTGTTCATCGGCCGCGCATCAACCCCCGAAACCGCCCGTGAAATGAAGCGCGCCTACTGGGCATCCACCAGCTTTATGGATGCGCAATTGGGCCGTGTGATGGATGCGCTGAAGCAGAACAAACTGGAAGATAATACCATCGTGGTCTTCTTCGGTGACCATGGCTATCACCTGGGCGAAAAGGGTAAATGGAGCAAAGGCTATTCGCTGTACGAGATCGGTCTGCGGGTACCTTTACTGATCGCTATACCCGGCGCCAAACAAAAGGCAACTAAACAGGTAGTACAATTACTTGACCTGTACCCCACCCTTGCCGAACTATGCGGCCTGCCCAAACCACCGGACCAGGAGGGCCATTCGTTGACGCAGATCCTAAAAAAACCAACCACCAAACGCGACATCCCATCGTACGCCGTGGTTGATTATCATGGTAAAACCGGTAAATCGGTACGTACCCAGCGCTGGCATTATGCCGAGTGGGAAGAGGGAGCCGACGGCATGATGCTGTTCGATCACCCCAAAGATTCGCTGGAGTTGAAGAATTTGGCTAACGATCCGGCTTATGCCGGTACAGTACAGGAGATGAAGGCTTTGCTGAAAAGGATGCCGGATACAAGGGTGAAGAAGTAAGGGCTTTTATTACCCCACTTTGTCATTTCGAAAGAGCGGGGGAGGAATGAGCGTTGGGGCGAAAGAGAAACGATCTCTTGACCGGAGGGAAAAATCTTATACGTGCAGCCGGTCGCACGTATAATTTCTCCTCACATCAAATCACCACCCATCCCACATGCTCGTTCGGCAAACGGTGAAATGTGTCTACACAGTAGCCCCCAGTGGGCAATGTCATTAGGTTAAGATTTTAAGCCCCACCTAAATCCTCCCCAAAGGGGAGGACTTTAAGAATTTTACGCTTGCGCAGCCTAAGTCTCCCCTACCGGGGGAGATTTAGAGGGGGCTTTATTCGGCTGATCATCCTTAACTTAACCCCCGCAAAGGCGAAAGCCGCTTTCTTTTTATGATGTTTTTTAAACTAAAACATTTCAATACCTTAGAATATTAATGCGGAGTGATAGATATGCAATTTGAGCAAGCCGGCAAATACATCATCGATAAGCTGAGTAAAGAACTGCCGGCTCATTTAACCTACCACAGCGTGGAGCATGTGCTGGATGTTTATGCAGCCGCCGAACAAATTGGCAAGTACGAAGGTATTTCAGCCGTCGATATGAAATTGTTGCTCACCGCCGCCTGGTACCACGATTCGGGCTTTTTGAAAGGCGCCAGGGACCACGAAGAGGAATCGTGCCGGATAGCAAAAAAAGCCTTACCGGATTTTGGGTATACTGATGCCGATATCGAAAAAATATGCGGAATGATCATGGCGACGAAAATACCGCAGGCGCCACAAAGCCATTTAGAGGAGATATTAGCCGATGCCGACCTGGATTATCTTGGCCGTAGCGATTTCTTTTCCATCGGCGATAAATTGTATAACGAACTTTCGGCATTCGGCATAGTGCATAACGCTGATGAATGGAACCAACTCCAGGTTCGCTTCCTTGAAAACCATCATTACTTTACAAAATCGGCCATTACATCGCGGCAGCAAAAAAAAGAAGAACATTTGCAACAGGTAAAGGCAAAACTAAAATCATAAATTTACGGCATGAATGGCATACATTTACCACGCTGGCTAACCGATACACTTTATGCAACCATTGGCATCCTTTTTTGCGGCTTCGCGCTAAAGGGGTTTTTAGTTCCTAATAGTTTTTTTGATGGTGGCGTAACCGGCATATCGTTGCTGCTGCACGAGCTTTATCACTTTAACATCGCCTTTGTTATTATGCTGGCCAATGTGCCGTTCATTATTATGGGCGCGTACCAACAAGGGCGCACATTTGCTATTAAAACCAGTATCGCGGTACTTGGCCTGGGTTTGTGCCTTTATTTTATCGATTATCCGCAAATCACTTCAGACAAGTTGCTGGTATCTATCTTCGGCGGTGTATTTATGGGGATAGGTGTTGGCCTGGCCATCCGTGGCGGCTGCGCGCTGGATGGTATCGAGGTTTTGGCGCTATACACCGGCAAGCGCGTAAGCTTTACCATCAGCGAAATTATTTTAGGCATCAATATCATCATCTTCCTGATAGCTGCTTTTGAGTTGGGCCTGCCTACCGCCTTGTATTCGATACTGACCTATTACGCCGCCTCGCGCACTATTACTTTTGTTATTGAGGGACTGGAAGAGTATACCGGTGTAACCATCATATCAGGCCAAAGCGAATTGATCAAAGAGAAATTGGTAATGGATCTTGGTCGTGGTATTACCATTTATAAAGGCGAGCGCGGTTTTTTAAAAGACAGCTTTGATGTAAGCCAACCGGTGGATATTGTATTCACTGTAGTTACCCGCTTAGAACTGCGCCGCCTGAACAATATTGTACGCCGTATTGACCCTAAAGCATTTGTATTTACCAGTGTGATAAAAGAAGCCGCCGGCGGTGTTTTGAAGGCAAGGGCCAGGCATTGACCGCGGCCTTAGGAGCAGGGAGATAGCGCGATTCCCTCCCATGGGAGGGTGTAGGGAGGGGTTTCGCCTTCGAAATAATATCTTAGAAACCCCTCCCAGCCACCACACAATCTAACACACCCCTCCCCAAGGAGGGAACTTAAAAAACATGGGCTCCAATCGCTATCCAATTGTAAAAATCCCCTTGTCAGCTACATTTTACAAAAGCCTAACACTTTTACCATTTATTGCAGTTAAACTTGTATTGTAAAGCCGGTTAAGTTTAACAGGGCTTAATGCTGAGATCTTTTTACGATACATCCTTTCAATGAAAATAGGAATTGTTTGTTACCCTACTTTTGGCGGTAGCGGCGTGGTTGCTACCGAACTGGGCAAGGCCCTGGCCGATAATGGCCACCATGTCCATTTTATCACCTACAACCAACCGGCCCGCTTAGATTTTTTTTCGGAAAACCTTTATTACCACGAGGTTGCCGTTAGCAAATATCCGCTGTTTGATTACCCGCCCTACGAGTTGGCCCTGGCCAGCCGCATGGTTGATGTGGTGCGCCACGAGCAGCTTGATGTGTTGCACGTACATTACGCTATCCCGCATGCATCGGCGGCGTTTATGGCCAAACAAATTTTAGCTACCTACGGCATCCATATCCCCGTAATTACTACCTTGCACGGTACCGATATCACCCTGGTGGGTAACGACCGCACTTACAAGCCGGTGGTAACCTTCTCTATCAACCAAAGCGATGGCGTTACCGCCGTATCGCAGCATTTGAAAGACGATACCTACCGCTTTTTCGAAATAGACCGCGATATACAGGTGATCTATAATTTTATCGACCTGAAGCGCTTTAGCCTGAAACCCCGCGACCACTTTAAAAAAGCCATCGCGCCCAACGGCGAGAAAATATTGGTGCATACCTCCAACTTCCGCAGGGTTAAACGCACGCAGGATGTAGTGCGCATGTTCGCCCGGATCAGCGAGGCTATTCCATCAAAACTACTGATGGTTGGCGACGGACAGGAGCGCCCCGAATGCGAGCAGCTTTGCCGCGATTTGGGTGTAGCTGATAACGTCCGCTTTTTAGGCAAGCAGGACGCGGTAGAGGAGATCTTGTCGATATCGGATATGTTCCTGATGCCGTCGGAGTCGGAAAGCTTTGGTTTGGCTGCTTTGGAGGCGATGGCCTGCAAGGTACCGGTGATCAGCAGTAACGTTGGCGGCCTGCCCGAACTGAATATCGATGGACAAACCGGCTTTCTGGCCGATGTTGGCGATATTGAGGGTATGGCGCAAAAGGCCATTTATATTTTAGAGGATGATACCCGCCTGGCTACTTTTAAAGAGAACGCCCTTGCCCGCGCAAAGGAGTTTGACCTGGCCCTGATACTACCACAATATGAAAACTACTATCGCAGGATAATTGAAGAGAGCAAGGCAAAGTTGTGAAATATGATCCGATTTAATTAAATTGGATCATATTTCATTACTTAAACAGAGCCATGAAAAACCTCATCGTAAGCTTACTGATCCTGGTATTCAGTGTACCCGCCTTTTGCCAAACCGACGAAGCAGGCATTAAACAAACCGTAATCTCATTTTTTGATGGTATGCGTAAGGCTGATACCGCCATGATGCGGTCGGCCATAGCTAAGGACGTGGTTTTGCAAAGCGTAGCTAATAAAAAAGATGGCACCACCGCTTTAGTAACCGAAAGCATGACCGATTTTATGGCCACCGTAGCTAAACCACATAAGGATGTTTATGATGAGCGCATCACCTTTAACGATATCCGCATTGATGCCGATTTGGCCATGGTTTGGGCACCGTATAAGTTTTACGTGGGCCAGACCTTTAGTCATTGTGGTGTGGATGTTTTCCAACTGATGAAAACCGATCGAGGCTGGAAAATTATTTACATTGTAGATACCCGCCGCAAGGATAAGTGCGTGGAGTAGCAGGGTTAAAAGTTAACCCGTAAATCCAGTTGTTTAATGTTTAGCTGACCGATCGGCTGGCTTTCCTGTAGTTGGTAAATGCCATCAACAAGCAGGTAATGCAGAACCGTTTTGGTTTCCGGATTTATAATGAAGTATTCGGGGATGGCGTTACGCTGGTATAAATTTAGCTTAGTTTCCTTATCAAAGGCAATATTGCTTGAAAGTATCTCAATTACAAAATCAGGACTTCCCACTATCCCTTTTTTTACAACAATTGATTCGCGTTCGGCTTTTACAAAAAGGAAGTCTGGTTGAACCACGCTTGCCCCATTATCAAGGTAAACATCATAAGGGGCTGCAAAAACTTCTCCTAATGAGTTGTCACTAACAAAAATATCCAGCCTGGAGGATAATTTCATTGATATACGCTGATCCTCGGTTGTAGGTGATGGCGACATATATAAGGCATTATCAATTACTTCGCATAATGTCCCTTCAGGCAGCATTTCAAATACGTCCATCGCAGTACGGGGTATATCTGGTATATTCATGATGATCTAATATACGGATTGATAATTAATTACCCCTTATCCACCAACCTATAAAACCCCTCCCGGTAACTATCGCCCACTGGTATTACCTCAGCACCGATACTAATACGCCCCCGCTCAATAGAACTGATATGCCGCAACGCTACAATGAACGACTTATGTACCCGGGCAAACTCTTTTGCGGGCAGTTGCTCTTCTATCTTCTTCAGCGTTTGTAGGCTTAGTACTTTCCCACTACCAGTGCTGATGGCGATGTAGTTCTGCAACCCTTCGATGAACAGGATCTCCTTCAGGTCGATCTTTTGTATACGGTGCTCGGTTTTTACAAACAGGTATTCGGGGGACTGGTCTGTTGGTTTTATATCCGTGGCTATTGCTTGCAGCCCGGGTGAAATAGCCTGTAGGGCCTTTTCGGCGGCGCGATAGAACCGCTCGAACGAGATGGGTTTTAACAGGTAATCTACCACATCGTGCTCATAGCCATCCAGTGCATATTCGGCGTAGGCGGTGGTAAGGATGATCTTGCATTGCCTGCCCGCTATTTTGATGAATTGCAGGCCGGTCAACTCCGGCATTTGGATATCAAGAAAAACCAGGTCGATGTTTTGCCCGCGCACTATTTGCAAGCCCTCGATGGGGTTAGTAGTAGTGCTTACCAATTGCAGAAAGGGAATCTTGCCCGCATAATTGGCCAGGATATCAATCGCCAGGGGCTTGTCGTCAATAATGAGGCAACGCAGGGGCTTCATGTTAGCTGTAATTCTAAATTAACGGTATAAAATTCGGCATCTTCGTTTATCGCTAAATTATGCTTGCCGGGATACATCAGCAATAAGCGGCGACGGACATTATTAAGGCCAATTCCGCCGGTTTTATCCTTTTGGTCGTTATTCTTTTTATTACTGATGGTAAATTGCAACCTGTCGTTAGTGGCCTGCAGATGCATCTTCACCGGGTTGGCTGCATCGGTTAATACACCATGCTTAAACGCGTTTTCAACAAAGGCGATGAACAGCAGGGTGGCTATCTTTTGATTGCCAACGTACCCTTCAACCGTAAAATCAATATAAGCATTCCCTTTGGCGCTGATGCGTTGCAGTTCGATCACATTTTCAAGATACTTAATTTCACTTTGCAGCAGCATAAAATCGTCCTTACCCTCGCGCAGCATGTAACGTAATATTTCCGATAGCTTCAGCAAAGCCACCGGCGCCTGGTCCGACCGCTGGTAGGTGAGCGAATAAATATCGTTAATACTGTTAAACAAAAAATGCGGATTGATCTGCGAACGCAGGAAAGTCAGTTCAGCCGCGGCTTGCTCCTTTTGTAGTTCCTGTTCCAGTTGTTTGGTGCGGTACCAGTTTTCGGCAAAAAAATAGATAATGCCGTAGATAAAATACGCCGGGAAATAGTAGTAAAATATGTTACTGATGTAGTATTCGGCGGTTACCGGCCGGCCCCGGTAGTTATCAAAACCCAATACCGGTTTAAAGAACCAAAACTCAACAATGTAGCGCCAGCAGATTAGCGCCAATAGTATCAGTACAATGTATAGTACCGCTTTAAAATAGTTGCGCTTAACAAATAGTTGGGGCGCCACAAACAGGTAATTGCTGTAGAAGCACAGCGCGGTGATGCTGCAAAAGCCCACCTCGCACAAAAGATATTTAATAAACAGGCCAAAGCTATGAGGCAGATCTTTAAACGAATGGAAGGCATTGTGCTGAAAGATGGGCACAGTATGGTTAAGGATGAGCAATATCCACACTGCCACATGTATCCATATGATATACTTTCGCTTCATTGTTTAAATATAGTGCAGCTTTTTCTTTCGATGGTTACAAATACATCAACAGGCAAATTTTAATGACGAACGGGCAAATACCCACATAACCGGCAATCCGGGTTTTCATCAATAAATATCGGGGGTTGGTCAATCGCGCTTGGTGTTAACCGGCAGGACGCGCAGTTTAGCATCATCAAAAAATTATCCCAATGAAAAAACTACTATTGATCTGCCTAACAGCCCTGCTGCCCCTAAGCGGCATTTGCCAGGATAAACTGAAAATAACCGTACACCCCGGTGTAGAATTGTTTACCATTATCCAGATACTGGCCGATAAATATCCGCAACCCAACCCATCGGCTTATACTAAGGAAGCCATAGCCTATTTCGGGAAGTATAAAGACCACCCGGCCGTGAAGAAGGTAGCATCGTTTGATAAAACCTATACCGACCTGGTTGAGCTGGGTTGGTGCATGAGCGATTTCCCCAACATTAAAATATACGAACCTGCCGACCTAAGCTGGTATAAATACTACGGCAAGGAAAACACGCTGGAATACATCAGGCTGTGCCACGATTTTTTTAACGACACTCATTTTTGGGATTTTTTTCAGCAGCATCAACAGCGCTACAATAAATGGGGCGACGACCTGAAAGCCAAGGTAGATTCGGATAAGTTGGTGGATAAGCTGGAAGATTTTTACAAATATCATTCGGATGTGAAATGGTATGTATGTATCGACCCGCTGAACAGTTGGGGTTCGCATGCTATTATGACTAAAACGATCAACCCGCAATTTGCCGATTGGGTGGTTTACAATACCGGCTTTTTCAAGCGTGATGGATCAAAAGATGTTGATCCTGTATTTGAGTTTAAGGGCTTCGAGAACCTGGTATGGCACGAAGGCAGCCACATTTACCTGAATGGCCTCTTCGCTAAGTACAAAAACGAGATAGATGCTTTAAGCTACCTGTTTAACAAGGAAGACGAGGGTATGCAGCGCAACAATATCAGCAACTGGACCTATTGTTTGAACGAGAACATGGTGCGTTCCATAGTCGGCGCACTATACAAAAAGTATCGCACCGACCGCCAGTTTAAGCGCCAGGTAGCCCGCGAAACCGCCAGCGATTTTATTTACGTAGCCGACCTGGAGCCGTTCATCTACGATAAGTACCTCAACTCGCACAAGTACAAATCGTTTGATGAATTTTTCCCGGAGATCTTAAAATTCCTGAAGAAAACCTATCCTGCAAAAGATTAGGCTTACAACTGGCCCAGTTTTCCTAAAGCGTAAAATAGCCCGGCGCAATGCAATGCCTGGGCTATTTTATTTTCGGTCAGCAATTGCCTTACTTCGGCAATGGTATATTCTTCTACCACAATTTCCTCGTGCTCGTCCAGGCTTTGGCCTTGTACTTTTTTGCCGCCTTTAGCCAGGTAGCAATAGGTTTGGTTACTGGCAGTTGACGGATTAGCGTATATGGTAGCTATCAGCTCTATATCATCAAATTGGTAGCCGGTTTCTTCCAGTAGTTCGCGGCGCATGGCGTGGGCGGGTTCCTCGTCGCTGTCTATCACACCACCGGGTATCTCTAAGGATACAATCCCGGCCGCGTGGCGATATTGGCGCACCATTAGTACCTTTCCCTCTTCGGTTATTGCCACGGCGTTTACCCAGTTAGGATATTCCAGCACATAATATTTGTCAACAATCCGGCCATCAGGCATTTCGCATTTATCGTAACGTAGCGTAGCCCAGGGACCTTTGTGTACATATTCAGAATGGAGGGTTTTCCATTTTAAGTCGCTCATATAAGTTATTCGTGTTGTATTTGTGAATTAATTAAAACAGCTGTAAATATCATCTGCCATAATGGGAAAATAGCTAAAATGCCCCAAAAAGCCAAATTAGCTAATGACAGTTCTGATGATCCGATCTTGTGCGGGTAAGTATCATAAATATAGCAGCATATTGCCGGGGTAACAGCAGTAAGTATGCCTGAAAAGATGCAGTTCATATACATTTTTAATACATGCACTCGTTTTCGCATCATTAGGTGATAAAAAACAGACAAGAGGCCAGCACCCATAGCGCTGAAAACGATTATTTTTAACGGGGTAATATCGATCCCAGTAGCTATAACTCCTAAAAAACAAAGGATGTAGACAATTGCAGAAACCATTACAAACAATCCCGGATTCTCTGGGATTGAAAGCTGTTTCCCTACTGCAATGCCGTAAACAATACCTGGCGCAAACAATAAATAGTACGCCATTAATCCACCTGCATCTATTACTCGTAGTATTAAGCAAATTACTATTACTGATATCCCTGAAAAAAAAGAATTTCTAATAGCTTTTTGTTTAATACTCATTTGTCGTCATGTTGTATTATGACAATTACCAACTACCGCTCGAGCCCCCCCCCCCGAAGCTGCCGCCGCCAAAACTACCGCCACTGCCGCCGCTCCAGCCACCACCGCTATCGCCACCGCCAGAGAATCCGCCCCAACCGCCGCCACGACTGCCGCCGCCTAAGGCCTGCCCGGCCAGGAACCACCAGAATGGGCTGGCGCTGCCACGGCGACCGATGATCTGCCCGCCGCCGCCACCACCACGCCTGCGGAAGATGGCAATGATAATTACAATAACTATAATGATGATAAAGCCTATTGGCCCGCCGTTATCGCCCTTGCCCCGGCTTTGGCGCTTGCTGGCTTCGGGCTTGTATTCGCCTTTGGTGTATTTAATAATATCGTCAACAGCAGCGTCAAGTCCTCCATAATAATCACCTGCTTTAAAGCGGGGTTTCATATCGTGCTGAATAATGCTTTGGGTAATCGCATCGGGCAGGGCACCTTCTACGCCATAACCGGTTTGGATAGACATTTTACGGTCGGCCATGGCTACCAATATCAATACCCCGGTGTTTTTATCTTTATTACCGATACCCCATTTACGGCCTAACAAAGCGCCATACTGGTTAATATCATAGCCGCCGGTCGACTTCATGATCACCGCTGCTATTTTAATAGCCGAAGTATCGTTATGCGTAAACAGCTTTTGCTCCAATTGTTGCTGCTGTTCAGCAGAAAGGGTATTGGTATAATCGGTTACAAGTGTTTTAGATTTTTCAGGAAATTCCTGTGCAAAGGCCAGGCTTGTGCAAAGCACCATTACCCAGCAAAATATCAGTTTCTTTAACATGGCAGGGGTTAATTTTCGCTATCCATAAAAGCAATATCATCGGGCAGTTCGTTGGTATCGCCGGCCAGGTGCGGAAAATATTTTTTTAGCTGTTGCCCGGCCATCGTAACGCCAAGGGCAATACCCTCTACCAATTTACCGTATTTAAACTGCTCCAGCATGGCATCTTTAGTAGTATCCCAAAAATCGGCAGAAACTACTTTATTGATACCGGCATCACCAATAATGGCAAACTTCCGGTCGACGGTAGCCAGGTAGATCAGTACGCCGTTACGCAGGCGCGTTTTATCCATATCCAATTTGTGGAAGTAGTTGGCAGCACGGTCAAGCACTTCTTCGTTGCAGTTTTTTTCAATACAAACCCTTATCTCGCCCGAAGTATTTTTCTCGGCGTCTTCCACCGCGCGGCGTATCAGGGTTTGTTCTTCTTCGGTAAATACAGCCATTTTTTATCAGGATATAGCAGATATATTGAAAAAATGACCTCACCGGCCCTGGAGGACCACACCGATATCGCTCTCAAAAAATCAGTGTGATCGCAACCCGGCCGGTGAGATCTTGAAGTATTGTTTTAGAATTGCACCTTCGGCGCTTTATCTGCACCCGCTTCAGCTGCAAAATAACCTTTTTCGCTGAAACCAAACATTTTGGCAGTTAAATTGGCAGGGAACGAGCGTATCTTACCGTTATACTCCTGCACAGCGTCGTTAAAATCTTTACGGGCAATACCTATCCTGTTTTCGGTTCCTTCTAATTGGGCTTGTAAGGTGTTAAACGCTTCGTTCGATTTTAAGTTTGGATAATTTTCTGAAGCTACCATTAAACGGCCCAGTGCCGTGCTCAACTGTCCCTGCGCGGCCTGGAATTTCTGGATGGTCTCCGGCGTAAGTTTGGTTGGGTCAACCTGTATAGATGTTGCCTTGGCGCGGGCCTCGGTAACATCAGTTAATGTTTTTTGCTCAAAATTGGCCTGGCCCTTTACGGTAGCCACCAGGTTAGGGATCAGGTCGGCACGGCGCTGGTATTGCGTTTGCACCTCGCCCCATTTGCTTTTTACGTTCTCGTCCATCTTAACCATACTGTTATAACTGCACGAGTTTAATGACATCGCTACCGCTATGCCTATAATTGCTGAAAGGAATCTTTTCATTTTTTGCATGTGTTGTTTCGTTAGGTTAGATGTCAAATGCCATACCGATGTTACAAACGTAAATTTTTAATGACATAATGGCAAGTTAGATATTTTGTTTGGATAATGGATGAATAAGTATTGAACACTATATTTGGCATGTTAACTATTTAACTGCATCTCGTCTGATGAAAAAATCATTCCTGTTTTTATTAAGCTGTATTTCACTAAGTGCCGGTGCCCAAAACCTGGTGCAATATGTAAAACCCATTATCGGCACCCAGCGCATGGGCCACGTTTACCCGGGCGCTACCGTCCCATACGGCATGGTGCAATTGAGCCCCGAAACCGATACCCCAAGCTACGAACTGAACGGCCGCTACAATCCCGATGTGTATAAATATTGCGCGGGCTACCAGTATGATGATAAAACCATTGTAGGCTTTAGCCATACCCATTTTAGCGGTACAGGCCATTCCGACCTGGGCGACTTCCTGATCATGCCATCTGTTGGCACTTTAAAACTGAATCCCGGCACGGCCGATAAACCCGGCAGCGGGTATCGCTCGGCTTTCTCACACGCTAACGAGGTAAGCGAGGCCAACTACTACAAAGTAAAGCTGGACGACCCGAATATCCTGGCCGAAATGACCACCACGCCGCGTGTAGGTTTTCACCAGTATACTTTCCCCAAGTCAGATCAGGCGCATATCATCCTCGATCTGATGGCAGGTATCTATAACTATCCCGATAAGAACCTGTGGACCTATGTGCGCATGATAAACGACAGCACCATTGCAGGTTACCGCCTTACCAATGGCTGGGCACGCACCCGCACGCTGTATTTTGCCATGACCTTCAATAAGAAATTCTTACAGATGGGTTACCGCAAGTACGATAAGCGCGAAGTGTACGGAGGTTTTTGGGGACAATTTGCCCGGGTGAAGAATTTTCCTGAGTTAGCAGGCCGTCAGTTGCGCCTGTTCTTCGACTTTAAGACCGAGGCCAACGAGAAGATCAAGATCAAATTCGCGCTATCGCCGGTAAGTATGGATGGCGCCATCGCCAACATGAAAGCCGAACTGCCGGGCTGGGACTTTGAAAAGGTAAAAGCCGACGGACAGGCCGCCTGGGAAAAAGAGCTGCACAAAATTGTGATCAAAAGCGATAGCAAGGATGAGATGGTAGATTTTTATACGTCGATGTACCACGCCATGATCAACCCTACCATTTATATGGATGTGGATGGCAGCTACCGCGGATTGGACCAGAACAATCACAAGGCCGATGGTTTTACCAACTATACCACTTTCTCGTTATGGGATACCCACCGCGCTTTGCATCCGCTGTTTAATATTATAGACCCTAAACGTAATGCAGATATGGTGCGCAGTATGCTGGCCCATTACGATCAAAGCCCCGAGCATATGCTGCCGGTATGGTCAAACTCGGCCAACGAAAACTGGTGTATGAGCGGTTACCACAGCGTATCGGTTATTGCCGATGCCATTGTTAAAGGTAACGCAGATGGCATTGATGCTAACCACGCTTTAGAAGCTTGCGTAGCCACTGCCCGCCACCGCGATTATGCCGGTATTGGTTATTATATGGACATGGGCTATATCCCCGATGAGCGTAACGGCAACTCGGTATCATCTACCCAGGAGTATGCTTATGATGACTGGTGCATTGCCCAATTAGCTAAAAAGCTGGGTAAGAATGATATTTACGAGGAGTTTTACAAACGATCGCAAAACTACAAAAACGTGTTCGACCCGGTATCAGGCTTTATGCACCCTAAACTGGCCGATGGCACCTTCTGTAAAAAGTTTGATCCGTTTACTACCCTGGGTATGGGCTTTATTGAAGGTAACGCCTGGAACTATACGCTGTATGTTCCGCACGATCCGGCCTCGCTGATCAAACTGATGGGCGGCAACAAGCATTTCATTACTTATGTTGATAGCCTTTTCAGCTACGACCTGCCCGATAAATACTTCGCCGAGACCGAGGACATTACCCGCGACGGCATTATCGGCAATTATGTGCACGGCAATGAACCATCGCACCACGTGGCCTACCTGTACGACTGGACCGACAAGCCATGGAAGGCCCAGGAAAAGATCCGTATGATATTGAAGCGCATGTACAAACCAACCCCCGATGGCCTTGGCGGCAACGACGATACCGGCCAGATGAGCGCCTGGTACATTTTCAGCACGCTGGGTTTTTACCCGGTAGCGCCCGGGTCAGACCAATACGCAATTGGCAGCCCGGCCATCAACAACGCGGTGATCAACCTGCAAAATGGCAAAATTTTTACAGTTGATGTAAAGAACCAAAGCGATAAGAACGTATTCATCCAAAAAATCACACTGAACGGAAAGGTGTTGACCACGCCGTTTTTAACCCATGCCGATATTATGAATGGCGGCAGCATCACTTTTGAGATGGGGGCGAAGCATAAGTAGCGAATGTGCAGATATGCAGATGCAAAAAGCGCCGTTGGGTTCCCCAACGGCGCTTTTTGCATTATAAAACTACGTCATTGGTACGAAGCAATTTCTAAGCTATGTTTTGCGATTAAAGGGAATGGGTTACATTCCGCAGTATAGCTATTCCCGAATTAAAAGCTATAGAAAGGGTTAAACTGCCAATAACCCGAATCATCCTACTTTTTCGATATGTCGGGTTGTTTAAATAGTAAAACTCCAAAAAGCGCTCGTGGTAGGTTCTTCCTTTTTTAAAAGCAAGATATGGGATGATAAATGCCGGCAAAGCACAAAAAACAGTAAACTGTAACCCTGATAACTTAATATTGTAAAGCAGACCAATCTGCAAAATCCCGCTCAGGTTTAAAAGAATCAGGAAAGTAAAATGGTAGATAGCTGTATTACGAGGATTGCGTTTTTCGCCCCATTGAACGGCTGTCCAATAGGCAGAGAAAAACAATAACCACCAGTAGTGTTTTATCGCTTTTAACATCTTTGATATGCATTCGTAGAGATTGCTTCGTACCTCGCAATAACGCGATGGTGAGTTGTTACGCCAACTGCACTTTCTTCACATTCACCGGCTGTGGCACTTTTACATAATAGCCCGTACCATCATACACACGCTTGCGCGGATGGGTTTGGCAGGTGGTACTGCAGCAGCCTTCCAGTTGTTCGCCGCAGATTGCGCACTGGGTGAAATGTTCGTTACACTCGGGGTTGGCGCAGTTGATCATCTTGTCGGTAACGGTACCGCAATTGCGGCAGGTTGACACCACACTAGGGTTAACGGTATTCACATCAACCGAAAGGCGGTTATCGAACACGTAGCATTTGCCTTCAAAATCTTCGCCGCCGGCCTCTTTGCCGTATTTAATGATACCGCCGTGTAGCTGGTAAACATCGCTGAACCCTTCGTGCAGCAGCAGGGCCGATGCTTTTTCGCACTTGATGCCGCCGGTACAATAGGTCAGTATCTTTTTATCCTTGTACTTGGCCAGTTCGTTAATTTTGGCCGGGAAATCGCGAAAGTTCTCGATATCCAGTGTAACCGCATTCTTAAAACGGCCCAGCGAGTGCTCATAATCCGAACGTACGTCCAGTATCACCACATCGTCGCGGTCTTTCATCGCCAAAAATTCCTTTGGCTCCAGGTGTTTGCCGGTTTGTTTATTGGGGTTGATGATGTTCGGGTCGCGTAATCCCGAGTGTACGATCTCTGACTTATAGCGGCAGTGCATCTTCACAAATGACGGCTCGCTTACATCATCTATCTTAAATTCTGTCTTAGCGAATCGCTCATCGGCATGTATGGCATCCATGTAAGCCTTGCAGGCCTGGGGCGTGCCGGATACGGTGCCATTTAAACCCTCGTCGGCCACAATGATACGGCCTACCAGGTTAAGGCTTTTACAAAATTTTAAATGATCGGCAGCAAATTGCTCACCGTTAGCTATTGTTGAATAACAATAGTAAAGTAATGTTTGATATTGTCCCATAAAACCATTGATACTGCTGCAAACAGCGTTTAATGCGGAGCAAAGGTACAGTTTTTTGATGGGATATGGAAGACGGCGCAACTCGTCACGCTGAGCGCGAGCGAAGCATCACAAACTATGCATGGCCGCTCTGCTAATCGGGGATGCTTCGCTCGCGCTCAGCATGACGGGTTTGTTTTTCCGCTGAAGCCTCACCCTGCCCTCTCCCGAGGAGAGGGTTCCAAAGTCTCCCCCTTTGGGGGAGATTTAGAGGGGGCTTTTATCGGTATGTCATAAAAACCATTAGAGGCCGCCGGGATTATATTACTCAGCATGACGGGTTGGGGGAAATGTTATACTTCAAATCTTCTTCCCCTGTGCTTTGGCAATTTCCTTAGCGGCTTCCAGCATCAGTTGTTTGCCTTTTTCATCAAGCGTGGTGCTTTTGGCGCCGTTGCTTAGTTCGTAAATAATGTGCCCTTTATTATCGCTTTTGGCGCTCAGCTCCTCGTCATTTCTTTTAAACTCAAAATAACTATCGGGCGACATGCTGCTGATGCTCTTATTATCATCGGCAAAAACAATACGTCCCGAATATTGCAGGTGGATATTATTTACCCCATCTGAATTATTGATAGTAGTACGTTTACCCCGGTGGCATGCCGTTATCATTACCGATACCGACACGGCCAGTAATAGAATGTGTATTTTTTTCATTTTTTACTATGGTTTAAAATTTAACAAGACAAACTTAATACAAAACATAGTAATATGCAATACATAGTACTATTTATTTTTGAAATCATTCCTCATGCCACAAAAAAACACATCCGGAAAAGATGTGCTTTCAATTTCAAACCAGGCTATTACTACAAACTATTATAATAATCTACCAGCTTCCCCAGGTCGGTATCTTTCTTAAAATTTATCTTGTTGGCTTTGGCATAAGCATCCAGTTGAGCGGTCTTATCGGCAAATATGTCCAGTAGGGTCTTCCGGTCGGCTTTGGCCGGGATCATTTTACCATCGTTAAAAACAAAATAGGTTTCTGTTTGCACATACTCGCGGTTCACCGCCGCCGATCCGTAGGTTTTACTCTCCTGTATATGCTTAACATAATGCTTCAGCAGCTTGGTTTTCCCATCAGAGAGGACTTCGTAATAAGCGTTTTTACCCTGCGGCCCAACAACCGGGAAGCCGTTGGCAAAAACGCGGCCGTTAAGGCTAAACCTTTTAACCGGGTCGCTAAAGTTCATCGGCGCGTTATCCTTCCCGGCAAAGATCACGGCATCGTCCTTAAGGTCATACTTCAGCTTCAGATCCTTGTAAACGCCTTTATCAACCGTTACCGATCCATCGGCCCAATCCTTGCTTAAATACGGCGAGCCCTCCACATCGGCCGATGTGTTTTCTTTAATGGCATTGCCTTTAATGTCCTGGTAAAACTGCGCTTTGCCGGCAATACTTACTGCCAATAAAATAGTGGTAAAAACCAACCTGTAATTTCTTTTCATCATATTAAATGGATATATGTTTCCCAAACATCCCCATTTTAATACCTGGTCAGTTAAGCAGCGCGGAATCGCCTTGTCAGCAAATAATAGTTAGTTAAATATACACATTTTTTAAAAATATTTTTTTATTTGTTCTACTATTAAACAATGCCGGTATACTAACAAATCAAAAACCTAAGCCGTATAACGGACAATACAAAGCCGCCACCCAGTCTGTATGAAACTATATATCTATTTATCCCGCTTCTCTTTATTAAAAAAATACACCGCTAAATTTATGGTCGTCGCCTTTTTAGGCATCCATATTCCGTTGTTTGGTATTATCGGCGCGCTGGTGCTTTCGTCGGGAAGTACGGTTAGCAAGGGCGGCATCTTTTTGCTTACGCTGGGCTTAACGCTGCTGGCTACTACTATCACCTTATTTATACTGAACGCGCTGGTATCGCCGCTAACAAAAACCCAAAAATCGCTCAGCAATTACTTAAGCACCAAAACCTTGCCCGAACTACCGCAGGACCTTACCGACGAAATGGGCATCCTGATGCGCGATGTAAATACCATGATCATTGGCCAAAATGATAAGGACCGGGTTATTCAATCCCTCGCACAGCAATTAAAACAACCGGCTACCGATTCGCTACTGTTGATCAACGCTGCAAAAAACGAAACCGACCCGGCTAAAATAGCCCAACACCTGGAGGGCATACAAAGCAACATCAACCGGCAAATAAAACTGATGGACGAAACAGCGGATAAATACAGCCTTTAAAAATAAACCTGCCCTTTAGCCGTTAAGCCAATATATTTGCTTTGCCAAAACATGTAGGTGATGCATTTGTTATGATGCGGTACGTTGCTACAATCGCAATAGCATTTGCTTGATATTTATTATTAAATTGCCACGCTATTGAGTTTGCCGATACAGCAATATACATCCCGGAAAAACCGCGGCCCCGGTATCTTTTAACACAATAAAGCCGCTTAATTGAACATTAGCCTTATAAAATGAAACGACTTTTTTTTACAACAGCCCTTATTATTTCGTATAGCGTTTTAACCTTTGCCCAACAAAAACCACCCATTGCCAAAGTAGCTACCGTAGTAAGTGCCGAAGAAGCCTTTAACAAACTGGTAGCCCGCAAAGGCATTAAGGATGGCTTTTTAGCTGTTGCCGACCCAGAGGGACTGGTATTTAAACCCAACGCTAAGAAAATAACCGACTTTTACGGCAGCATAGATAAACAACCCGGCACCTTAAGCTGGAAGCCCAAATTTGCGCGCATATCTGCCAATGGCGACCTGGCCTTTACCGCCGGCCCATATGTTTACCAAAACGGTAAGACCGATGACGACAAGGTTTATGGCGATTATGTTTCCATTTGGCGTAACGATGGCGAGACAGGTCTGAAACTATTGATCGACCTTGGCATACAGCACCCTGAGCCGGAAGCTGAATCGAACACCGATTTTAAAGAACCTGATCCGGCCAAGCAAAAAGCCCCCAGCAAAGAACCATTTGCGGGCAAGGGCGTAATGCTGCAATATGATAATGTCTTCAACAGTTCGTTAACCAAATCGGCCCTCGCCACTTATAAAGAGTTTTTCAGCGCCGAAGGGCGTTACTATTTCCCCGGGTTCGACCCGATCGTGGGTGTAGACAAAACCATGAAATTTTTGGCTAACGAGGCGATACAAATTAACGCAACCACCGTTAGCGCGGGCCGTTCTACCAGTAGCGATCTGGCCTATACCTATGGTACCGCGCGCATAAATAAAGGCGGTATTGTAAGCGCTTACAACTATGTGCGCATTTGGGAAACCGACAGCAAAGGCCAATGGAACGTTTTGCTGGAAGTTTTCTCGGCAGTTGAGAAATAACCAGGCGATTTAAGCCTAAATAACCTGATACAGAGAGCAGGGGGATCCGTTTCTACGGGTATCTCCCTGCTTTTTTATTTATATGATGTAGATTGTTGTTAAATTTTGAAAATATTTATTTGTTTTTTGATGTTTCTATTAACAAATCTTCATAAATTACCATAATTTCATAAAAACAGGATGTTTAACATGCAGGAATCGGGCTATTTTAATCAGTACAACCCCATTGGAGGTGTTTGGGACGAAATGTTTGGAGCCGATTCTAAAATTCGCGATCATTACAGCAAGGTGATCAGCTATCTTTCGCAGGAATCGCCGGAGGAGCTGAACAAAAAAGAAGAACTGGCCAAGCGCCTGTTCATGACCCAGGGCATTACCTTTACCGTATACAACAGCGGCGAGGGTATCGAAAAGATCTTTCCGTTCGATATCATCCCCCGCATCATCACCGCCGCCGAGTGGGCCTTTGTAGAGAAAGGCATCAAGCAACGCCTTACCGCGCTCAATCTGTTTTTAAAGGATGTTTACCACAACCAGTTCATCATAAAGGATGGCATTGTCCCGATAGATATCATTTACTCCTGCCCACATTTTTTGCGCGAGATGTACCAGTTGCAGGTGCCTTACGATATTTATGTGCATATAGCCGGGATAGATTTGATCCGCGATCATGACGGCACCTTTTATGTGCTGGAGGATAACCTTCGCACGCCATCGGGCGTGAGTTATATGCTGGAGAACCGCGAGATCACCAAACGACTGTTTCCCGATCTGCTGCCGCAATGCAATGTACGCAGCGTAACCGAATACCCGGCACTACTGTATAAAAACCTGCTGGCCCTTTCGCCAAGGCCCATCAGCAACCCAACCATTGTGTTGTTGAGCCCGGGGATTTATAACTCCGCCTATTTTGAGCATACCACACTGGCCCGCCTGATGGGGGTGGAACTGGTGGAGGGCCGCGATTTGGTGGTAGATAACCACAAGGTATACATGAAAACCACCAACGGCCTGCAGCAGGTAGATGTGATCTACCGCCGGGTGGATGATGATTACCTGGATCCGCTGGTGTTTAACCCTAAAAGCATGCTGGGGGTAGCCGGTTTGATGGGGGCTTACCGCAAAGGCAACGTGGCCATTGTAAATGCCATAGGCAATGGCGTGGCCGATGATAAGGCCGTGTATGTTTACGTGCCGGCCATGATAAAATATTACCTTAATGAGGAACCCATCCTGAAGAACGTGCCCACCTACCAGCTGGGCAATGCCAACGAAAAGGAATACGTGTTTGCCAACATCAACAAAATGGTGGTGAAGAAAACCAACGAAAGCGGCGGCTATGGCATGCTGATGGGCCATGCTTCAACCGAACAGGAAATTGAGGATTACAAAAACGAGATACTAAAGGCCCCGCGCAACTTTATCGCGCAGCCAACCATCAGCCTGTCGGCAGCGCCGTGCTATATACAGGGCGAATTAGCCCCGCGTCGAATCGACCTGCGCCCTTATGCGCTGTACGGCCCCAATGGCATCGAGATCGTCCCCGGCGGATTGACACGCGTGGCGCTAAAGGAGGGATCGCTGGTGGTGAACAGTTCGCAGGGTGGGGGGAGTAAGGATACCTGGGTGCTGGGTTAGTAAGCCCCCTGCCCCCTAAAGGGGGAGCAAATGTGCCGGTGTGCGAATGTGCAGATATGCAAATGAATAAATAACAGATTAATGAACAATTCAGAAATCGAACATCCGATATCCGAAATTAACTCCCCCTTTAGGGGGTTGGGGGGCCTATGTTAAGCCGTGTAGCAGCAAGTTTATATTGGTTAAGCCGTTATGTAGAGCGTAGCGATGGTTTGTTGCGTATGCTGAAGATCAACTACGCTTCATCGCAAGATTCGGTGCACGACTTTTTGTGGGAGCCGGTGGTGCGCCTGTATGCCAGTCCGAGCGATGAGGCCGGTATTACTAAGCTGGGTAACGACAGCCGCGCGGTGCTGAAGTACATGATCACATCCAAAGAAAATCAAAATTCCATCCTGCGCATCATCACCATGGCCCGGGAGAACGCCCGCGGTGTGCAGGAGCACATCACCAAAGATCTGTGGCAATGCCTTAACGAGTACTATCATACCGTAAAAGACCCCAAACTGGAGCGCATGCTACAGCGCGAAGACCCCATCAGCACGCTGGATGTGCTGATCAAACAGGTGATGCTGTATTATGGCACGGTAGAGATCACGATGGAACGTGGCGAGGGCCGCAGCTTTATGAACATTGGCAAATACCTGGAGCGCGCCATCCAGTCGGTAGATATTTTGGATACCAAGTTTACCACCCTTAACGATAACCCCGACCTGCTGACAGACACCAGCTACTGGAAACACCTGCTGCTGTCCATCGGCGGTTACGAGCTATACCTGAAAACCTACCGATCGGGCTTCGAGGCCAAGAACGTACTGGAGCAGGTAGCCCTGAACGATGATTTCCCCCGCTCGGTCATGTACGCGGTGAACCGTATCCAGCGCCACTTCGACAGGCTAAAAGGCGATCATGAGCGCGAGGACTTCCGCAAGATGTCGTTCCAGATCGGCCGCCTGCAAAGCCGCATCAAGTACAGTTCGCTCAACAGCATCAGGCAGGAGGGGCTGCACAATTACCTCACCCAAATACGGCAGGAATTATACGGAATTGGCAATGCGCTAAATGAAAACTATTTTGCACATTCCTGATCATTAATCTTTTACTTTGCCCTATGCCCGAATTTAAGATCCAGCACATCACCAAATATACCTACGATGGCCCGGTACGCGACAGCGCCAACCAGATCATCCTTTACCCCATACAGGACGCGTATCAGGATGTGCTGAAGCAGGAACTGAAAATAACCGGCGACGCCGTGGTGGATACTTATATCGATTACTATGGCAACAAGGTAGGCAGCTTCACCCACCGCGATCCGCATAGCCAACTGATCATTAATTCGCAACTGTGGGTAAACACCAAACACCGCCCGCTACCGGCTACGGATATTTTCCCCGGCCAGCAATGGGACGATTACGAGCGCCTGCGCTATGTGGTACCTTACATTGATTTTTTAAAGCAGGAATACTTTGACGGCCGCCCCGAACTGCAAAAAATTGTTGCCGCCGAACTAAAAAGGGACGAAACGCCCTACCAGGTTATCTTGCGGTTTTGCAAATATATTTACGATAACTTTAGCTACATAAAAGGCGTAACTACTGTTGAAAGCACGCTGGACGATGTATGGAAGCTAAAAGCCGGCGTTTGCCAGGATTTTGCCCATATTATTATGGTGATGCTGCGCCTGGCCAACATCCCCGCACGTTACGTGAGCGGTTATATTTGCCCTAACCACAACGGCATGCGCGGCGAGGGCGCCACCCATGCCTGGGCCGAAGCCTACATTCCCGATTACGGCTGGCTGGGCATCGACCCGACAAATAATTGTATCGCTAACGAAACGCACGTGCGCCTGGCTGTAGGCCGCAATTTTTCGGATTGTTCGCCGGTAAAGGGTACCTATAAAGGCCCGCACGGGCATAGGCTGGAGGTTGCCGTATCGGTAGGTTATGACAGGGAAAACCCTACCAACGACACAGGAGAAATAGCCGAGGTGTTTGCCGCACCTGTTATCAAACAAGCCACGCCCGATCTATCCAAAAACAGCTATCAGCGGTATATGGAGATGATCCAGCAGCAACAACAGCAGCAGTAATAATAATTATTTCTTTTTGCCTTTGGCGGTATGCTTGCTAATGAGATTTTGATAAGCGCAATTCAGCGCATCGGCCAACATATCCTCGCGCACTAACGATAGGTTTACAAAGGTGCTGCCGCCCTTACCCCACGCATTGGGAACAGGATAAAATGCCTGCCCACTATCAAAGGCGCAAAACACATCCTGGTCGGTCAGGCTTAGCTGTACCATACCCAAGCTGTCACTTTCGCGCAGGGTAGCAAATATCTTCTTCTTCCAGCGGAACGAGGCGCGGTCGAAATGCGGCAGTTCCTCCGTGTCGGGCAAAGCCAGTGCCAGCGTTTTAAAAGTATGTACATCAACCATATCCAAAGCTAATGTTTTTCAGGCGTTTAGGTGTAGCTGCGCCATAATAGTCCCCTCCCCTGGGAGGGGTGCGGGCAATGTCCGTAAGTTAAGCTTTTAAGCCCCACCTAAATCCTCCCCTTTGGGGAGGACTTTAAGAATTTTACGCTTGTGCAGCCTAAGTCTCCCCTACCGGGGGAGATTTAGAGGGGGCGGTGTTCGGCTGATCAGCCTTAACTTAACGACATTGGGGATTCGGGTGCCTTGTGTTGTGGCAGGGAGGGCTTTCTGCGGTATTGCATTGTGTACAAACTATGTGGAAACCAACCAGGGCTAAGACTTACCCGGTCGTGGCTGCGCCCGACCACCTTCTCTTGCCTTTGGCAAAAGAGGGAACAAGGTTCTACGATACTGCTCCTTCCCTCTTTCCGCGCAGCGAAGAGAGGGTCGACCAGCGTAGCGAGGTCGGGGTGTACCAACATTATGCTTAGGCCGATATGCTAGCCCCCTCACCACTTAACCAACTCTCTTTAATATATTTGCATCCTGAACAAATGGCAGCAAATAAAAACATACCGGTAACCTCATCCATCCGCAGGTGGTTATTGCCCTGCTTCGCGCTGGTATTTATCGCTACCATCGCCTGGACTTATCAACCTGATCCTATCCCCATGGGCCCCTACCAACTGGTGTACCCGGCCAACTTCGGTAACCGCATTAATGTGCCCGATGATAACCCTACCACGCAGCAAGGCGTTTACCTGGGGCGGATGCTGTTTTACGAGCCGCTGTTATCAGCCAATGGCAAAATAAGTTGCGGCACCTGCCACCAGCAGGCACTGGCTTTTACCGATGGTAAGGCCTTTAGCGAGGGGGTGGATCATACGCTTACGCCGCGCAGTTCCATGTCGCTGGCTAATTTGTTGTGGGCGCGCAAATTCTTTTGGGATGGCCGTTCGGAAAGTTTGGAAAAGCAGGCCGCCGTCCCCATGACCAACCCGCACGAGATGGGGCAGCTGATGCAAACGTCGGCACATAAGCTGATGAAGACCGCCCCTTATCCCGAACTGTTCAGAAAGGTTTTTGGTGATGAGGGTATCGACGGGCCAAACATTATGAAGGCCATAGCCCAGTTTGAGCGTACGCTCATCTCGGCCAATTCTAAATACGACCAATACCTGCGTAAGCAATATCAACCCACTAGGCTGGAATTGCAGGGCCTGGCCTTGTTCGAGAACGCGCCTCAACCTGCCAAAAGCATCCGTGGCGCCAATTGCGCCCGCTGTCATGGCGGGGCGAAGACCTATATGGAACTGTTTCATAACAACGGATTAGATAGCATCCCCAAAGATATCGGCATTGCAGAGTTGACCGGTCTGCCCGGCGACCGTGGCCGTTTTAAGGTACCTACCCTGCGCAATATCGCCCTAACTGCTCCCTACATGCACGACGGCCGCTTTAAAACGCTGGATGAAGTGCTGGATCATTACAGCGACCACGTAAAGCGATCCGAATCGCTAAGTCCCTTTCTGCGCGGCGAATCGAACGAGGTCAACGGCAAAAGCCTGGCGTTAAAACCTGAAGAAAAGAAAGCCGTAATTGCCTTTTTAAATATGCTTACGGATAGTACATTTGTTACCGATCCGCGATTTTCAGACCCGCATCAAAACATCGCCAAAAACAAATAATACCTCATGAAAAAACATTTAATGATCCTGTTCGTCGCCCTGTTGAGTTCGGCCGTTGCCTTTGCGCAAGCTGTAAAGGAAGCTACCGTGAAAATAAGCGGCGAGGTTAGCGCCCCGTTTGAATTGAAGCTGGCCGATATAAATCAGTTCCCGCAAACACAGGTAAGCCGTAAAGACCGCGATGGCAAAGACCATATTTATACCGGCGTGCTGTTATCCGCCATCCTGCAAAAGGCCGGCGCTACTATGGGTAAAGACCTGAAAGGCGAAAACCTGGCCAAATTTGCATCGGTTGAAGCCAGCGATGGTTACCAGGTGATATTTGCCCTGGCCGAATTGGATAAGGAATTTACCGACCGCCAAATTATTTTGGCTACCACTATTGATGGCCAGCCACTGGCCCCCACAGACGGCCCTTTCCGCGTTATTGTGCAGGACGAAAAGAAACCGGCCCGCTGTATTAAGCAGGTAACCGGCATAAAAGTGGCCTTTGCCAAATGATGCTAATACGGTTTAGTAAGATGCTATGTTAAAACAAAATACCCCCAATTTAACTTATATATTACATCGTTTTAATCTGTCCTGTGTAGCTTGCGCCCCAAATGGAAAATATTGTTAAGATTATTGAAATAAATAGTGTTACTCATGATGTGAAATCCTTCAGGATAGAGAAACCGGAAGGATATACATTTGAACCCGGACAAGCTACCGAAGTATCCATCAACCAGCCCGATTGGAAAGACGAAAAGCGCCCTTTTACCTTTACCAGCTTAAACGAACAGCCGTACCTGGAGTTTACTATAAAAGGTTACCACGATCATAACGGGGTAACCCACCAACTGCACCAGTTAAAAGCAGGCGACGAGTTGATACTGCGCGATGTTTGGGGTACAATCGCTTATAAAACCGACGGTTACTTTATAGCAGGCGGCGCGGGCATTACGCCCTTTATGGCCATCCTAAGGCACCTGCACCACTACCGCAAGCTGCGCACCAACCAGTTGTTCTTCGCCAATAAAACCGAAAAGGATATCATTTATCACCAGGAGCTGGATAATATGTTGGGACGCAACGCCCGCTACATTTTAAGCGGCGAGCAGAACGACAAATACGATCACGGCCATATTGATAAAGCCTACCTGCAACAGCATGTAAAAGATTTTAGCAAGCCTTTTTACGTTTGCGGTCCGGACGAAATGGTAAAGCAAATAACCGATACCCTTACCGGGTTGGGGGCCAAGCCTGACGCGGTGGTGTTTGAAAAATAAAGGCCCTTAATAAATAAGCGTGAGCGAACCGCTTAGCACCTGGCCAGCCCCTTTTGCTGTAATAACGTAATAATAAACGCCTGCCGGCACTTTTTTATTCTGATACGTGCCATCCCACGGAACGGCATAGCCCTGGCTTTGAAAAATTAACGCCCCCGTACGGTTATATATTTTTACATTAACACTTGCATCGCCCTCCAGGCCTGCAATTACCCATTTATCATTAACACCATCGCCATTGGGTGTAAACGTATTGGGGATATGGATATCCTTACAATGGCTGGTGATATTAATAGTTTGCGATGCCTTGCAGCCGTTTTGATCGGTAACGGTTAAGGTTACCTGCCCCAGCGTGTTTGTCGTATAAGTTTGCCCGCCTGTTTGCCCATTCCATTGGTAGCTAACAAAACCCGGGGGCGCGGTTAGCGTAACCTGCTCGTTGGTAAATTGGCAAAGCGTGGCATCGGGCATGTTTAACACCGGGTTAGGCAAAAATTGCACAGTAATATCTTTGGGCACCTCGCAGCCGGCCGCCGTTTTAACTGTGGCGGTATACGTGCCCGATTGTTTCACGCTGATCTTATCCGTAGTCTCGCCGGTAGACCATTTAACAGCCCCAAACGGGTAGTTGGCCTTCAGGTCTACGGTTTGCCCATCGCACAAAGTGGTATTTATAATTCGTTCCAGAATAAGCGACGGGGGCGGATCAAAACTTAACGGATAAGCAACCGAGCTTTGGCTGCACGAAGTTAAATTGCTGCTGATGCTTACCGTATAGCTTCCGGGTGTAGACAGAAGTATGCTGGATAGGTTTTTGGCTGAGGGAATGACAGAACCACCGATGAGCCAATTAATGGTATAAGTACCATCGTTTACAAATGGTGTAGATAAGGTAGCCACATCGCCAACGCAATATGCAGGCTTATCTGCTTTAATAACCGGTACGGCCAGGGTGATAAAACTTATTTGCACCTCGGCAGATGTAGCCGTATTGCCGGTGCATGAGGTTACCTCAACCTTATATTTGCCAGGTTGGGTAACATTTAATGTAGCGGCGGTTGCGCTGTTTAACAGTACCCCATCTTTATACCAGCGATATTGATAGGGCTGCCAGTTGACGATACCCGTCGCGTCGATAGGTACTGTGGCCGAAAGGATGGCCTGTTCGCCATTGCAATAGGCGGCTTTATCCGGCGTAAGCAGGGGCACTGGCATCTTAATAAAATCTATCTGCACTTCTTTTGACGGGACCCAGCTTCCGGAGCAGGCACTAACCTCTACCTTGTATTTTCCCGGCTGCGTAATATTGCTTAATGTTGATGTAGTGTTGCCGTTAAGCACGCCATCCTTATACCAGCGGTATTGATATAAGGAGTTATTATCGGTTTGAAGCGTGGCCGATGAGCCTGAGCAATATTTTAAATTATCGGGATAATTGAATGAAAAAACCGGGCCCGATATTACAGTAACTGTTAAATGGTTGCTTTCAAAATGCAGCGGCGAACATGGATCGTATAGTACAGCGTGATAATCGCCGGCTTGTGTTATACTTAAAGTTGGGTTGCTTTCATTGGGTATTTCCTGCCCGTTTTTATACCATTGAATAGTTGCATCGGGATAAACAGTGGTTTGTACAAATGCTTTTGCAGCTGCGCTGCCACATACCTGTATTTCGTTGACATCAGAGGTCTTGCCTTCAAATTGTATGGCTGTTATTTTTTTGGCAGGATCAATATAAGGTGCATAATCGGGCCTTAATAAATAAAGTCCATCAATAGCAGCTACCCACACTCCATCTTCACAAACCGGGTTGGTGTACGATGTGGCATTTACTTCAACATCGTTTATTTTTTTGCTGCCTAACCCATCATAATGAAAAAAGATGTAATTGGGCATGGTAGAAGCCCCGGGTTGCCAATAGCCCGAATTGCTGAAGTAAAGCCCCTGGTTGGTACCAACTAATAAGTTCTCTTTTATCAGGTTGGCAAAAGCTGAGTTGCCGAAAGACTTTAATCCGTATATAGATGCTATTTTATTAACATTTATCCCCTGGAGGTATTTTTTTTGAGGCGACCCTGAGCCCCTGGAATAAGCCCGGATATTTTGAAACAAACCGCTTTCGGTACCCCAGTAAAAATTCATATATCCATCCGGGTAATAAGCCTGTATAATATCTTTTATAACACCATCTGTATAATACGCGGTATTAAGGCTATTACCATAGCTGCTGTTATTACCATACCATAAATAACCAACCAGAATACTATTAACAAGGCCTACAGCGGGATAAAGTATCAATGGATCCGGGTCGGTACCAGCTTCCAGATCGCTAAACATTTCTGTGCGGTAGGTAGCTTCAAAAACCCGGGCGGGGACGTGCGATGAACCGGGCAGCATTACCTTGTTGGTATAATCATAATGGCACATGCCGGTGTTTGTGCCTATCAATAGCGATGGTGCATTTGGCCTGCTGCCTGAACCGGGCGGCAAGTCGCGGCTAAAATAGCTGCCGGTATAATCTACCCCTATCGAATTTACAACGCCCACAATTCCGTCGGCGGCGCTGATATTCCTTATGGCCCCGTTATCATATTCAAGAATATTAGCCGAATTAAGGGCGATATATACCAATTTATCACTTACACCGGTAATATCCACAAATTGCTGGCCGCTATAAGCGCTAAATTGTGCGGTATAGTCATCAACGGTTTTTGTAGTGCTGTTAATCCGGTAAACCTGGTTACCTTGTACCAGTACCCATAAATAGGGGTCTTTAAAATCGCGCTTAACCTTTAGTACATTTTTGCCGGCTAAAAAAGTGCCGTTTAAATGAAAGTCTACATCCTGTTGCCCATAAGCCGCATATACAAATAAAAGGCAAGCGAGTAACAGCAGGTTGCGTAACAAAGACATGTATAAGGTTTTTCGGGTCTTAAAATAGCAATAATTGCTTATTTAAATTAAGGTAAAGCTACACTATAACTTTTTCTCGAAGCAAACAAAGCGCAGGCCGGGCCTAAATTCCAAACCGATCTCGCCTGCAAAAACATAACCCAGTTTTGGGAATAACGCCTGAGCGCTTTTGTTTTGAAGATTGGTATCGATACGTAAAAATTTAATTCCTCGGCGATTAGCTTCGGCCTCAGCTTCTTCAAGCAAGGCTTTAGCAATGCCCCTGCCCTGGTAGCACGGACTAACCACCAATCGATGCACCACAATGGCCGTTTGGCTAATATCTAACCCAGCCTGCGCATATTCGGGATATTGTTCTGTAGTGATAGCTGCCACGCCGCCAATGTCGCCGTCCATATCGGCCACCCATAATTGCCTAAGGCCGATATCTTCGGTAAAAACCTGTGGATTGGGATAAGTATGATCCCACTGGAAATTGCCTGCCGCCTGCATCAGCGGTACAACTTCGCTTACGGCTTGCATAATTTGAGGGATGTCGTTGAGGGTGGCGCGACGTATTTGCATAGTGGGTGTAAATATAGGTTGATTTAACCACAGAGGACGCAGAGATTTTCACAGAGGACACGGAGAGATGGTGCTGTTCACTCCATGCTGTTGCGCAGGCTACCACATTTATCTATGGGACTATCGTGTGGACGCATCTTTAAATCACGTGTCATTTCGACGAACCATGGGTGGGATTGTGCGGTTGCGTGAGGAGAGATCTAATACGCGCAGCCTGCTTCACGTATAGGATTTTTTCCCTACGGTCAAGAGATAGTTCTCTTTCGCCCCACCTCGCTTTTCCCTCGCTGCTCTATCGAAATGATAAATTTTTAAGATGAGGGTACACGATAGCCCCCAAGGGAGGGAACTTATTTACACCAGCACCTCGCAGCAATACCCGCAGGTCTTTAGCAAAGCCTCTATCTTCTCACAGCAAATCTCCTCGCCCTCCACTCGCAACACACGGTCGCAATCCTCCAGATCGAAGTTTACCTTGCTGCCGGGGAAGAGCAGGATCAGCTTCGCGATGAGCAAATTAGCCGTTCCGGGTTGTTGTACGTCTGTTTTAAAAACCTCTATCATAACAGGCTATTGTAGGCGCTGCCCGCAGGCAGCGCAGATACATTATTTTTCTAATACAGCTTTTAAATTACCCAGGCTGGCAGCCAGGTCTTTGGTCAGTACCTTTGGCAGGTTCATGGCAATATGCATCAGCTTCATCATAAAGTTGCGCTTGCCATAAAAAGACCAGGTAACTTTGGTTTGATTGTTACCCATATCCTCGGTGATGATAGATGACCCGGCCTCGCTTTGGAAAGGCTCGATAAACTTCAGGCTGTAATCAACCCGCTTATCGGGCGTAAGGGCAATGATCACCTGTTCGCCTTTGCCTACCTGTTTTACATCGCTGCTCCAGGCATAAAAGAAACCCACCGTACCATCCGTACCGCGAAACTCCTTACGCACGTTGGGGTCAAGCATTACCCATTTGTTATAATTGCCCTGGTTATCCAGGTATTTCACGTAGTCGAATACTTCGGCTACCGGTTTGTTGATGGTTACATCGGCCTGTACCGAATAATCATCGGAAGCGATGGCCGCCCTGATGAGCAATTGCAGGATCAGCACACCGATAATGATCAGAATGATGGAAAGTATACCCATGGTTTTAAATTTTTATGATGATTAAACGGTTTGTTTAGCAGCCAGGCGTTTGCGGTGGTAGATGTACGACACAGCCAGTAGCGCCATGAAGATCAGCATCGGGGCCTCCTGTACAATGGTAGCGCCAATTGCCATGCCAGAGTAGGTAGCGCCAATCAGATCGAACGCGAAGCCGGCGTAAGCCCATTCCTTTAGTTTAGGCATGCCCGGGATAAGGATAGCGATGGTGCCCAAAATTTTGGCAATGCCTATAAAGGTTACAAAATAAACGGGATAGCCCAATTGGTCGTGCACCATTTTAACCGCGTCGGGTGTGGCCAGGGCATCCATAACCGCGCCGGCACCCATTACAAAGCATATCAGTATAGTCGATATCCAGTAGATGATATTTATTTTTTTCATGGTCGTTTTAATGTTTTTGTGTGATGTTTAAGCAGCGTTCTTCAAGGCTTCGTATTTAAGCCAGAACGAGCGGGTTACTAATAAATAAGCCAGGAAAATTAAAGGCATAATGGTTTCTACCACGGTATCGTGCGCGCAAATGTGCGATACCGCCGCGCCGATAAAAGTAAAGGCCAGGCCGGCAAACACCCATTCCTTAATTCCCTGGTACCAGGGTTGCAGCAGGGCGAAAACGCCCAACAATTTCAGTACGCCAAATAAGGGCATCAGGTAAATGGGATAACCTAAGTGGTTCAGCACATCAACCCCGGCCTGCTGTTTGGTAACGCCGCCAATACCATCAAATGTGGTGAATGCGCACAACAGGATAAGCAGTATCCAGTAAGTGGTTTTAATAGTTTTTGGTTTCATTGTTTTGAGTGATTAGTGTTTTTGATATATTCTTTTTTGTCATTTCGAACGAACAGCGTTGATTGTGTATAGGGGTGAGGAGAAATCTTATACGGCTTTACTGGCTGCACGTATAAGATTTTTTCCCTACGGTCAAGAGATAGTTCTCTTTCGCGCTCACGCTCTGGCCCCCTTGGCTCTATCGAAATGATAAGCATTTATGCTTTTACTGCTTATTATAATTCAGCATCCAGTTAATCCCATACTTATCCAGCACCGCGCCAAAAATGGCACCCCAGAATTGCTCCTTTAACGTATCCATCACAGTGCCACCTTCGGATAGTTTATTGAAGAACATGTTGATCTCTTCCTCGCTATTGCAGGTGATGGCCAGTTGGATGACGTTGCCCGGGGTATGCCCGTTTGGTCCCGACATATCCGAACCCATCATTACAATACCATCGGCATTAGTAAGCATGGCGTGGTACAGCGCGCCCTCGGGTGCCGATTGCCAGTATTGCTCCATCGGCGATCCTTTTACGGTCAGCAGTTCCAGTTCGCCGCCAAAAATGTTTTGATAAAAATGCATGGCTTCGCGGGTTTTACCATTAAAGCCGATGTAGGGATTAATTTTGCTCATGATCGTGGTTTTATAAATAGTTTGTTTAAGATAGTGTTTTATAAAGTTAGTTCCTTAGTGGCTACGGTTACCAAATCGTTACGCATTAAAACCATGCATAGCAATTCGGTATTGCTTTTATACCATTCGATGCAATGCGCCGATCCGTCCATCCGCTTATCGGCTATCAGGCGGTTGAAGATACTCATGATCATCATTTCGTTCCGCTGCCAGTCCATCAGGGTTTCGCCAAGATAAATGCCGGCGGGGATAGTAAAGGTTGGATAGCCCAGCGATGTGCCCTCGCCATCCTGTTTTTCCGACGCTGCAGCGCGGTACCTGATCATGCCGTTCTGCGGTTTGGAGATCCCGAAAACATGCCGTCCAATCATATCCGGAATGACGCTGTTCAGCCGGTCGAACGCGTCTTTTATCCCCTTGGGGAATGATGCCGCCTCCACACATATCACCTTAACATCCTGCTTAACCTGGTATAATTCCATCTGTATAAATAATTGAACAATACAAACTTAGTGCAAACACCCTGGTAAAAAAGGGTGTAAATACGGCAATGTCGGGAGGTGAATGCGACAATTTATTTTCCTAATTTAGCATTTATGAAACATGTATCTATCCTTGTTCCGATGGGCCATACCAGTATGCCCAATATTGATGGCAGCCATCAGATATTAGCGCAGGTGAATAGTTTTTTAGCCGATATGGGCAAACCACCCCTGTTCGATCTGCATTTGGTAGGGCTCACCAGCCCGGTTGTGCAGCGCAACGGCCTGTTCACTATCGAACCCGACACGTTGATAGAGGACGTGAAGAAAACCGACCTGATCATTATCCCGGCCATGCATGGCGATATAGCAGAAGCATTGGAAAACAATAAGGCGTTTAGCCCCTGGATAGTGGAACAATATAACAACGGCGCCGAAATTGCCAGCCTGTGCATCGGCGCGTTTTTCCTGGCATCAACGGGTTTACTGACCGGTAAGCAGGCAGCCACGCATTGGTCGCTGGCCGGGCTGTTCCGCCAGATGTACCCCGAAGTGAATTTGGTGGATGATAAGATCATGACCGAAGACGATGGCATTTATACCAGCGGCGGCGCCTATTCGTACCTTAACCTCATCGTCTACCTGGTTGAAAAATTCGCGGGGCGCGATATCGCCATCCTCATCTCCAAATCGTTCATGATCGATATCGACCGCATCAGCCAGTCGCCATTCATCATCTTCCAGGGGCAAAAAGCGCACGAGGACGAACCGGTAAAAAAAGCGCAGGAGTTTATCGAGAATAACTTTGCCGAAAAGATAACCGTAGACCAGCTGGCCGATATGCTGGCCCTTGGCCGCCGTAGCTTAGAGCGCCGCTTTAAGCACGCCACCAGCAATACCGTTACCGAATATATCCAGCGGGTAAAGATAGAGGCGGCCAAAAAAAGCTTTGAAAGCAGCCGTAAGAATATTAACGAGGTAATGTATGATGTGGGTTATACCGATACCAAGGCGTTCCGCACCATATTTAAAAAGGTAACCGGCCTCTCGCCGGTGGAATACCGTAATAAGTATAATAAGGGATTGGCAGCTTAATAACTGTACAGATTTTGCCTCATTGTCATTGCGGGGAGCAACTATTAACCGATGCCGCAGGAAAACACCATCAATTTAACACTTCACCATTTGGGCGAAGAATACCGGGTGCAAACCAACCGTACCCGCCACCACAGCCTGATGACCCTGATAGCCGATGAACTGGCCATCCCCGGCTTCGGTCTGTGCTGCGGCATGGGCAGTTGTGGCACCTGTTTGGTACAGATCGCGCATCAGCAATCGCAGGTAAAGCGGCCGGTTTTAGCTTGTAGTATGATGATAAATGACGATCTGGCTAATGTAGATGTTTTTGTGCCGGATAGGGTGTATTGAGACTAAGCGCTGTGTGAATGGCTATTGCTCAACGGGTCTGCGCTGCGCGGAAAGAGAGAATGTGATTCCGAATATCCTAATCCCCCTCTTTGCGCAGCAGAGAGGGGGGCCAGCGAAGCGAAGACCGGGTGAGTCCCCTCGCCACGCAGCCACAACCCCTGCATCCCAACAAAACCCACCTCTGCACGTTATACCATCACCATGCCTAAAAAACCATTGCTCGAGTTTACCGATAGCGGCATTTACTGTGCCCAGGGCCGTTTTTATATCGACCCATGGAAACCTGTGGACGATGCCGTGATCACTCATGCCCATAGCGACCATGCACGCTGGGGCAGCAAGCGTTATTTGGCGCATCACCTATCGCGCGAAGTGCTGCTGTACCGCCTGGGCGATATTACCCTGCAAACGGTGGAATACGGCGAAAAAGTGATGAAGAACGGGGTGGAGATAACGCTGTTCCCGGCCGGGCATGTTATTGGTTCGGCGCAGGTGAGGGTTTGCTACAAGGATGAGGTTTGGGTGGTATCCGGCGATTACAAGGTAGAGGACGACGGCGTTTGTGCCCCTTTCGAGCCGGTGCGCTGTCATCATTTTATATCCGAATGTACTTTTGGGATGCCCGTTTACAAATGGAAGCCCCAGCAGCAATTGTTCGACGAGATGAACAACTGGTGGCGGCAGAACGTGCAGGAAGGCAAGGCTACCGTTGTGGTAGGTTACTCGCTGGGTAAAGCGCAGCGCATCCTGCAAAACCTCGACTTTTCCATCGGCCCGGTATACACCCACGGCGTTATCGAGAACACTAACGAGGCCCTGCGCCGTAACGGCATCGTGCTTAATCCTACCATCCGCATCACACCCGATACACCAAAGGACGAAGTACGTAAAGGCATTATCCTGGCCCCGCCGTCATCGGTAGGTACACCCTGGATGCGGCGCTTTAATCCATACGATTTTGGTTACTGTTCGGGCTGGATGAGTATCCGCGGAGCGAAAAAACGCCGTGCGGCAGATCGTGGCTTCGTGCTCTCCGACCATGCCGACTGGGACGGTCTCATCAGCGCCATTGATGCTACCGGCTGCGAAAAGGTTTATCTTACCCATGGCTACACCGCCAGTTTTTCGCGCTACCTGAATGAGATAGGTTTTGATGCCAGCGAGGTGCATACGCTGTTTGGGGAGGATGAGAGTGAAGAGGAAGCCCCCACCCAACCTCCCCCAAAGGAGGAGGGGCAGAAATCCCCTGAAACTTCTGAAGTCCTCTCCTCTGGAGAGGATTTAGGTGAGGCTCCTGAGACTTCTAAAAAAGGAGGCACCTCATGAAAGCCTTTGCCCAACTCTTCCTCTCGCTTGATGAGACCAATAAGACCAACGAGAAGGTTCGCATCCTGAAGGCATACTTCCTGTCCGTGCCCGATACCGATAAGATGCACATGCTGGCCCTTTTCACCGGGCGCAAGCCTAAGCGGCAGATAAACGCCACGCTGGTGCGCACCTGGGCCATGGAACTATCGCACATACCCGAATGGCTTTTTGCCGAAAGCTACCAGGTGGTGGGCGACCTGGCCGAGACCATTGCCCTGCTGCTGCCCCCTAACGACCAAAGCAGCAACAAGACCCTTACCGAATGGATAGCCGAAATAAACGCCCTTGGCGATAAGACCGACGAGGAACGCAGGCAATGGCTGCTGGATAGCTGGGCCATGCTGGATGGGCAGGAACGCTTTGTATTCAACAAGTTGCTTACGGGTAGCTTCCGCATTGGGGTATCGCAAAATTTGGTTATTAAGGCGCTGGCCGATATCACCAACCACGATGCGGCCACGCTTACCCACCGCGTGATGGGCAAGTGGATGCCCGAGGATTACACCTTCGACCAGCTGACCCAGGCCGAGAGCGCCAGCGACGATGTATCGCGCCCGTACCCGTTCTTTTTAGCCTACCCCATACAGGAAACATCGGAAAAGCAAAAGACCGCCACCGAACTACAGGTTGCCCTGGGCGATGCCGCCGAATGGCAGGCCGAGTGGAAGTGGGACGGCATACGCGCCCAAATGATAAAACGCGATGGGCAGATATTTATTTGGAGCAGGGGCGAGGACCTGGCTACCGAAAAGTTCCCCGAGCTGCACCCTTTTTTGAATGAACTGCCCGACGGTACCGTGCTGGACGGCGAGATACTGAGTTTTGCCAACGGCCTGCCCCTGCCCTTTAACGTATTGCAAACCCGTATTGGCCGCAAGAACCTGAGCAAAAAGATACTGGAAGAAAGTCCGGTGGCTACCATTGTGTACGATGTGCTGGAATACGGCGGCGAAGATATCCGCCAAAAAACCCAAAGCCAGCGGCGGGAGATACTGGAAAGCTTGCAGGCCGCTACAGCATACCCCGAGGTGTTCCGCCTCTCGGCATTGATACCTTTTGATAGCTGGCCCGAACTGGAAGCCACCCGCACCCTATCGCGCCAGATGATAGCCGAGGGCATTATGCTGAAACGCAAAAGCGCCCACTACCAGGTGGGCCGCCGCCGTGGCGACTGGTGGAAGTGGAAGATAGACCCGCTATCGGTAGATGCCGTGATGATCTACGCCCAAAAAGGTCACGGCCGCCGGGCCGACCTGTATACCGACTATACCTTTGCCGTGTGGGATGGCGATAAGCTGGTGCCCTTTGCCAAAGCCTACTCGGGCCTTACCGACGAGGAGATACGCAAGGTAGATAACTTTGTGAAGCGCAACACGCTGGAGAAATTTGGCCCCGTGCGCACGGTAAAACCCCGGTTGGTTTTTGAGATAGGGTTCGAGGGCATCAACCGCTCTACCCGCCACAAAAGTGGCATCGCCCTGCGCTTCCCCCGCATCCTGCGCTGGCGTACGGATAAGCCCATGGAAGAAGCGGATACGATAGAGACGTTGCGGGCGCTGTTGTAGGGCGGTCCATGACCGATAGAACCATAGTCAATGGCAAAACCGTTTGCCCAAGCCCCCCCATAGGGCTACTTGGACACATTTTTTAACTATTATCCTGATAAAGGAGCCAACCTTCATAGACGTTATAGAACTTGGCCAGGCCCTTTTGTAAAACAATTGGACCTGGCTTTCTTTGTGACCCGTATCCTTTCCAGCCGCCCATTCGGGCAATTATCCATGCCGCCCATTTCAGCGTTCGGGCCGGAGCAGGGTTCTTTAGTTTTTCAGTTGTGCCCTCCATCTTCCTGCAGATCATTTGCAGGCAGTTTTGTTCCTGTTTATCAAATACCTCATCGACAAGCTGCTCATTATCATCCTTATAAGCAAGCCTGAACTTAATGACCGGCAGCGCTCCACAATGCTTTTCTATATGGAAGATTCGCTGAAACTTTCGTTATTAAACAGCCGGTAAAAACTCTTTTGCTCAGCGTCACCTTCCGTAATCTGCCTTAAACTGCTGTTACGCCCAGTGGTTAATTTTCCTCAAAGCTGCAGCTGCTCGTTTTTCTATCCGTTTATCGCCAAAGGCTCCTTTAAAATCCGGGTTTGTATTGATAGGTTCGTCCATCCTGCAAAACTCCGACTTTATAGCATACTTGTGTCCACAAAGTAGCCCACGGGGAGGGAAATCGCTCAATTCCACCGCTTTCATCACAAGCTAAACCTTTCATAAATAATGTTTAATTTTAGAAAAACATTAACCTCCCACATCATGAAAAAAAATATACTTACCATTGCAACTTTGCTTGTTTCCTTTAGCGCGGCGCAGGCCTGGTATGCCGGTATAGACGGCAAATGGACCGCCATGCTAAAAGGACCGGATGGCAACGAATTCCCGATATCCTATACCTTTAAGGCCAGCGACACCACGCTCACCGGTACGCTCACCTCGTCCATCGGTACGTTTAACCTGACAGACGGCACCATTAAAGGTGACAGCATCTGGTTCACCGCCGACCTTAAGAACATGCAGATAAAAAACAAAGGCCGCTTTTACGCCAATGGCGATTCCATCAGTCTGCGCGTAGGGGCTAAGGCTACGCATACTACCTTGAAACGGGTGGTGGAGAAGTAAGGGTTTATGGCGACAGTGACCCAATGACGCGAAGCATAATAGCAGCGCAGCGAAATGACCAACGACTATGATGGCGTTGCCTGCGGCCCGGGCTTTCCGCTCATACGCCTGCAGGCCTTAGCCACAAGGCCGGTATCCGCTGCAATCCCTAACGCAGACCAGCCCCTATGTCCTGATCTGCCAATTAGCTGGCGCAAGTTTAAACGGTTGGTTTTGTGGGCAGGGTTAACTTGTGCCTATTGGTTCGCGGAAGTTTATAAACTTCCGGCGACGGTGACCGCAGGTTACGCTTCGCTAAACCTGCGGTAGCGCGGCTGGTGCACATGTACCCATTAATCAGCCCAGATAAAACTTCTCCCTTATCTCCACCAACAACTGCTCTGCTATCTGCACATCCGGTCTTTCAGGCAAGGCGCAATTCCGATACAACTCTTTTATCTCCTCCATTTTTTCGTCTATCATCAGCATTAGCTCGTTAAACTCAAACTGGCCATTGCGGATGCTGAGCAGGAAACCCCTGTCGGGGCGTTTTACAATTACCTGGCCATGCTGCGCTATTTCACCGGCCATATTGAGCAGGCGGAAGGTGTGCATCATGTTTTTAGCGTCGTAACTTTTACCGTGCGACAGGGTGCTTTGATATCGGGCCTCATTACGTTTCTCTTCCCATTCCCGGTATTCGCGGTACTCACGGCAATAAACCGAGTAGCCATCTTTATTAAAATTCATAACGGCTATATTGACAATGCCTTTTGGCACCGGGCTTAACTGTACATCGTCGGCATCCGGGCCGGACACGATACCTCTGAAAAAGCCATTGCTTAGCTGACTTTGGTGATACAGCAGGTACACATCCCTGAAATGGTCAAGATTTATCAGTCCGCATTCTTCCTGTGTGTAGTTCATCTCACGCAGCCATTCCTTTAGCGGCACGCTTCCGTTATTGTAGACCACAAAGCAAAAATCAAGCACCGATTTACGTTCGGCGCCCTGTGGTTTATTGATCTTTTTATTTAGTCCGCGGGCTTTGCGCACCTGTGTTTGGGCATAACCAGCAAAGGTATCCAGGCAAAGCTTCGACAAAAAATCCTCAGGCTTTATCAAATCCATCAGCGGATGGCGACGCGTTATAAACTCCTTTGGCGTACTTAGCAGTTCCAGGATGTTTGGATTATTTTTGGTCAATAGTTCCAAAAAGCGACCTATCTCAAAATACACCTCATCGTTGGTATCATTAGCCAGTTGCTCCTGTCGGTTGAAGCCGTACAATTGCTTTTGCGGCATCATAAACACTCCTTTCCTGTCCACGTCCGAACCGGCGACATTAAGGTTATAAGCCGTGCTGCCGCTGATGCAATCCAGCAGAATCAGTTGTTTTTGTCGCTTCAGTTCGTTGTAGGTCATTATGAGATGTGTTTTCTAAATATCGTGTTCAGTTCATCTGGCAGGTGCTTATCTGCCGGTAATCCGGGTATTTGCTCCCGGCAACGTTCAAGCGTTGCCGATAGCCAATTGTTAAGCAGATTTACCGGCGCGATGAATGCTTTTTCATTGGCCACTTGCTTTTGTTGCAGCAGATCGTCCATAGTGTTCTGGATGTTTTCATCCGATATCAATATACGCAGTTTATCAAATTCCATCGGCGGAACGGTTTGCTTTTCAGTTATCCAAAGGCAGGCTAAAGCCGGGCGTAGTGCATAAAAATACCGCTTTAGCTTTACCTGCTCAGTTTGCAGGTCGTCGCGCAAAGTATTGTTAGCCATCGACCAGTAATGATTACCACCCGAACGCAGCGAATAATACTTAGGCATCAGCCCGCGTAGTTCTTCGGCAAAACCAGTTCCGGCCCGGTACACAATGGGCGATTGCAGCCACTCGTACAGCGTGCTGTTCGACTTCAGGAACAACATCAGCGCCTTCCGGATATCCCAGCCACCTATATCCAGCACCTCATTAACCGGCAGGCCTAAAACGTCGGTGCTATCAGTTATGCTAAGGTAATGGTCGGGTCGGTGCGCGTATATAAAGCGCACATCAAAATCGCTATCAGGCGAGGCAAAGCCCCATGCCCGGCTGCCCGATTCGCAGGCATAGAGGATCTTGATATCGTGTGCTTGTTCCAGTTCAAGCAGTTTTTGTAGTATGGTGTTTTTCATTTGTTTTGTCTTTATTACTATTCGATGAAACCCCTCCCTGCCACCGCACCGACCACCGCACCCCTCCCGGGGGAGGGAACTTTGCCGCCGTACTGCCCAGTGCAAACCGCCCGCTACCAACTCCCCCTTTAGGGGGCCGGGGGGTTAATCCTCCGGCTTCTCCTTAGGGTCGGCCATGCGGACGATGCGGGGGTTGAACTGGGCCAGTACATCTACCAACCCGGTTTGGGCGGCCATTACGGTGTGGATATTTTTGTAGGCCATCGGCGCTTCGTCCATGTCGCTGCCCATCAGGGTAATGCGTTTGTCTATTAAGTTGGCGGCAATGGCGGCCTTGTCTAAGGTTTTAAAGGCGGCGCTTCGGCTCATCAATCGCCCGGCGCCGTGACTGGCGGAGTTGATGCTGGCCGCGTCGCCCTTGCCACGCACCACAAAGCCGGGCGTGCTCATGCTGCCGGGGATGATACCCAGCACACCTTCACCCGCCGGGGTGGCGCCTTTACGGTGCACCATCACCCCGGTACCGTCGGCCAGTTGTTCCTTCCACGCAAAGTTGTGGTGATTTTCGATCATCATCAGCGGGGCGTGGTTAAGCGCACGGGCTATCTTGTTATGGATCTCGTGGTGATTGGCGCTGGCGTATTCGCCGGCCAGGTTCATGGCAATCCAGTATTCCTGTCCTTCGTCCTTATCCAGATCCAGCCAGGCCAGGTGTTTGGCTTCGGGCGGCAGTTTGGTTTTGCTCATGGCAATTTTGCTGTAGTAATCGGCAATATTACCCCCAAAGCCACGCGAGCCGGAGTGCGACAGCAAGGCCAGGTAATTACCGGCCGGAATGCCCTCCAAAGCGCCATCACCTATGGTTAATTCGCCCCATTCCACAAAGTGGTTGCCGGTACCGCTGGTACCCAGCTGCGCGTAGGCCTTATCCTTTAGCGAGCGGATCACCTTGGTTTCGCCCCATATTTTGCTATCAAACAGTGAGGCATCATGGTGCGTTTTGTTAACCCCGCCCATGCCAAAGTTGGTATGGTTAAGCAGCAGATTTTTTAGCAAATCGTTCTCGGTGTCCACCATTTCGGCAGGCAGGTTGAAGATGCTCAGGCACATGCGGCAGGCAATATCCACACCCACGGCAAAGGGGATAATGGTATTGGCCGTGGTGGCCAGCACGCCGCCGATGGGCAGTCCGTAACCCTGGTGCGCGTCGGGCATCAGCGCGCCGGCTACCGCTATGGGCAATTGTATAGCGGTTTTCATCTGCGCCAGCGCGCCCACTTCAATATGTTCGATCCCGTAAACCGGGAAGTCGGCAATCTCCGTCTTCAGCGCGAAGGTGCTGCGTTGCTGTTTCACAAACTTACCCTCCTTGCGCAGGGCAATCACGTCTTCGGCCAGGTTTTTAAACTTGCCGCCTTTTTTAAGGGCATAGGGCATCGGGTCGTCTATCAATGCTTCCAAATTGGCCAGGATCTGCGCTTTGTCCATCACGTTATGCTTCAGCAGGCCGTTTGCCACACGGCTGAAGTTTACCAGTACGTCGATATCGTTAATGCCAAGGGCCTTTAACTCGTTGTTGCTGATCTTAAGCCCACCGGCCCCCTGAAGGGGGAGTTCGGTTTCGGGTATGTTTTGCTTTCTCATAATTGTAAGCGTGTAATTTATCAATTTTAAAATTGTCTCCCGGCCGTAACCCCTCTCTCCGTGCTGAGAGAGGGGGCGTTTGTGAACGCGTTCAACCTTTCGACACAACAAAGAGAAAACACAAGTGCGCAGTGTATTTGCGCAGTAGAAAATATTTTTAGATATTTATAAAAAACATTAAACATATCACATCATGGATTTTCTAAATAACTTATTTAAAGGCAAGCAGAAAGAAAAAAAGCGTTTCCCGCCAATACCGTCGTGGCGACCTGATACACCTGTTAATCATGATGAAATAATGGACAGGGCAAAATACTATACAGATGAAAAAGTACAGTTGGGCGTTTTTGAAAATGGCACAGTGGCTCTTTTTCCACCTCCGCAAGTTAACATTGAAGAAGAGACCAAAGCGACCTTAAATAAGATATATTATTCGCATCCTGATTTTAACCCAATGACAATGGATGACGGCAATTACCTGATCCAGTACCGCCATCCGGCTTTCACTATTGTATTTAAAAAAGAGTTGGACGATTATTGGGATTACATTGAAGAAAACCATTTACGGGGAGTATGTACTGATGAAGTTTTGATGAACAGCCAGGGCAAGCCTAATGTATTCGATAGAATAAGTAAAATATGCCTTTATGGGCGCGCAAAAATGTTTATGGACGCGCAAGACCCCAAAATAGTGCGGGTATTTGATCCTTTTGCCAAATAACCCCATGCCCGTTAACCGCAACGCCCTGATCCGCTACCGCACCATTGATACCTGCCTGCAAAACCGGTTTAAAAAGTGGACGCTGGACGATTTGATAGATGCCTGCGCCGATGCCTTGTACGAGTATCAGGGTATTGATACCGGCGTAAGTCGCCGATCTGTCCAGGCCGATATAGAGATGATGCGCAGTAACAAGCTGGGTTACGAGGCGCCGATAATTGTTGTAGATAAAAAGTACTATACCTATGCCGATAAGGACTACAGTATCACCAACATCCCCCTAAACCAGCAGGATATGCAGGTGCTGACCGAGGTATCGGGCTTGTTGCAGCAGTTTAAGGGTTTTAGTCATTTTACCGATCTGAATGAGATGGTGAGCAAGCTGGAGGATAAGATCTACACCCAAAAAACGCAGGGCGCGCCGGTGATCGACTTCGAAAAGAACGATAACCTGAAGGGACTGGAATACCTGGAGGTGATCCGCAAATTCATCGTGGCTAAGAAAACCATGTGTGTAACCTATCAATCGTTCAAAGCGCGCGAGGCCAGCGATATTTGCTTTAGTGCCTATTTGTTAAAAGAGTACCGCAACCGCTGGTTTGTGTTGGGCATGCCGCACAAGCGCAACGCGCATATCCTAAACCTTGCGCTTGACCGGATCCAAAAAATAGAAGAACACCCCGACCCATACCGCGAGAACCGGGACATAAACTTTGCTACTTATTATAACGATTGCGTTGGCGTAACCAAATCGCCGGGGCAGCGCGATGTGGAGGTGGTATTTTGGATAGATAACAGCAATGCCCCTTACATCATCACCAAGCCCCTGCACCATACTCAAAAGCTGTTGAAGGAAGGTGCCGGCGGAAAGATCTTCAGCATTAAGGTGATCCTAAACTTTGAACTGGAGCGCGAATTGCTGGGCTTCGGCCCCAAAATACGGGTGTTGGGGCCAAGGATATTGGTACGGCAGATGAAGTTTTTGCTGAATAGATCGCTGGCGATGTATGATGTGGACGCTACTGAACTGGGCGATATAGGCGCTGAAGCTTAGTCTGTAGTCCATTGCCAAATGTTAAAAAGTGTGAAATAAGCTACCCGTTTATATGGATAAGGTATTTACTGCGTTTACGTGGTGAAAATATACTTTATCATGAAAAATACCCCTTTACTTGTTTTAGCGGCCCTGGCCGTATTGTTCCTCCAAAATTGTAAAAAAAGCAGCAGCGACGATGCCACCACTACCACCACCTACAAACTATCGGCAACGGTTAACGGCACCAGCTGGACACCCGACACCCTGAGCGCCACCATTGTTTACAATGCTGCCACCAAAACCAAAACATTCAGCTTTAATGGTAACTATTTGCAACGACAATTAAGCTGCGCGGTAAAACTAACTGATGCCACCGCCACTAATGACTTCCCGCTATCGGGTTATAATGTTGATGCAACCGGCAACCCTTTAATGACCTACAGCTACTGGCAAAAAAACAGCGATGGCGTTTATGCCTTTGTCCCCATTGCCACAGCGGGGAATAATGAGGGGACGGTAACGGTAACTTCCATCAACGCGCAAAGCGGCTTAATAACCGGAACCTTTAGTTTTAGCCACCGGCAAACTAATTACGATAGCGATGGGAATGCAGTATCGATAACCAATACCACTGTTACCAGCGGTACCTTTACCAATATGCCATATACTTTTGTGAGTAACTAAGCGGGGAAGAGCTTAAAACAGAAAGACCAAAGCAGAAAGCTTTTTGCCTTTAGCTTTGGTCTTTTCGCTTACTTAGTAAACCCGCGCGTCGCAGGCTTTTTTAAGAAGCTTTTTGCGGCTGCTGAAGCAGTAGGTCCAGTAAATGCTTACTATTTTCATGTTTCAAAAGATCAAGTGAATGATAATGTTCTGACCATGTGCAAGCAAGATGGTTTAATCGGCTTTGACGGCTTTTGGTTTTGGCGCGTAAGTTTTTGGGTCTATAGCCGCCGGCGACCAGCTTTTAAAGAATTCCATCACCTTGGCTTTGCTATGGCCCTTGCCTTCCTCCAGGTAGCTTGAGTTTTCGGTATTCAGGCGGTTGCCCTTATCATCCAGAACCACAAACACCGGGAAGCCGAAGCGCTGCGGATAGCCCAGGCTGGCTAAAACAGCTTCGTTTTTGTTTTCGGGGCTCCAGTTTACATGCAATATCACATAATTATCGTTCATGGCTTTGTTCAGGTCGGCATCGGTAGTAACCAAATTATTGAAACGGATGCACCAGATACACCAGTTGCCGCCAATTTGCAGCAGCACGTTCTTATGCTCCTTAGCAGCCTTTTTTACCGCGGCCTGTATATCGGCCTTAGCATCAGCTTTGGGATCGTAAATTTTAACGCTGTCGGTTACAGCGTGGGTTTGCGCGTTTGCGTTGGCTGCAATAGCAGCGAACAGCACAATAAAAAGATATTTTTTCATGGTGTGTTGATCAGTTTAAATTCAAATATAACTGATTGTATGGGGATTGCAAGTAAGGCTTGTGTAAAAATGCAATGGGCAAAACGTCATGCCGAACTTGTTTCGGCATCCCATCATACTTATCAGACATATACCAACACTTTGCGAGCGGGATGTCTAAACAAGTTCGGCATGACAATTTTTTACTCCACCACCACTTTCTCCCTGTTCAGCAGCGCCCAGATGGCATCTACATATTGGCGGTCGTTAGCCAGGCGGGGTACCTTGTGCTGGCCCCCCAGTTTACCGCGCTCCTTCATCCATTGCAAAAAGGTGCCTTGCGGAACGGCATGTACCAGCGGACGGCGCAGGGCCATATCTTTAAAGCGCTTGGCATCGTAATCGGAGTTGAGTTTTCGCAAAGTTTCGTCCAACAGGTCTACAAAGCGATCGAATTCGGCGGGGTATTGTTCAAATTCTATCAACCATTCGTGACTGCCCGAACTGTCTTCCGAGAAGTAAACCGGGGCGGCGGTATAATCGCGAATGGTGGCACCGGTATAGCGGCAGGCGCGATCTAATGCGCGTTCGGCGTTATCGATGATCAGTTCTTCACCAAAGGCATTAATAAAGTGTTTGGTGCGCCCGGTGATCTGGATGCGGTAAGGCGACAGAGAAGTAAAGCGCACGGTATCGCCGATCATATAGCGCCACAGGCCGGCATTGGTGGTGATAACCAGGGCGTAATTCTTATCCAGTTCCACCTCATCTAAAGTTAGCGTAGGCGGATGATCGTCGTGAATATGTTCGAAGGGCAAAAACTCGTAGAAGATGCCATAATCCAGCATCAGCAACATGTCGCCATTATCGGTGGTATCCTGTATGCCAAAGAAGCCTTCGCTGGCATTGTAGATGTCGATATAATACATCTCCTCGCCCGGGATCAGTTGCTTAAACCGTTCGCGATAGGGGCTAAAGTTAACGGCCCCGTGGAAGTATAGTTCCAGGTTAGGCCAAACTTCCAGCAGGTTGCTTTTGCCTGTCAGTTCCAATATACGCTGAAACAGCAGGATATTCCAGGTGGGTACCCCGCTGATGCTGGTCACGTTAACATCCTTGGTGGCATGGGCCATTTTTTCTATCTTCTCGTCGAAGTTTTCCAACAGGGCAATATCCAGGTGGGGGGTGCGGTAAAGTTCGGCCCATAGGGGCAGGTTCTTCATGATCACGGCCGAAAGATCGCCCGAAAAGGTATCGGCATTTAACTGGCTTACCTGCGCGCTGCCACCAAGCGTTAAACTCTTCCCGGTAAAGATGCGGGCGTTGGGCCGGTTGTTAAAGTACAGCGTCAGCATATCCTTGCCACCTTTAAAGTGGCATTCCTCCAGCGATTCCTCGCTCACGGGGATAAACTTACTCCTGTCGTTAGTCGTGCCCGATGATTTGGCAAACCACCTGATCTCCGACGGCCACAGTACATTTTGCTCGCCCTTCAGCATGCGCTCAATGTAAGGCTTCAGCGTATCGTAGGTTTGTATGGGCACGCGCTCTTTAAACTGCGCGTAATTTTCGATGCTGCGGTAATGGTGTTTTTTGCCCCACTCCGTATTTTCGGCCCAGGATAGCAGTTGTTCAAACCACTCTTCCTGTACCTCGTTGGGGTATTTCATAAAAAGCTCTATCTGGTGGATGCGCTTTTTAATAAACCATGTAAAAACGGAGTTAATTATCGTCATGCAGCAGGTGTGTAGATGCTACCGCAAGTTAAGGATTAAAAACCTTTCTTTTCAAAACAAAATTGCTGCCCAGGTAAACCTTGCGCACCATCTCGTTATTGGCCAGCACTTCCGGCTCGCCGCTCTCCAGTATCTTACCCTCAAAAAGCAGGTAGGCGCGGTCGGTGATGGACAGCGTTTCCTGTACGTTGTGGTCGGTAATTAATATGCCGATGTTCTTGTGCTTTAGCTTGGCTACCAGCGCCTGGATCTCCTCCACAGCTATCGGGTCTACACCGGCGAATGGTTCATCCAGCAGTACAAATTTGGGCTCGGCAGCCAGGGCCCGGGCAATCTCGGTACGGCGGCGCTCGCCACCCGACAGCAGGTCGCCACGGTTACGGCGCACTTTGTGCAGGCTAAATTCGCTGATCAGTTCCTCCAGTTTTTCCTCCTGGCGCACCTTGTCCAGCGGCCCCATTTCCAGTATGGCCTTAATATTATCTTCTACCGATAGCTTGCGAAATATAGATGCCTCCTGCGCCAGGTAACCGATGCCCTTTTGGGCGCGGCGGTACATCGGGTCGCGGGTGATGATCTCGTCGTCCAGGTAAATATCGCCCTCGTTGGGTTTTATCAGGCCAACTATCATGTAAAACGATGTGGTTTTACCGGCACCGTTTGGCCCCAGCAAACCCACAATTTCGCCCTGCGATACGTTGAACGATACGTGGTTCACCACCGTACGCTGCTTATACTTCTTTACTAAATTCTCGGCCCTTAAATTCAGCCTGGTCTGGTCGCTCATTGCTTTTTGTTATCTGTAAGCCCCACCCAAACCCTCCCCTTTGGGGAGGGTTTGGGAATTAAGTCTCCCCCAAAGGGGGAGACTTAGAGGGGGCTTCTTATTCCCTTTATATTTAACTGTATGCTGCGCTTTTCGCGCCATACGTTTTCTTCTATGCTGTAGCATATCTCAAACGGCAAACCATTGTTTATGTTGTCCAGGTGTTCGGCCTGGCCAAAGGCAATGCAATCAAACATCGGTGATCCCGGTTGGTCGATAGTCATTTTGATATGCTGCCCGCCAACCAAACCGGCCTGCCCTTTAACATAAACGCTCCGGGTTAAGAATACCGGCGACATATTCTCGGGACCGAAAGGCGCGAACTGCTGCAATATCCTGAAAAATTTCGGATCGATCTGCTTTAATTCTAATTCAGCATCTATGGGTATTTCGGGTATCAGTAACTCAGGCGGGATGGTGGCGCTTACCACTTCCTCAAAACGTTGGGCAAAGGCATCTACGTTTTCGGGCATCATGGTTAAGCCGGCCGCGTACTTGTGGCCACCAAACTGTATCAGCAGATCGCTGCAGCCGCAAAGGGCCTCGTACAGATCGAAGCCGCGTACCGAACGTGCCGAACCCGCCACATGCCCGTTAGATCGGGTAAGCACAATGGTTGGCCGGTAATATTTCTCGGTCAGGCGCGATGCGACGATACCTATAACCCCTTTATGCCAACCCTCGTTATACACTACGGTAGATTTCCGGCCGATCAGGATCTCATCGTTATCTATCATGTTGAGGGCATCGCCGGTAATGGTCAGATCGTGCTCTTTGCGCTCCTGGTTTTTAATATTGATAAGGATACCCTTGGCCTTGGCATCATCTTCATGACAGGCGATAAGTAGTTCAACAGCGTGTTTGGCATCATCAATACGCCCGGCAGCATTAATACGCGGACCGATCAGAAAAACGATATCAGAGATACTGTAGGGCACCGTTTTCCCTGCCACACTCATCAGCGCCTTAACGCCGATGCAGGGGTTGGTATTGATCTGTTGCAGCCCATAATGTGCCAGCACCCGGTTCTCGCCGGTGATATGTACAATATCGCAGGCGATACTGATGGCCACCAAATCGAGATAGCAGGTAATCTCTTCAAAATCGATATCGTGCTTTTGGGCGTAGGCCTGTATCAGCTTAAAGCCAATACCACAACCCGAAAGTTCTTTATAAGGATAATCACATTGCGGGCGTTTGGGATCCAGCAGGGCCACAGCCGCGGGTAATTCATCAGCCGGCAAGTGGTGATCGCAGATGATAAAATCAACATCCAAAGTATTCGCGTACGCGATCTTATCAACCGATTTAATGCCGCAATCCAGCGCGATGATCAGCTTAAAGTCGTTTTGAGCGGCGTAATCGATGCCTTTGGTTGATATGCCGTAGCCCTCCAGGTAACGGTCGGGAATGTAATACTCCAGGTTTTTATAGCGCTTATGGAAAAAGCTGTACACCAGCGCTACCGATGTGGTGCCATCCACATCATAATCGCCATAGATCAAGATCTTTTCGTTATTGTCAATGGCACGGTCTATCCTGTCGATGGCCTTTTCCATATCCGCCATCAGGAATGGATCGTGCAGGTGCTCCATCAGCGGGCGGAAAAAGTATTTGGCTTCATCAAAAGTTTGCACGCCGCGGTTTAGCAGCAGGGTGCTTAAAACGCTATCAATGCCCAAACCGGCAGCCAGTTGCTTTATTTTCTCTTCGTTATCGGTTTGTTTTATTGTCCAGCGTTTCTGCATGCTTTTATATGGGGGCAATTGAACCACAAAGGGCGCAAAGATTTTCACAAAGATCACAAAGTAAAAAAATCTTACCTTATTTTAAATTATAAAAGCTTTGTGTGCCTTTGTGATTCTCCCTTTGTGTACTTTGTGGTTAATTCGCCACAAAGTATATTTTACCTGTAACTGATGCTTTTCCCATCAGTGGTTAATATCTTTGACCCCAAAATTACATTCAAATATCGGGGAAAACGGCATTATGGAAATTTTTGTATTAGGTGAGGGTTCATATTCGGTTGACGCGACGAAGAAATTTATCCCGTTTGACCCGCAGATGGATAATTATAAAGACCGTCCGGCATCGCTGTTTATCCATGTAAACCCCTTTTTGGTAAAGATGGGTGATGACCTGATCTTACTGGATGCCGGCCTGGGTTATAAGGATACGCGCGACGAATTATGGCTGCACCAGCATATCCGCAACGCCGGTTTCGAGCCAGATGAGGTAACACTGATATTGATGTCGCACCTGCATTATGATCATTCTGGCGGCTTGGTGGTCGAGCAATTGGGCCGCTTTGAACCATCGTTCCCCAATGCACAATACGTGATACAAAAGGGTGAGTGGGAATTTGCCATCGCTGGTAAGTCCTCAAGCTATCACAAGGATATTTTTGAAGTACTGGAGCGGTCTGCCAAACTCACCTTTGTTGAGGGCAGCGGCGAGTTTAAGCCAGGTATGCGTTACGAACTGTCTGGCGGGCACTGCCCTTATCACCAGGTTTGGTGGTTAGATGACGGTCATGATAAATGCTTTTTCGGTGGCGATGAATTGCCCGAACCCGAACAACTGATCCGCCGTTTTATTGCCAAATACGATTACGATGGCCGCAAAGCCATGCAACTGCGCGAGCAATACGGCAAGATAGCCGCCGCCGGGGGCTGGAAATGCCTGTTCTATCATGCTAAATCAAACGCGGTTGGTACCGTGCGCGAAGAGAACGATGGTTTTATTGTAACGCCGGTTTAGCTGGCAGATTTAATGTTGCTACCGATCCCTGCTCCGATAGGAGCAAAATATCGGTAGCAATTCAATAAGGCAATCCACGCGTGCCGTTAGGTACGCTATATTCCGTACCTGACGGCACGGCAAATTCATTTTTACGGTTTTTTCTACCGATATATCACCCCGATGGGGTGCGTGCCTCCTTAAATTAGTTTAAAGAAACGGGATTGTTGCCTGAAATTAAGCGTGTTATCGATTGCACAAACAGATCAAAGCTTTTCGCCTTTTTCAAACAACTCGTTTATCTTTTCGATGTTGAGTGGCTTCGAAACAAAGTCGACCACCAGTGGGTAAGATTTTGCCTTGCTGATATCGTTACTGAAAACTGAAGAAGAGATAATAAAGATCTTGGTTTTGCCACCCGAATCGATCTTCAGGCGTTCGTATTCATCTAAAAACTCCCAGCCGTTCATTATCGGCATATTAATATCCAGCAAAATATAATCCGGTAGTTTAGATGGGTCGGTGGTATAAGTATCCCAAAGCTGATCAATGGCAAAACGCCCGTTAAGGCAGGCTTTAATTTCGGTATTTAAAAGGGCCTTTTTAATCAGCTTAATGCTGATGAAATTATTGATCTCATCGTCATCAACCAATAGTATACTAACAGGGCGGGGATTTAAGTTCATATCACTATGTATACGTTGCTGCAAATTAAAAAGTTTTATTCCCTAAAGTTTTAAATACAAAGCAAAAAAGAAAATGTTTTACTTCTGTATCTAAAAACCCGATATCAAATTTCCCACTCAAAGTTAGTAAAGCGCTACCATAAAATGTGCATCTGTATAGTAAATTGTTCAATTGAATAAAAGAATTATATAAAGTGAAGATTTTTTGTCAAAAATACTTGACTTTTGTAAAGTTTGTTTTACATTTGGTAAATCAAACTTTACAATTATGAAAACACGTTTTCTTTTTCCAGCATTCTTCAGGATAATTGGCTGCCTGATGGCTTTACCGGGCTTTGTTTTGGGCTACCTGGTGGTATATAAAAACTTCGAGATGCCCGGCTTCGGACTAAAAGTGCGCGAGCAAAGCACCTTTTTACAAGGTACATTCGAAAACTTCACCAACGAACTGGCCTTAACGCTGGTCATTGCCGGGCTTATGTTCATCGCTTTTTCGAAAGTGAAAAAGGAGGATGAAATGACCGGCAAGATCAGGCTGAATGCGCTGTACTGGGCTATCCCCGTAAATTATTTGTGGTACGCATTTTTTATAATCCTGTCGGCACTGAATATCCAAGTCAAATCGCCGGCCATCAACACCCTGCTCGATCCTTTTTCAAACGAGGATGGCTATCTGGTATTTAACCTTTTTATGCCGCTGCTAATATTCATCGTGCGGTTTTATTACCTGCTTAGCCGCAATGCTAAGGGGCGCCCCGTTGCCGGGATACACCTGCTGAAACATATGCCATTTAGCGCATTAGGCAAAGGGCTGTCGTTTATAATTACATTGCTGGTTATTATCAGCCAGGTATTTGTTAAGTCGGACCTACTGGAAAGCATGTATTGGTTTTTGCCGCTCACGCTAATGATATGGGTATATGCTAAAGAAAAGGTAGAGGATGAATACATCAATCACCTGCGATTAGACGCTTTGCAAATAGCCGTGTACGCCAATTATGCCATCCTGCTGTTATCAAACTTTATGTTTTATGGGGTAAGCTTTTTGTTGATACAAATATTTAACCTGGCCACTATCCCGTTGATTTTTATCATTCGCTTTCAGTATCGCTTGTACCGCCTGCGCCGCAGCGAAGCAAAAAGCCTGCTCACTTTAAGCTTATAAACCATTAATATCCAAAATCCATGAAAACCCGTTTCCTGTTTCCATATTATTTTAAGTTTATCGGCCTGGCGCTCATTGTTATTGTCCATTTTCCGCTTATACATCTGCTGCAACTGGCGAACATCCGCTTTGATGATAATAACAATGGACTGTTCAGCCATCATCACGTGTTTTTTATCCTGACTTATGTATTTATTCTGGTCAGCCTGCTGATGATCGCCTTTTCTAAAGAGAAGGTGGAGGACGAGCATATTTCGCAATTGCGGCTCGATTCTTTACAATGGGCTTTATACCTGAATTACCTGGTGCTGGTAGTGAGCCTTATATTTACCACCGGGATAGACGCGACAGATGTACTGCGCCTTAACCTGTGGGTGCCGCTGGTGTTCTTTATTATCCGCTTCCGCTGGGTGTTGTATCGTTTAAACCGTTCATTAAACTAAATTTGGCACGTCATGATCAATAACATTCGCGTGGAGCGCGCCATAAAAAACATCACCCAGGCCGAATTAGCAGACCTGGTAAGCGTATCGCGCCAAACCATTAATACTATTGAGAGTAACCGCTACGTACCCTCAACCGTACTGGCCATGAAAATTGCCCGGGTGTTTGGAAAAGCGGTGGAGGAGATATTTACATTGGAGGAAGGGGACTGAAACCCGGTTATTAATACCGAATGGTAAATGATAAATAATGATCGACTTTGTTATTTATTATTTATCATTCGATATTCTAAATTTATCTTAAAAATAAGCGACTTATGAAACAGCCCACCGCCTTTGCTCCTGTGCTTGCCGTTAAGAACGGCACCTACGATATCGATTTCTACAAAAACGCATTCGGCGCGGTAGAGACCATGCGCATTAATAACGACGACGGCAGCATGCACGTGGCCGAATTTATGATAGATGACGCCCTGTTTCACCTGCACGAGATCACGCAGTTTTCCAACACGGTAACACCGCTAAACGCGCATGGCGGTACGGTAACCATTGGTTTATTGGTAGATGATGTGCACGCCGTTTTCGACCGTGCCGTTGCTGCCGGAGCAACCCCTACAATGCCCGTAACCGATTTTGAGTACGGTTGGCGACAAGGCGAATTTATAGACCCATTCGGGCATAAATGGACAATTGAGCGGAAGTTGTAATTAGTCCGGAAGACGGGAAGTCCGCAAGTCCGGAAGATGATCGTGCTTTTTGCGACGGTAAACTTTATTTCTTATTTGTCTTTCGGACTTCCCGTCTTCCGGACTTTCCGACTTCCCTTCAACCCCGCCACCACGCCTTTCAGTATCTCGTTGCCCTTAATGGCTTTCAGGCCCTCTTCGTAACCGATCATATAAATTTCCTCGGCGCAGTCGGTATCGAAAACGCCGTAGCCGCCAAGCCCATGCGGTTCTATTACAATATCGCACAAGCTTTTGTGCGTGTTTAAGCTGGCGTTGATGGCAATCATGGCCGCGCGGTCTATCATATTGCCGAAGGATTTGATCTCAGTAATTACCGGCAGGTGGTTGCACGAGGAACCGATGATGAGATCGCAATTGCCCACCAGCGGCTCAACCGGGAAGTTATTCAGGATGCCGCCATCGATATACATGTGGCCGTTAATTACAATGGGCTTAAATATGCCCGGTAAACAGCAGGAAGCCAATACGGCCAGGTCAAGCTCGCCATCGGTAAAGTAAACCAGCTTGCCCTCGCCCAGATCTACAGCGGCAATGGTGATGCGGGTGTTCAGCTTCTCGAAAGAGTTATGCGGGATATATTGGTTGATTAAAAAGCGGGCTTTTAATATCGACACCAACCCGCCTCCGCTCATTGCCGGGCGCAGCAATTTAAACAGCCGGGCTTCCCGTATCATCTGCAAAAAATCCTGCGGAGCGTAGCCGGCCGCGATAAAAGCCGCGCCGATAGCCCCCGCGCTGGTGCCCGAGATATGCGAAAATTGGATGCCATGATCGGTTAGCGCCTGTATCACCCCCAAATGCGATACGCCACGTATACCCCCGCCCGATAAGGCCAGGCCAATCTTCTTTGGTTTCTGCTGATCTGTATTAACGTCCATATTATTTTTGACGGTTTTAAAGTTAGAAAGTTTACCCGTTTAAACAACTAATTACTTATAGTACGTCATGCCGAACTTGTTTCGGTATCTCATCTGATAAGTCATCATTGTGGTTATCAGACCTGCCTGTGGGATGCGGAAACAAGTTCGGTATGACAGGTTGCTAAAAACTAATCTCTGATCTCTAATCACTAATCTTTACCTTTGCCCCATGCGTTTTGATATCATTACCGTTTTGCCTGGCTTGCTGGAAAGCCCCTTCGCCCATTCTATTTTGCAGCGGGCGCAAAAAAAGGGCCTTGCCGAAATACACGTACATAACCTGCGCGATTACTCCACCAACAAGCATAAAAGTGTGGACGATTACCCTTATGGCGGCGGCAGCGGCATGGTGATGATGATTGAGCCATTCGCAGCCTGTATTGAAAAGCTAAAAGCCGAACGCGATTACGATGAGGTGATATTTTTAACCCCGGATGGTGAGACCCTTAACCAGGGCATTGCCAATCAATTATCCATAAAGCAAAACTTTATTCTGCTGTGCGGGCATTACAAGGGTATCGATCAGCGGATCCGTGACCTGTTTGTTACCCGCGAGATCTCTATTGGAGATTATGTGCTTTCTGGCGGTGAACTACCCGCGGCTATTTTGGTGGATGCTGTTGTGCGACTGATCCCGGGCGTACTATCCGACGAAACCTCGGCCTTGTCAGATTCCTTCCAGGATGATATGCTGGATGCCCCCGTTTACACCCGTCCGGCTGATTGGCGCGGCAATAAGATCCCCGATATACTACTGAGCGGCAATACCCCCGAAATAGAAAAATGGCGCTTTGAACAAGCCCTTGAACGCACCCGCCAGCGCCGGCCCGATCTGCTGGAAAGGGGGGAGTAATTCAATAAATTGTCATACTATAGAGCCGGAAAGGAATGTGCGTGGGCGCGAAAGAGAACTATCTCTTGACCGGAGGGAAAAAATCTTATACGTGCGATGAGTAATGCGCAGACCTATCGCGCGTATAGGAGATTTCTCTCTACGTTCGAAATGACAAGGTATTTTAGGAAAACACCCCCTGCATCTTAAAACTCACCACCCCATTGCTAAGCAACGATGCGTTAACCTGCAAGCCATCATCAATAGCTTTATAAGTTAGCTTCAACTCCAATTCATCAACCATATTGGGGTCAACAGGGGCAATAAACTTCAGGTTAGCGGCTTTTTTTAGTTGATGATCACCCGGCACGGCTTCGGCCAGGATCTCCTTAACCATTTGTAGCATGCATGCCCCCGGCACCACCGGCTGCCCGGGGAAATGCCCGCTGAATATGGTGTGACCAACATTTAATTGCAGCGATACTGTCACTGCATTATCGGCATGGGTTAAGTTAAGAATATGGTAGAAATGATCTTTCAGCATAAATTTAAACGTAGGTTCCACATCTTATATTTGATGAATAAAAGACCTTAGAAAATGAAAGCCATCAAAAATAACTTATCCAAATTTCTTTTCCTGATTTTAATTTCTTTACCTCTGCTTAAGTTGCATGCCCAAAGCCAGCAGGCAATGAATTTGCAGGCTGGCGAACGATATAAAAAGGCCGATAAAGAGTTAAATATGATCTATCAAAAGATACTTAAGGACTATTCATCGAAACCAACTTTCATAAAAAAGTTTGTTATAGCACAACGACTGTGGGTACAACTTAGGGATGCGGAATTGGCTGCCAAGTATCCTGAACCGGGTTTTTATGGGTCGGTTGAACTGATGTGTAAGGCCGCCTACCTGGAAAGCCTTACAAAAGATCGCATTAAGTTTTTAAAAGTGTGGATAGACGGTTTAGAAGAAGGCGATACCTGCATTGGTTCGGTAAAAACAAAGCCATAAGATCAGCATGCCGACACCAGCATCAACGAGTGATATTTGTTTTGATAGCGATTGTAGATCAACACTTTTTTAGGCGCGGTTATTACAACCTCTTTTTCGAACAATACCGCCGGAACAGTCTCCCGGTGGATGATATTTGCCGCCAGCCACAAGGCGAATGACGAAGAAGTCGGGTATTCGCCGCTGAGGTGCTTGTAGTTAACCGCTTCGGTTTGCGCAAATAAGCTGTCTTTTAGTTTATCGTATGGTTCGTCATTTTTAATGTCGCCATTCTTCCCGGTAATCAGCAGATCGATGTCGTCAACAGCTAATCCGTTTTCATTAAGAAATGCCCGGATAGGTTCTGTCGCTTCAAAAGTAATATCGGGGTTATAGAACGTTTTTAGCGCGGTCAGTTCGGCAAGGCATTTGTTGCCGGGTTGGTTGGCCAGTACAAAAAACGCCGCGCCCTCGCTGCCAATAGTGCCCTTCGATTTTTCTTTAAACAACTGAAGATTGCTTACCGGCCAGCGTTTATACAAGCCTAAACGGGTCAGTACCGTAAAGCTGGTGTCAATCATTTCATCAATCCCGCCCACCAAAACGTTTTGGGCTTCCCCCTCATTGATCAGCATCAGGGCATCCAGCAGGGCGTTCTCGAACGATACGCCCTTGTGCACAAAAGTATTATTGTAATTATGGCACTTCAGCATCAGGGCTATCTGCGCGGCCACCGTGTTATGGGTTGATTGGATAAAGGCCGTAGGCGGCAGCATCTCTTCCTGCATCTCGATAATGCGGGTGAGGAAGGTCACCGTATCTTCCATAATACCGAAGGCTGTACCGGTGATAATGGCATCGGGTTGCTCAACATTAGCTTTGTGCAGGCAATCCATAGCAGCGGCTACGCCCATTTTTATCACGTGGCTCATCCGGCGGATCAGCTTCGGGTCGATATAGGTTTTATAGTCGGGTTCGATGGCTTTCAGGCGGGTACCCAGGGATTCAACCACATCGGTTAAAAAGCCCTGGTCGCCAAAAGTATTTTGGGCCGATATAGCGGATGCCGAACGGATATATGCTTTCATCATACTTTCGAAAAAATTAATGATGTGCAATTGCCGCCGAACCCGAACGAGTTAGACATGACGTGATCTGTTGTTTGCCCCTCGCGGAAATGCGTTTCAGGTGGTACAGGCAATTCCTCCATCTGCGTTTTAAAACGCAGGTTGGGGTAAATGATACCATGTTTCACCGCCAGTGCCGAGAACACCGCCTCGATGCCGCCGCTGGCACCCAGTGTATGCCCGGTGAACGATTTGGTAGAACTCATAGCCGGATAATGTGGATCGAACAGGCGGCGGATGGCCGTTCCCTCGGCACTATCGTTATTGGGTGTGCCCGTACCGTGTACATTGATATACTTAATATCCGTTGGCTGTAGTCCAGCTCTCTTTAACGCACCCTGCATGGCCATGTACGAACCTGTTCCATCGGGCGATGATGCCGTTTGGTGATAGGCATCGTTACTGTTATTATAGCCGCTTAGCTGGCAATACATTTCTTTATTTAAGGTTTTAGCCACCGCTTCGGATACCAGCACCACATAGCCAGCTCCCTCGCCCAGGTTAAGCCCCTCGCGGTTCTGGTCGAACGGGCGGCAGAACTCCTTATCCAATATCATCAGCGTATTAAACCCGTTCAAAGTAAATTTAGTAAGCGCATCGGCACCACCGGCCACTACTACATCCAGCAGGCCATTGCGGATCAACCTTGCTCCATAAAACACCGCGTTGGCCGATGAAGAACAGGCGGTGCTAAGCGTGGTCATAAAGCCGGTAATGCCCAACTCGTTGGCCACCGCTTCGGTAATGCTGCCACACTCGTGGTCGTATACGTTACGTAGCTTGCCTTTGCTGTTATCTTTTAAAAAATCGATAAAAAAATCCTCGCTCCTGTCCATACCGCCAACGGTATTGGCCGATACGAAACCGGTACGCCATTGCCCGATATTGGGAATAGCGGCATCGGCCAGGGCCTCACGCGCGGCCAGCAGACTTAATAAGGTGGTGCGACTGGCATCATGATCCAGCCCGGCTTTCTCCACCAGTTCGGCATTAGTCATTTTTACCTCGGCCACCGGCAAGATCCCCTTATGCGCCGAATCGAAATGGGTGATATCGCCCATGCCTGCCTGCTCATTTTTAAACGCGCTGAGATGCTCCTGCACATTGTTGCCAATGGCCGATATTACGCCTGCGCCTGCTATATAAACCGGTGTGTTCATTAATCTCTTCATCACGTCATTGCGAGGAACGAAGCAATCTCTATGCACTAAGGTCGATAATACAAGTCGACTCTGCTAACTTAGAGATTGCTTCGTTCCTCGCAATGACGCGTCTAATTTGTTACTTTATATTTTCAACCGAGAACGCCACCGCGTTCTCCTTTTTAACTTTCTCTACCAAAAACAATTTAGCCTCATATTCCGCCCCCAGCACATCTAACCAGCCACAAATGCAGGCTTGCAGGATATTATGATCAAGCAAATAACCCACCTGCTGCACCAGGAACGCGGCATCGAAATTTGGCTGTACAAAAAAAGCATTTTCTCCTTTAAAATGATGACGGATGCAAATTTCTCCGGCAACAATATTTGGCAGCGTGTATACAAATAGGGATGGACTAGGCACGCCCGCCATACTGGCTTGATAGCGCAGATCCATATCCAGGCTGCTGTTGGCATTCATTAATACGGTGCCTAGCTGTTCGGCGTGATAGTAATTTTTATCAAAACCCTGTAACAAAACCTCGGCGGCCAGCCAGCCCAGCTTACACAGGTTATCCATTTTATGAAATTTGGGATAGCTGTAATGAAAATGCTGGTAGGCCGATAGCAGGAAACTATCCACAGCCGAGGCATCGCCCGTGAACAGCGTTTCGCCATTTTGTACAACACGTTTATTGCTGATGTTGCAGGTGCCGGTGATATATTTTTCTGCTGCCATTACTTGCTCAATATCATTGCCGCGTTGCACCCGCCAAATCCAGATGCTGTTTTCAACGCGCGTTTAACGGTAGTATTAATTATGGATGTAGCCACATTGATGGGTTGGCTTACCCCATTTTCGGCATAACCTAAGCTGGGGAAAATGATGCCTTGCTTAATGGCCTGCGCTGCGATAATAGACTCGATCAGACCCGCAGCGCCCAGCGTGTGGCCGTAATAACCTTTCAAACTATTTACCGGAACGTGTTGTAAACCGGCGTAGTGGATGGCGTTGGCTTCCATCTCGTCGTTATAGTTGGTAGCCGTGCCATGCGTCGATATATAACCCACATCGTGCGCGGTAATGCCGGCATCAAGCAAAGCTTTTTTAATAGCAAAGCCTAATTCGTGCCCAGTGCGCGATGGCCCTGAGATGTGGTTTGCATCGTTACTGATAGCGCCGCTGCTTACTTTTACATCATCGGAGTTTTGCTGGTGGATGGATAATATTACCGTAGCCGCGCCTTCGCCTAAATTAAGACCTGTACGGTCTTTATCAAAGGGTTTGCATATCGTACTGCTTAATGCCTGGAACGATTGAAAACCCGATAATACAAATTTCGATATTACATCAGCCCCAACAACAATGGCATTTTCATACTGCCCGCTTTGTAGCAGGCGCATGCCTGCAAGGATAGCCATTACGCCCGATATGCAGGCATTGGAAATAACGATGGGCGCGTTCTTAAAGCCAAAATAATCGGCCGCTAATTGGGCCGACGTATGCAGGGCGATACGCTTATTCAGTTCACCGGTATGTGGTTGGGTTTCCAGCAGGCTGATATTGCCTTTTGTTGAAGAGACAATTAATATCGTTTTTTCATCAAGGTAACCCGACTTTAAATTTTTTATCGCATCTGCAATAGATGTAATTAATAATGATTCAAATCCTGTATAGCTTTTATCTATATTAAAACTAAGATCGTCAAATAGTGATATATAAATAGATTCTGGATTTATATCCAAATGTTGATGCTTCACTACAGCAGATTCCCCCCTGGCTAAAGCTTCCATATTTTCGGCTGTAGTGCTGCCAATGGGCGACAGGATATTGTCGGCCACAATGAAAACATCGGGGATACTGCCGGGGTTGTTGATGATCATCGCTTGTTTTATTCGTCCGCGTTTAAAAATACCTTCATTTCGCAGCGGGCGCAAAGTTCATTTTTACACCACACCTGCCCCGAAATAACACTTACATTAAACACCTGGTTTTCTATTTTTATTTCGGTGGTTAGATCACTGTCGACAGGCGGTAAAAACAGCACCTCAAAGTCTTTCACCGCGCCGATATAGCCGCCCGCTACCGGCTTATTTTCAAGCGAAGCCAAATAGCCAACCCTTGCCGCAGCAGTTTGGGCGATATTTTCCATCAGGCCTCCCTCGCTGAACATGCCGCCAAACACCATGCAGTTGTCTGCCGCAATGGTAAACTTGCTGCGGGTAGTGGTTTCGTCTGTATAGGTCAGTTCGTCCACCATTACAAATGGCGGTGCCTGGGGTATCAGTTGCAATATATTTTGCGGGGCTAATTGCATTGTCTAAAAACAAAACTCATTGCCGTTGGCTTTAGCCAACGGTGTGTAAAGTAACTAATATGGCTTTAGCCTAAACAGGGCGGGTGTTCGGCTAAAGCCTTGCCTTTTATCTATTGTGATCCGTTGGTTAAAACCAACGGCAATGAAAATAAATATCTTTAAGAATACAAACCGCCATTAACCGACAGCACCTGCCCGGTAATATAACCGGCTTCGGGCGCGGCTAAAAACCCGGCGGCAAAAGCTACCTCTTCCGGTGTGCCAAAACGTTTGGTCGGGATAAGTCCGCGCAGTTCTTTTTCGTCAAGACCCTCGGTCATGTCGGTCTTGATAAAGCCCGGGGCCAGGGCGTTCACGGTGATACCCTGGCGGCCAACTTCCTGCGCCAGCGCCTTGGTAGCCCCAATAACCCCCGACTTAGCCGCCGAATAATTGGTTTGCCCGGCCAAGCCTTTCAATCCCGACAGGGAGACCACGTTAATAATGCGGCCATACTTGCGTTGCAACATGCTGTTCAGCACCAGGCGGGTAACGTAAAAGAAACTGTCGAGGTTGGTTTTCATCACATGTTCCCACTGCTCTTCGGCCATCCAGGCCATCAAGCTGTCATCGCGGATACCGGCGTTATTCACCAATATATCTATATGCATATCTTCGTTGGTGTTTATCCAGTTACCCAGCACATAGCCAATATTGTCTTTATCGGCCACATCAAAAGGCAGCAACTCGCCGTTACCGCCAGCCTCGCGCACAAGGGCTAAGGTTTTTTCGGCCTCGGCAATATTGCTTTTATAGTTAACCAGCACATAGTAGCCCATAGCGGCCATTTTTATACAAATGGCGCGGCCTATGCCACGCGATCCGCCGGTAATTAATGCGCACTTCATATAGCCCCCTCTAAATCTCCCCCAGCAGGGGAGACGTTTTTTATTGGCATTGTTATTTTAAAACGGAATTACCAAACCGGTATTTTCCAAATACTCTTTTACTTTTTTAGCGTCCTTATATTTCGGCAGGTCTTCCACAAATTTCGGGAAGATCTGGCGCACGGCAGCATAAACTTCGTGCGATGCCGACGACAGTTTTTCCTGGCAACCCAGGTAGTCGATAGCCTGCAGGATGGTCATCAGTTGTATGCTCAGCACTTCGAACGAGTTATCGATCACTTTTTTGGTGATGAGCGCCGCGTTGGTGCCCATGCTCACAATGTCCTGGTTATCGTTATTGTTAGGGATGCTGTGTACATACATTGGGAACGATAGTGTTTGGTTCTCGGCCACGGTTGAGGTAGCGGTGAATTGCATGCCCTGCATCCCGAAGTTGAAGCCCAGTACACCCAAATTTACAAACGGCGGGAATTTTTGGTTAAGCTTGCTGTTCAGCAGGTAGTTCAACTGGCGTTCAGACAGCATTGATAATTTGGTGATGGCCGTTTTTAGCTTATCCATTTCCAGCGATACGTAATCGCCATGGAAGTTGCCGCCGTGGAAGATATTCTGGTTCTCGTGGTCTATCACCGGGTTATCGTTAACCGAGTTCAGTTCGTTCTCCAGCACATCCTGCGCGTAGTTAATGGTATCGTATATCGGCCCCAAAACCTGCGTTACGCAGCGCAGCGAATAGTATTCCTGCACCTTATCTTCAAACACTTCCTGATCAAGGTTATCGGGGTTGTATAAATGCTCTGAACGATCACGGATCATTTTACTGTCCTTCAACACCTCACGCATCATCCCGGCTATCTTATTTTGCCCTTTATGGTGTTTTACCACGTTCAGTTCGAACGAGTAATGGTCGTCGAACGCCTGCACCACCTCGTTGATCATGGCCGATAACATCACCGACCAGCTTAACAATTTTCGCGCGCGGATGATGTTCACCAAACCGATACCCGTCATGGCCGAAGTACCGTTGATGATAGCCAAACCCTCACGGATGTGGATATTCAGCGGCTTGATGTTAAGGCGGCTGAAGATATCCATAGTAGGGTGCACTTCGCCCTCAAATATCACTTCCCCTTCGCCAATCAGCACCAGGCCTAAGTGGGCCAGCTGCACCAGATCGCCGCTGGCGCCTACGCCGCCGTGTTCAAAAATGCAGGGGGCAATATCGTTGTTAATTAAGGCTACCAGCAATTCTATCACATCGGTATGCACACCCGAATAGGCCTGCATAAAGCTGTTCAAACGGGCTATCATCAGCGCCTTTACCAAATGCGGGGCCATTAAATTGCTGCTGCCCGAAGCATGGCTGCGTATCAGGTTATATTGCAGTTGCAGGATATTATCTTCGCTCACCTTGTATTGCGCCATTGGCCCAAAACCGGTGTTTATACCATATATCAGTTTGTTTGACGAGAACTGTTTAAGGAAGTTGAAATTGACATCAACCTTTGCAAGCGCTGCACTATCGGCCGCTATTTGTTGCTTGTTGAATACGATCTCGGCAACATCGTTAAGGCTTAGCGCGCTTTGTCCAATTTGTATCACGGGCAGTATTATGTTTTTATTATGGATGATGAATAAGGGCTAAAAGTATAAAAAATGTAGCGGTTTTCAGGGTATTTGTTACACCCTTTCAACTCACTATTTGTCATTGCGAGCGATAGCGCGGCAATCTCGTAGTGAGTAGGTCCATGCGCTTATGAATGTTTGTCTGCTCTTAGCCGCAGGGGCCAAGTTACTTTTTCTTGAAAAAAAGTAACCAAAATTCAAGACAGCGCTAATGCTTCCCTTCCGCACATAGCCTTTGCCCGCATCAGGCAAAACCACGGTACGCAAGAATTTGCCACAGCTCTCGCACCCACGATGCCAACGCTTCGGGCAAATCCGCTTCCCTTTTCCATCACACATAGCCAGCATTGTTTTGCCTGATCTTTCCGGAAGCAAACCGCTGTCGGATCACGGGAGATGGATCTGTGGCAGATACATACGAAACACCAAAAAACAGGGCGCTACGCCATCGCCTATCGCGATGAACATAACGCCCTGCCTCCTATAATGTTTTAACGGTACGCTTATGCGTAGGTTACATTCATGGTGATAGGTACACTTAGCGCTTTAGAGATGATGCAATTAGCTTTAGCGCCTTCGGCAATTTCTTTAAATTTTGCTTCGTCAACACCGTCAATAGCGCTGGCTTTTAGTTCCAGGTGAATGTTGGTGATGCTCAGGGCCTGCATATCCAGGTCAAGGATGGCATCGGTGGTCAGATCGCCGGGGGTGAAGCCTGCTTGAGATAAAGCCGCGCCTACCGCCATGGTGAAGCAACCGGCATGTGCGGCGGCTATCAGTTCTTCGGGGTTGGTGCCAATGCCATCGGCAAAGCGGGTCTTGAATGAATATTGGGTTTTGTTAAGCACGGTGCTTTGTGTGCTGATCTCGCCCTGACCGGCTTGCAGGGTACCGTTCCAATGTGCATTTGCTGTACGTTTCATGGTGTGTTGTTTTTGTTGATGTATGATTTGAAAAATTATGTTCTTTACTCATGCCCATTTAGCCCGTTCGTATTGTACCGGCCATTTAATATCGTAACCCAGCTCGTTAGCCGCGCGCAGCGGGAAATGTGGGTCACGCAGCATCTCGCGGGCAAATATAATTAGATCGGCTTGTTCTGCTTGCAGGATATCTTCGGCCTGCCATGCTTCGGTAATTAAACCTACGGCACCGGTAGCTATATCGGCACCATGCTTCACCTCTTCGGCAAATGGCACCTGGTAACCCGGGCCGACAGGTATCTTAGTGCCGGCCGCATTGCCGCCGGTAGAGCAATCTATTAGGTCCACCCCTTTTTGCTTCAGCAATTTAGCCAATTCTACCGAATCTTCAACCGACCAGCCACCCTCAACCCACTCGGTGGCCGAGAGGCGAACGAACAACGGCAATTCATCTGGCCAAACCTGTTTTACTTCATCGATGATCTCTAACAGTAAACGAACGCGGTTTTCAAATTCACCGCCATATTCATCGGTGCGTTGATTGCTTAATGGCGATAGGAATTGGTTAATTAAATAGCCATGCGCGCCGTGCAACTCTATCAGTTTAAAACCGGCTTTCAACGCCCGGGTAGTGGCAGCTTTAAAATCAGCCTTTACTTTTTCAATGCCTGCTTTATCCAGTTCAACAGGTGCTTCTTCGGATGTGGTAAAAGATATAGCGCTTGGCGCTACGCTCATCCAGCCGTTTGGTTGATCGGACGGTATTTGTTTGCTGCCATTCCAGGGTTCGGCATGACTGGCTTTACGACCAGCATGGGCCAACTGTATACCCGCTACGGCACCTTGCTCATGAATAAAATCGGTTATCTCTTTTAGCTTTTCGATGTGCTCATCTTTATAAATGCCCAGATCGGCATAAGATATACGGCCCTCAGGCGATACGGCAGTAGCTTCGGTAATGATCAATCCAGCACCACCGGTAGCCATAGCGCCCAAATGCACTAAATGCCAGTTGTTGGCAAAACCATCGGTGCTGGAATATTGGCACATGGGCGATACTACAATGCGGTTGCGTAGCTTAACGGATTTTATTTGGTAGGATGTGAATAGTAGCGGCGTCATGCGTCAAATGTAAGATTGTAACCTATAAGCGCTGGTTATCGTTTTGTCAAAATAAGGTTAATATGTGATTATGATATTAAGCGGACAAAAATGTATTTCATTTAGGATAGCTGAAGATGGTATTTAAAGCCCTTTATTAGTTTTAGCTGTCAAAAAAACTAACTGATAGTCAGGTGATAAGCAATAAATTTAATTTGGGGGCTTTACCTTTTGGCATGATAATGGTCTATTATTTAAACAAGTTTGAAAATAACAGACTAAAACTAAAAGGTTATGAAAACGATAAAAACAATATTAGCAGCCCTGGTTTTAACCGTAGGTTCGCTTACCATAGCAAATGCGCAAACCCGTTTCCATGTAAGTGTGAACACACCTGGTGTACATGTGAGCGCTGGCAATTATGTTCCATATCATCGTGTGTATTACAGCGAGCCGGTGGTATACAGCCCCCCGGTAGTGTACCGCGAGCCTGTTGTTTATCACCGTTATTACAGCCGCCCGGTGGTGTACCACAGGTATTATAGCCGCCCGGTAGTGTACCGCAGCTACGACAGGTACGATCGCCGCGACTTTTATCGTCATGATAACGGTCGTCATTTAGGTCAATGGAAACACGGCCGCCACTAATATAAAAATTATACAAAAACAAAACGCCCCGAATTATCGGGGCGTTTTGTTTTTGTATAATCAAGATAATCCTAAAATCCTTAAAACAAGGTCTAAAACTCCGCGTTCTTCGGGAACCTTGGGAAAGGTATCACATCCCTGATGTTACCCATACCGGTAACAAACAGCACCAAACGCTCGAAACCTAAGCCGAAACCCGCGTGCGGGCAAGTGCCGAAGCGGCGGGTATCCAGGTACCACCACAGTTCATCCTTAGGGATACCCAGTTCGTCCATACGTTGTTCCAGTCTATCTAAACGTTCCTCACGTTGCGAACCGCCTACTATTTCGCCAATGCCGGGAAACAGGATATCCATAGCGGCCACGGTTTTGCCGTCCTCGTTCTGGCGCATGTAGAATGATTTGATCTCTTTCGGGTAATCGGTCAGGATCACCGGTTTTTTAAAGTGCTTTTCAACCAGGTAACGTTCGTGTTCCGATTGCAGGTCGGCGCCCCAGCCTTCTATCAAGTACTGGAACTTTTTCTTTTTATTGTGCGATGAATCGCGCAGGATATCGATAGCCTCGGTATAAGTGATACGCATAAAGTCGTTATCCAAACAAAATTGCAGCTTATCCAGCAGGCTCATTTCAGAGCGTTCGTTCTGCGGCTTTTGCTTTTCTTCATCAGCCAGGCGCTGGCTTAAAAACTCCAGGTCTTCCTTGTTTTTATCCAAAGCATAGCTGATCACGTATTTCAGCATCCCCTCGGCCAAATCGGCGTTATCCTGCAGATCGTAAAAAGCCATTTCCGGCTCTATCATCCAAAACTCGGCCAGGTGGCGGGTGGTGTTAGAGTTTTCGGCACGGAAAGTTGGGCCGAAGGTATAGATATCGCTCAGGGCCATCGCACCAAGCTCACCTTCTAACTGACCTGATACTGTTAAGTTAGTAGAGCGGCCGAAGAAATCTTGTTTGTAATCGATCTCGCCGGTTTCTGTCCTTGGGATATTGTTCAGGTCGAAGTTGGTGACGTGGAAAGTCTCGCCCGCGCCTTCGGCATCGCTTGCGGTAATAACCGGGGTGTGCAGGTAAACAAAACCTTTCTCCTGTAAAAACTGGTGGATAGCGAACGACAGCGTATTCCGCACACGGAATATCGCCCCAAAAGTATTGGTACGGAAACGCAGGTGTGCCTTTTCACGCAAAAACTCCAAACTCGGGCGGTTTTTTAATTGCAGCGGATAAGCGTCCGGATCACAATCGCCCAGTACCTCGATAGTGGTCGCGGGTATCTCTACCGATTGTCCCTGGCCTAACGATACGGTTAAAATACCGGTAACGCTGATGGCCGCGCCAACAGTAATACGTTTTAGCAGGGTAGGGTCGGTGTTCTCAAAATCAACAACTATCTGGATGTTATTATTGGTAGAACCATCATTTAAAGCGATAAACCTATTTTGACGGAAGGCGCGTACCCATCCCTTAACAGTTACTTCGGTACCGGTTTGTGTGCCGGTCAACAGTGCTTTAATTTTAGTTCTCGAACTCATTATAAAAATATTTTGAGCCCAAAAATACAATTATTTAGCTAACTGTATTTTGAAAGTTCCGCTGTTGAAGCCAAAATTTATCGGATATGCCTGGTTATCCCAATATCGCGACGATTTTATAAAGTTCATTACAAAATCTCCCGTAATGGTTTTGCTGTCTTGTTCATAGGTGTGGATGTTCAATACGCTTTCGTTGCCGGGTTCGGCAATGTACTCCACCACTACCGCGTCGCCGCCAATTGTTTTGTAATATTTTAATTGCTGGCCGGTAAGCACGTATCTACCCGTGCCATTAAACTTTATCCTTACCAACAAATTCTCTTCTTTGCCTTGCCCCACCAGCGTAAGCGAATCGTTAATAACCTGTGCCAGCGGTGCTGTAAGGTCCCATTCAGTGATGCCGCTTTTTACATGAATGAAGTTGGCGGTTGGCGGTGTACAGCACATTCGTTTGTTACATGAGCCAACTATTAAGCCGATTATTACGATAATGCTTAGGCGTAATTTATTTTTCATAACATGCGTTTAATTAGCGTTACGTGTAATGCCGTTAAGATGCTACTAATTGATCAAATTAAAAAATAATGGCCTAAGTTTGCCCGGAATATGAATCCCAAACTTAGTCTCGTCATCGGCATTATCTGCATCGCGTTCTCGGCCATATTTGTAAAGCTGGCCGGGGTGGCGCCGGTTACGGCGGCGTTTTACCGTATTGCTATTGCCTGGGCGCTGCTGCTGCCCTGGTGCCTCATCAAGCGTAAAACCATTATTGCCCGTACCGATATGTGGATAGCGCTGCTGGCCGGCGTGGTCTTCGCTTCGGATGTGGCGGTATGGAATATGTCGATACTAAAGATCAGCGCTACGGTATCAACCCTGCTGGCTAACCTGGCCCCGGTTTGGGTGGGCTTGATCAGTTTTATCTTCCTGCGCAAGCGTTCGGGCCTGCCATTTTGGGCGGGTACGGCGGTAGCTATTTTAGGCATGCTGATACTGGTAGGTTACCAGGATTTGGTTGGTTTGCAATTTAATATCGGTATACCGCTGGCCATAGCCGCCAGCATTTTATACGCTATTTATATCCTGCTTACTAAAAATGTATTGCAGCGCACCGATACCCTCACCTTTATGTTTTACAATATGCTGGGCGCGGCGGTATTTTTGCTGCTGGTTAATTTAATACAGGGCGCTCCGCTAACTAATTTCCCGGCTGCTACCTGGGGCTATTTTATCGGGATGGGTTTAATATGCCAGCTTGCGGGATGGATCACCATTAACTATGCCATCAGCCTTTTGCCGGCTACTAAAACATCGGTAGCCTTGCTGGGGCAAACGGTGGTAACGGCTTTAATAGCGGCGATAATGCTGCACGAAAAATTGCAGGTGAAAGAGATAGTTGGATGTATGGTAGTATTGGCCGGTATTGCTATTACATTTATTAAAAAAGCCGACGGTGTAACAACCGGATAATTGTAGTTTTGACGGGTATTTAAGTTCGAATAAATACCATCTTACGGCCCCGTTACCTTTTGCACTTCCGGACTTTCTTCTACCTTTGTCCATCAAAATCGGGACAAACAAATGAGCGAAAAAATATTGGTAATTGGTGCCAACGGACAAATAGGCACCGAATTGGTTAACACCCTCCGAACGATTCACGGAGCGGCACAGGTTATTGCTTCAGACATTAACGACCCGGCTTATGCCATTCGCAATAGCGGGCCGTTTGAGTTTGTGAACGTGCTGGATAAGGATAACCTGCACCATATTTTTGATAAACACCGCCCTACCCAGGTTTACCTGCTTGCCGCCATCCTATCGGCCGTGGGTGAACAAAAACCCAAAATGGCCTGGGATCTGAACATGACCGGCCTGATCCAGGTGCTTGATCTCGCGGTAGAGTTTAACGTAGCTAAAGTTTTCTGGCCAAGCAGTATCGCTGTTTTCGGGCCGCACTCGCCACAGTATAATACGCCGCAATATTGTGTGATGGATCCTAACACGGTTTACGGTTTCAGCAAGCTGGCCGGCGAACGCTGGTGCGAATATTACCATGCTAAACACGGGCTTGATGTGCGCAGTTTGCGTTACCCGGGCCTCATCGGCTGGCGTGCAAACCCGGGCGGCGGCACTACCGATTACGCCGTACATATTTTTCACGAAGCGCTGAAAACCGGTAAGTATCAAAGCTTCCTGTCATCTGAAACAGCCCTGCCAATGATGTATATGGACGATGCCATCCGTGCCACGCTATCCCTGATGGATGCCCCGGCCGATCAATTGACCATTCGCAGCAGTTATAACCTGGCTGGCTTGAGTTTTACCCCGTGCCAGCTGGCTAATGAAATTAAAAACCACTTGCCGGGTTTCGAGATAAGTTATGCCGATAACGACCCGCGCCAGGCTATCGCCGACAGCTGGCCAAAATCGATAGACGATAGCCAGGCCACCGCCGACTGGGGCTGGAAACTGGAATACGATCTGCCAAAAATGGTAGCCGATATGCTGGTGAACCTGAAGAACGTTATTTAAGTGAAAAGCAGAAAGGTTAAAGCCAAAGGCTTTATACCGAACAAATAGTATATTTGCGGTTGCATGGGCCATGATCAATGAACCATCAACCATGAACTAAAGAAAAATGGGAAGAGCATTCGAATTCCGTAAAGAGAGAAAGTTTAAGCGCTGGGCCAAAATGGCGGTGCAGTTTACCCGTTTGGGTAAGGAAATTGTAATGGCGGTTAAAGCCGGCGGCGGCGACCCGACCACCAACTCGCGCCTGCGCACAGCCGTGCAGAACGCCAAGGCTGTTAACATGCCTAAAGATCGTGTAGAGGCGGCCATAAAACGCGCTACCAACCGCGACGAGAAAGATTACGAAGAACTGGTATACGAAGGTTACGCGCCGCATGGCGTGGCTGTATTGGTAGAGACCGCTACCGATAACACCAACCGTACCGTTGCCAACGTACGCAGCTATTTTACCAAAGTAGGCGGCGCGCTGGGCAAAACCGGTTCGCTTGATTTTATATTTACCCGCAAGGCGGTATTCACCTTCGAGCCGGGCGAGCGCGACCTGGAAGAACTGGAGTTTGAACTGATAGACGCCGGCCTGGAAGACCTGTTTGTGGAAGCCGACGAGAACGGTAACGATATTGCCGTTATCCACACCGCTTTTGAAGATTTTGGCAAAATGCAGAAAATGCTGGAAGAACTTGGTATCGAAACCAAATCGGCCAAGCTGGAGCGTATCCCGCAATCGTTCCACGAAGTGAGCGAAGACCAGGTGGCCGATATCATGAAACTGATAGACAAACTGGAAGAGGACGACGATGTGCAGGCTGTTTACCATAACATGGCCGAGTAAGCACAGCATCGAACCAAATAGACTCCTCGTCCTGAAATAAGGTAATTATCTTTTAAATTCTTTCAGGACAAGACACATAGAAAAACAAAGAGGAGGCCGTATCATAAATCAAATGATGCGGTCTTTATTTTTTTAGCCTAATAGCTGAATTTGGTATTGAGTTTCTATGGAATTTTTTGAGGGGGAGGGGGTAGCTTTCTTGGGCGAACCTGAGTGGTAAAACGACTCATTTAAGCCGCTTTTTTCCTTAGATTTTGTGCGATTGCAACTAAACCCCATTCTATTTCTACTTTTTCCTTGCCGCGGAGCATAAACCGTTTAAAGCCATGGTTCTGCTTAATATTACCAAATACAGGTTCTACATCAAAGCAGCGTTTCTTTCGCCGTTGTATGCCTTCTTCACTGTTTAACAGCTCGTGCGCCTTTTGTTTCAGGCGGTTCAGGTTTTCATTGATTTCAATGATCCGATTCCCTTTTGATTTATGGCAAATACCGTTCAGCGGACAGTTAGCGCAGTTAACTGCCTGGTATCTTTTTACCGTTTGTTCAAACTCCGTGCTTGTTTTTCTTTTACTTGTTCCGATGAAATTCATTTGCTGGCCCATCGGGCAGATGTAACAATCTTTCTCCTGGTTGTAAAAAAGCTTATTTGCTGCAAAAGGGTGCTTGTTGTTGTGATTCTCATTTTGTTCCTTATCGAACATCCCATACTTTACAAAGGCGATTGTTCCTTTTTGTTCCAACCGCGTGTAGTTCTCCTCGGAGCCATATCCGGCATCGGCTGTAAGCACTTGCGGTGCTTTGCCAAAGCTGACTTCATGCTGCGCTAAATGAGCACTTAATGTATTGGTGTCTGTGGTGTTGGAGTGAATGGTGTAATTGACAATGAACTGGTTGGATGTGGATATCTGAACATTATACCCCGGTTTTAACTGGCCGTTTTTCATGTGGTCTTCCTTCATCCGCATGAATGTGGCATCCGTATCGGTCTTGGAATAGCTGTTGCGTTCACCCAGCAGAGCTTCCTGCTGCTCATAGCGGGCAATGGCCTGCGGGTAATGTTTGCTGATATACCGCAGCTTGCTTTTGACCTGTTTGGAAACATCCTCACGCGAGGAAAGCTTCTCATTGAGTTTATCTACTGCGGCATTGACCTTTTCACTGTCAATAACAGTAAAGTCAGGCGGATCAGGCAGCCTGTCTTCTTCTTTTGCTACGCTTTGGGCATAGTCCCATATCTCTGACAGCTGCTTTTTCATCTTTTCCTTATTGGTCTGAATCGCTTTCTTCCAGACAAAGGTATACCGGTTTGCATTCGCCTCTATCTTTGTCCCGTCCGTATTCACTTCTTCAATACTGAGCAGGCCTTCCTCTGCCAAAAGTTTCACCACATCTTCGAACACATCACGCAGCGCATGCTTCAAACGTACGCCCCGGAAACGGTTGATCGTATTATGATCAGGATAGTTCATCGAACTCAGCCACATCAGGTAAACGCTTTCCCGGCAGGCTGCTGCCAGCTTTCGGCTGGAGTAGGTGTTGGTTACATACCCATATACCAGCACCTTTAACAACATTTGCGGGTGATAGCTTGAACTCCCGCGGATATGATAAGCTTTCAGCAATGGTTCCAGATAGAGCCTGTCGATCACATCGTTAACTACACGCACCGGGTGCGATGCCGGAACTAATTCGTCAAGTGTCGGAGGAATAGCCATCAACTGCCGTTGCTGGTAGGGCTTGAATACAGGTCTTTTAGAGGACATACTACGCTACTTTCGATACATAAATATATGAAAATCAGATTATTATATCAAATAAATACCCCTCTTTATTCCAATAAATTATGCACAAATAAAAAAGAGGCCATACCATGATTTATGATACAGCCTCCTCCCATGTAGAGCGAACAGGCGAAATGTCGAACTTTTTGGATGACCTTAAAGCCATCCATGATTTCAAACAAATCGGCACCCTCAATAATATTCATCAAACCAGTCTCTCCGCTACCGCAAGCGTCCTCGTGGCTGTTGCACAACTAACGGATATTTTTTGGATAATATTATGTTAAGATATTGTTTTTTAGTATCTTAACGCATGCAAGGGAAGAAACATTATCAGGAGAAGTTTTTCACTAACTTTCAATTATCCGACCGTGTTCCGGCTGACAATATTTATAGAAAACTAAAGGATATTTTAGATCTGCGTTTTCTATATGAGGCGACAGCGAAGTATTACGGAAAAGACGGGCAGAAAAGTATAGACCCGGTCGTTTTCTTCAAGTTGTTACTTGTCGGTTACCTGGAGAACCAGCCCAGCGACAGGCGTATAGTCAATATGGCTGCTATGAGACTGGATATCCTTTACTTTATCGGATATGATATTGATGAGGAACTGCCATGGCATTCTACATTAAGCCGAACACGCCAGCTTTACGATGAGGACGTATTTAATACCTTGTTCAAACAGGTATTAAAGCAGTGTATTGATAAAGGTATGTTAACAGGAAAAAGGCAGGCTGTTGACAGCGTATATGTTAAGGCCAATGCGGCAATGGATAGCATCAGGGAAAAAGCCATCATGGATGATGCCGTGGACTTTACCCGTCAACTGAAGGAAGAGGACAGCAGCGATGACAGGCCCGACAGGCCTGAAAAACCTACGAACACAGCCCCAAAGCGTAATAATGCAACCCGTGCCAGCACGACCGATCCTGATGCGCGAATGTCTGTAAAACCCGGTAAAATAACCCGTTTGAATTACCTGGGGCAGCTTAGTGTAGATACCGGCAGTTATATCATTACAAGCATCGGTGCATTTCATGCGGACAAGAAGGACAGCCAGTGCCTTGAGGCGGTGCTTGACAAGATAGACAGCAATATAAAAGGATATGGATTAACGACCGAAGAGATCATTGCAGACGCTAATTACAGTAGCTCATCCGCATTGGAAACCCTAATCTCAAGGGGAATCACCGGATATATCCCTAACACCGGCACTTATAAACAGGAGCGTACCGGGTTTACCTATGATGAGGATAACGACCGTTACCTTTGCGATCAGGGCAACGCGCTAAAGTTCATTGGATATAAGGAGCACCACGGTATATCAAAGACTTATATGAGTAAACGATCCGACTGTAAGAACTGTCCTGCTCGCAAAACATGCATTGGTAAGGCATCCTATAAAACGCTGACCAATTCTTTGAAAAGGCCATTGTTCGATGAAATGCATAAACGGATGAGCGAGTCTTATGGCAGGCAAATGATGATTGTGCGTCAAAGTACAGTCGAGCCTGTCATTGGAAACCTTATCGAATACCTTGGTATGCGGAAAGTTAACACTATCGGGATCAAACTGGCTAATAAGTGTATGATAATGGCTGGTATCGCTTACAATCTTAAAAAGCTCCTGAAATATGGAATTAATGGTTCATGGCAGGCATTAATAATGCTTTATGGTAAGCCGGATTATAGTATAGCAAACATTATTACTTAAAATTGATCATGGCTTGCTACAAGCCATGATCTTAAAATATCAATGCAATAAGCTCGTTGTGCAACAGCCACGGGGACGCTTGCGCCAGCGGGGGGGGGAGACATTGTGCCTATGTGTAATAATTGCAAAGTAATGTTAGAGAAGAAATAAATAAAATGATTACAGAAATTGAACAAGAAACATCAGATTTTGATTGGTTTTTTACAAATGGGATCAATGTTGGCTGCGTGTCATCGGGTGGAGGAAGATTACCTTTAACAATATCTAGATCATGGGAGAATTTTGAATTTATGGCTGATTTCTTTCGTGATTTACCGCCCAATAGTGATTTTATTATTAACCCACAACTGAAGGAAATTAGGCGGAATCTAAAAATAACAGACAGATATTTTAGCAGTTTTATATATCTGGCTGAAAGAGGAATCTTTACTTACGACAAAACAATATTGAACAATTTCGAGGACACCAACTATCATTTAGTCACTGCACCAGTGCAGCCAATAATGCTGAACGAACTACCTCGAAATATTTCAGATATTATATTAAAAACAGAAACTACTGATCTCCATAAAATTCATATTCGATCTATGATTTTTTAGACCAGCTCTTCTTAGTCGGTAATGTATCAAAATAGTTGGTAGTTATTTAGCTGTTTGAAAATCAACGCTATCGCTTTGATGGCATATTTAAATTTCTTAAAAGCGGGTGATACTAAGGTATCATGCGTTCAGGCCTAGCCAAGTGTTGGGCTTTTTTATTTCAGTCGGAGGGTAAACCGATAATTTCTCCGCGTTAGGGATAGGAGTGGATACCGGCCAATGTGGCTAAGGCCTGCAGGGGCATGAACGGATAGCCTGGGCCGGAGGCAACGCCCCAATTAAGGCCCTAAGTATGACGCATTGCGCTTTCTCAAATAAGCAACATTATTCACATACTATTGAACAAATAAAAAGCCTAAATAATAGTTAGATTTAATTCGACCTTTTCCAGTTGATATACTTTGGAGGCTTAATCAAGCTTATTACTCATTTCGTAACGACCTAGTGAAAAATAAAACCAGTTAACAAGACCGGTTTAAATTGATAATAAATTAAATACTCAGCACCGAAACTGTTCTAAGTCGTCCGAAAAGGTTCGATTTAATCTACCCCTATAATCTCCCCTGAAAACGAAAAAAGCCAATAATCATGAGTAATTATTGACTTTTTGGTAGCCCCGACGGGAATCGAACCCATATCTAAAGTTTAGGAAACTTCTATTCTATCCGTTGAACTACAGGGCCATGTTGAATGTGCAATTGAGCGGATGTGCAGATCTGCAAATTCTTATACAGTGTGCAAAGGTGCAAATTATCGGCGATTTAGCAAAAAACATTTGCACATCCGCACACTTGCATATCTCATATTTACCTGATCACCGATCCATTGTGCATTCCTTCACCCGGCGATACAAAGGTGAGCTTACCTTCGGCATTCTCGGCCATCAGGATCATTCCCTGCGACAGGATGCCTTTTATCTCTCTTGGCTCAAGGTTAACCAGTATGCTAACCTGGCGGCCAACAATGGCTTCCGGTTCAAAATGCTCGGCAATGCCCGATACTACCGTGCGCTGGTCGATACCGGTATCAATGCTTAGCTTCATCAGCTTTTTGGTCTTGGCTACTTTTTCAGCTGCGAGGATGGTACCTACGCGGATATCCATGGTAGCAAAACTTTCATAGTTGATGGCTTCTTTTGCCGGTGCAATTTCAGGCGCGGGTGCAGCTTCGGTAACAGCTTGTTTTTTGGCAGCCAGTTTAGCCAGCTGCTTTTCTATCGCTTCGTCCTCCACTTTCTCAAACAGCAGGCTTGCCGGGTTCAACTGATGACCATCGGCAAATACGGCTTCCTCATCGTAAGCAATGCTGTCTTTATGCCAGTTAAGCATACCTAATATTTTTTTGGCTGTAGTTGGCAAGAACGGTTGCAACGCGCAAGCGATATGCGCTATCAGCACCAGGCTATTGTGCAGCGCTTCGCGGGCTGCGGCTTCGTCGGTTTTGATGCTCTTCCATGGTTCTTTTTCGGTGAGGTAGCGGTTACCCAACCGGGCCATATCCATAGCGGCCTGTAAACCCTGGCGGAATTTATAGGCATCCAAACTTTTGCCTATCTCATCGTACAAATTACCTATTTCGGTATCCAGACCGGCATCGCTTAGCTTAGCGCCTCCCTGCACTTTACCGTCGAAGAACTTGTGCATCAGTATCATCACCCGGTTCACAAAGTTACCAAGTATAGCCACCAACTCGTTATTTACACGGGCCTGGTAATCTTTCCAGGTAAACTCGCTGTCGCTCGTTTCAGGTAATATAGATGTTAGTACGTAGCGCAATTCATCCTGCTTGCCGGGGAACTCTTCCAGATATTCGTGCAGCCAAACCGCGTGGTTGCGACTGGTGGATAGCTTATCGCCCTCCAGGTTCAAAAACTCGTTGGCCGGTACGTTCTGCGGCAAAATGTATTCGCCGTGAGCGTGCAATATCGAAGGGAAAATGATGCAGTGGAAAACGATATTATCCTTACCTATAAAGTGCAGCAGGCAGGCATCATCGGCCTCGTCGGCTTGCTTTTTCCAGTATAGCTGCCAGTCCTTGCCATTATCCTCGGCCCATTGTTTGGTGGCCGATATATAACCTATCGGCGCATCCATCCAAACGTATAGCTTTTTGCCTTTGGCCTCTTCCAGCGGAACATCGATACCCCAATCCAAATCGCGCGTCATCGAGCGTGGTTGCAAGCCCGATTTTAGCCACGATATACATTGTCCGTAAACATTCACCTTCCAGTCGCCTTCTTTGGTGGCTATCCAGCTTTCCAGCCAGGGCTGGTATTTATCTAACGGCAAATACCAGTGTTTGGTTGGTTTTAATATAGGTGTTTTGCCGCTCAGGGTCGATACCGGGTTGATCAGGTCGGTAGGGTTTAGCGAGGTACCGCAGCGCTCGCATTGGTCGCCGTAGGCATTGGGGTTGCTGCAATTGGGGCAGGTACCGGTAATGTAACGGTCGGCCAAAAACTGTTGGTAATCCTCGTCGAAATATTGCTCTGAGAATTTCTCCACAAACTCACCTTTCTCGTACAGGTTCAGGAAAAACTCCTGCGATAAGTCGTGATGTATGGCCGATGAGGTTCGGTGATAAATATCAAACCCGATGCCGAATTGCTCAAAGCTGTCTTTTATCTGGGCATGATATTTATCGATAATAGCCTGCGGGGTAGTGCCTTCTTTTTTGGCCTTGATGGTGATGGCGGCGCCATGCTCGTCGGACCCGCAGATGTAAACAACATCCTTTTTCTTTAGGCGCAGGTAGCGTACAAAAATATCGGCTGGTATATAGGCGCCGGCCAGGTGACCAATATGCAATGGCCCGTTGGCATAAGGCAGCGCCGATGTTATAGTATATCTTTTATAATGATCAATTTGCGACATAGTGGGGCAAAGATACCTATTAGTCGGGAAAGTCCGAAAGTCCGGGAGACGGAAAGATGCGGGCGAAGACGGCACGTTTGGAATGACTGTCACAAAAAACTTCCGGACTTCCCGACTTACGGTTTTCCGGACTTTCTTATATTTGAACTTCCGGACTTTCCGACTCACGGTCTTTCCGGACCATCTATGATCCCATATCTTAAAAAAGGCGATAAAATAGCCATTACCTGCCCAGCCAAAAAACTGCCACGGCCAATGACCGAAGCCGTAAAAGTACTTGAAGGCTGGGGCCTTGAAGTAGTGCAGGGCGAAACCCTGCTGGCCAGTTATCACCAGTTTGCCGGCGATGATGAACTGCGCGCTAAAGATCTGCAACGTTTTATTGACGATGACAGTATCAAAGCCATCATCGCGGCCCGTGGTGGTTATGGCACTATCCGCATTGTGGATATGGTTGATTATAGCCGCCTGGCAACAAACCCCAAATGGATAATTGGCTTTAGCGACATTACTGTTTTGCACAGCCACCTGCATACTAATTATGGTTTACAGACCATCCACGGGCAAATGCCCGTAAATGTACCCGACGCGTCATCGCAATCGCTTATATCGCTTAAAAAGGCCCTGTTTGGCCAGGAGGTTACTTACCGTTTTAAATCGTATAGTGCTAACCGGCCCGGCGAAGCTACCGCGCCTGTTATTGGCGGTAACCTCAGTTTACTTATCGCTATGCTGGGTTCGGCGTCGGATATGGATTATAATGGTAAAATATTATTCCTGGAGGATGTTGGCGAATACCTGTATTCGATAGACCGGATGATGTATACCCTGAAAAGGGCAGGTAAGCTGGATAACCTGGCCGGCTTAATTGTTGGCGGCTTTACCGAATTAAAGGATAACGACATCCCTTTTGGCTTTAGCGTACCGGATATAGTGATGAACCTGGTGAGCGAATTTAACTACCCGGTATGTTTCGATTTTCCCGCCGGGCATATTCCCGATAACCATGCGATAATTTTCGGAAAGCACCTACATTTAAATATTGAAGATTATAACGTAACTGCATCATACATTTAATTAAAACAGCATCACACCTATGGCATTATTTGACAAACTGGGCAATTACCGCAATTTTGGGTTACTTGTTATCCGTGTAGGGTTAGGCATTATGTTCGTTTATCATGGCCTGCCTAAATTAGAGGGGGGCGTGGATACCTGGAAAGGCTTGGGTATGGCTATGAAAAACGTAGGTATCACATTTTTGCCCGCCGTATGGGGCTTTCTTTCGGCCGCTACCGAAACTATTGGCGGCGCGTTGCTGGTTCTTGGTCTTGTATTCAGGCCGGTTTGCCTGTTGCTGCTTATTAACCTGGTTATTGCCGCCCTGTTCCATATTAACAAAGGCGATGGCCTGATGGGCGCATCACATGCTATTGAGGACGCTATTATGTTTGCCGGCCTGCTATTTTTAGGCCCGGGTAAGTATAGTGTAGATAAAAAATAACAAAAGGGACTATATCAAAAGTCGAGTTTTTAAAGAATGCGAACAACTTAAATTGCACACACTATTGCGTTATTATTTTTGACACAATGTGTTCATAAGTCCAGTAATTTATTCTCTGTTATTTTACTTTGGCCATAACAGTACTTTCCAGGTTGTGCGCGTTAAGTGCTTTGGCTATCACTTTACCGTCGGGACCAACTAAAAAATTAAACGGTATACTATCTATTTTCATTGTTTGTACGGCTGTGCCCTTCCACATAGCCACATCAATTAACTGCGGCCAGGTGTATTGGTTAGCAAAAACCATCTTGCTCCAATCTTCCTTTTCGCTATCAATGGCTACGCTCACAACCTTTATTTTCCCAGGAATTTTCTCCAGGAGGTTTCTTTCGGCTTCTTTAAAAGGCAGGCATTGAGTACACCAACTCGACCAAAAATCAATTAAATAGTAACTACCATTGTACGATGATGTGTTAATAGTAAAACCATTTTGATCGGGCAGGGTAATGGCCGGCAGCTTATCCCCAACCTCGTACTCCTCTTCATAGATCTTCATTGTGGCCAGTTCATCATTTTTTAATTTCTGAATAGCCGGATATTTAGGGAAACGCGCGGCGCTTTTTAAAATAAAGGCTTTTAGTTTGGCCCTGTCAGCCCCAAATTCAATACTATAATATGCCAAAAGAAATACTGCCGGGCTGCGCACCGTATCGGCAAACTTTAAGCTGTAATCAAAATATGCAGAGAGCGATTGGTTTAACGCATTTTTAACGCTATCCAGTTTGGCTTTGGATGCACCTGCCTTAAGCAAGCTATCGCTGACGCGGCTTATTTGCCTGCCGCTTTCGGCCATGTTTATCCTATCGGTTAAAAATTTATTTAATACGGCTGTTGCAGGCGATCCCTTGGACTTAAATACGGGAGACATGAAGTTAGCGTCTATTGCTATCGTTCCCGAATCGGCCACGAACAAATAACTGCCCTTATTCATTTTTTTTGACCGAATTTTATATATCGCTTCATCACTTATCGGCACATGCCATACTACCTGTTGCTGGTTATTAACAATTATCGCCGAATCGATCTTTTTTGATGGATTATCCTCAAACGGCGCGCTTTCAAGGTATATTGTATCGCCGTATACTGTTAATGCTTTTACGTCAACGGTTTTACCCGGCTTTTCCTTGCGGCAGCTACATAGCAGGGCTGCAAATATCCCCACAGTTAAAAACAGAACCTTGATCTTACTCATCATATAAAATGCTAATAAGCAAAAAAGCTACTATAACAGTAGCTTTTTTGCTTATTAGATGGTTAAACTAATTAGTTAGCCCTAACACTTTTCTCATATACCTGGCGGGTAAAGGTATTTTGCCCATTACCACCCGTTTGATAACCAACGTGCAAATAGAACGTTTTGCTTGCTGCATCATAGGTGTTGTTATAGGTTGACTGTACCCAGGGTGCAGTACCCGGGCGAGCCGAATTACCGATTGTACCAGTATAAGGAATATTACCTGGGTTATCAGCGGTCATGAAGCCGGAAGCCGGAATTGCAGGTGTAGCACCCAGTGGAACATAGTTAGACAGTGTTGAACCGTTAATATCAAACTGGTATTGGTAACCATTTGCACCCAAATCGCCAAACTCTTTATACGAAGTATTTAAACCAGCTGAATAAAAGTGTTGGGTTTTAGATATCGCGCGCTCGCTGCCGGCAGTTGGGTGGAACAGGAAACCAGTGGTAGTATAATCTGCATCGTACGCGTTTTTAGCATTTACCACGTAAATAACTGTACCGTAATTGCCGCTAACCGTACCCGAAGAAACCGAAGTGATACTAAGTGGTAACCAATAGTTCTTAGCCAAATTAAACTGATCTGTTTTCAGGGTTATTGTTACTGTTGCCGAACGTTGCCCTTTAGGGATAACTACAGATGCTGGCATTGTATACAATGTGGTCGGCATTAGAGGGTTCGGGTTGTTAGCTTCAACGTAACCCGTAGCACCATAAGCAGGTGTACCTGTGTTAATTGAATACTTGCTTACATAAGCCGCATAAGCCGCTGTGCTGGCAGACAAGTTTACAGTAATATCTGCCGGTGCCGGATCGGTGCCGGTATAATCTACCTTTAAATTCATTGTAACCGACGAGGCGATACCGAATGAACGCCCGTAAGTACGGTAAATATTAGTGGCTGCATTGGTAGGTGGGTCCTGAATAGTTGCTGTTTCCCACTCAACAACCGGTGGTGAAGCGCCAGGGCCCAGGTTAACTGCATTATCTTTTATGCATGCGGTAAAACTAACCGTCGCTGCCATCATCATTATTAAACTAATTCTTTTCATCTCTTTATTTTCTTTAAAATGATTTTAATATTAATTCTTAGGCCTTGCATCCCAGAATATCAGCGTGGTGTTGGCATCAACAGCAGGCACATTGGCTTTGTTGTAAGATGTTTCGCTGGCCGGATAGATCACACGACCGGCTAAACCGTCCGATCTTGGAGTGGTTATCGTAGCTGGGGCAGGTGCAAAACTAAATACAGGATCGGCAGAACCAGCTGTTTGAGACGGAGGAATAGAAACAGGGTACAATGTTCTCCTGTATTCGTTCCAGCCTTCATCGTTATTGATCATATTAAGCGCAATATATTTTTGCGTAATAATAGCTTCCAGCCTTTGTGCATCTGTAGTGGCCAAAGTATAGTTTGTTAAGTAAGCTTTTGTAATACCAGCGTTAGCAGCTTTATAAGCAGTAACCTGAGTAGCAGGAACACCGGCTGAAGCGTTAACCACTTCGGTGTGGTCCTTGTCTAAATAAGCAAATGAAGCGGTAAGGCCACTATCAAACAATGCGGCTGGTGTACCGGTGATCAAACCGATCATAGCGGCTTCAGCCTGCAGGTAATAGCTTTCAGCAGCGGTGATCAGCGGAATGCCCTGGTCAAAGCCTTTCAATACACCATAGCCATTAGCAGAGGTACCGGTTGGCGCACCGCCACCGCTAACCCCTACATACCAGGCACTTGCGGGCGGCGTAGTAGGTAACAACGCGGAATTGGTGCTTTGAAAGCCCAGCTGGTTGGCATAAGTATACGCCCTGTATATCAGCTTACCACGGCCATCATCCGTCAGTTTATTGCCATTGTAAAAACCCATCACAAATTTTGTGGCCAGGTAGCTGGGAGTATTAGCAACACCGGCGTTTGTATAGGCAAAACCATTCCAGAATGGGTTTTGCTTACCGCTTTGCTGCAGGTAACCAGGGTTTACCATTACATCGGCCGCTATAAAATTGGCAGTAGTTAACGATGCCATTGAAGCTTTGAAGCTATTAAACGTAGCAACATCGGCCTTTTGGATACGTATCAATGCCCTCAATTTAATGGTATTGGCAAATTTGATCCAATTGGTCATATCAAAACCATTTTTCAGCGCATCCGAATTATAGCTTAATTTGTTGTTGGTAGTATTGGTACTGTAAACCATAAGATCGATAGGACCGTTGGAGTTAGCAGCAATGCTTTTAGTAGTTGGTGTGGGAGCGCTGTTCATTACAGCAATAGCCGCATCAAGTTCGGTTATACAAGCTTTATATACGTCCTGTCCCTTGTCGTAAACCGGGGTAAGGTTACCGGCACCTTTCAAAGCCTGGCTATACGGCACATCGCCGTAAGCATCTACCAGCCTTAAAAAATCAAAAGATTTCATTACGCGTGCAACAGCGTTAAAGTATTTGAGGTCGCCGGTAGGTGTTGTATTATCTATAACAAACTGGTAATCTGACAGGTTATCAAATGTGCCTGTCCATAGTCCATTAAAATCGCCCGCGTTGAACACAAATGTCCAAAAGTTACCATAACCGCCCACACCGCCAGAGTTAGCGATGTAGCCGCCAAGGTCGCCACCATAGGTATGGCTAAAGCTATAGGTAAGCGATCCTGTGGCAACAAGGGCCTGTGGCAATATCAGATCGGGCGCGGCAGCCGTTAAGCTGTTGGGACTGGTATTGATATCCAGATACTTTTTACACGAAGTAGTGGAAGCTACCAGCCCTAAAAAAATGAGTGTTTTAAATATTTTTTTCATGTCTCTCTTTCAATTAAAAAGTTAAAGATAAGGTAGCGCCATAATAGCGTGTTGGCGGCGTATTGCTGATAGAGCTAACACCAACACCGTTTCCGCTCGATCCGAAGTCAGGGTCGGTATAAAGGTTAGATTTTGGCAACCATATCAATAAGTTACGGCCTTGTAAGCTAACTGTTGCACCTTTAACATATTTTTGACGACCTATCAATGATTTTGGAAGATCCCAGGTTAGGTTAGCCTCACGCAGTTTCCAGTAAGCACCATTGTAAATATAGTTGGTGGTGATACCGGTGTTGTAGGTACTGCTGCTCCAGAAAGCAACGCCACCATCAGCAACGGTAATGTTGGTGTTAGGCAGGTAGTTACCAGAACCAGCCGGATCCAGGTAAGATGAGTTAGGGATAACGAAACGCTCGCGGTTGTAGAAAGCGGTACGTGCACCAGCACCCGAGAAATCGAAACTGGTAGTTGTGCTGCTTTGTACAATATAACCACCACGGTACTCGCCAACAGCGCTTAAACGCAGTGATTTATAACGCAATTCGAAGTTAGTACCTATGCGGCGTTTAGCCGAGGTGTTTCCTAATATAATGGTTGATGACGCGCTTTGCGAAGGGTAACCAGATTGAGCGTTAACAATGATACGGCCCTGAGGGTCGCGGGCATAATCGCGGCCTTCCAAAGTTGGGTAGGTTGAACCAGGGATAGCCCAGTTGCCGTTGCCCACGTCTAATTGCGATAAACCTACCGGCAACGAAATTACTTTGTTATCGTTCCATACAAAGTTAGCGCCTAAGGTTAATTGCCAGCCGGTAGTTGATTTAATTGGCACAACACTTAAGCTCGATTCGATACCTTGGGCATCAAGTTCACCAGTGTTAAGCTTGTAGCCTGTAAAACCGGTGGTACCCGATATACTAACGGTTACTGTTTGGTTAGTAGAAGCTGTTTTGTAATACGTAACACTTGCGCTGATACGGCCATTATACAGGTCGGCATCGGCACCAAACTCAACACCTTTTGTGGTTTCAGGCTTCAGGCTTGGAGATACCAGGTTGTCGCCTTGAGTATAACCAGGGCCCGCATAAGGGAAACCGGAAGCCGAGCTGAACGTTGGCGTTAAGCCATACGCGCCAATATTCACGTTACCCACTTTAGATACACCAGCCCTGATCTTTAGGCTTGATAACACTTTGTTGTTTTTCATCCAGTCGAAAGCTTCTGTCGGGATGAAAGAAACGTCGGCAGCAGGATAAAAGAACGAGCGGTTCTCTGGGGCCAGTACCGAAACCCAGTCGTTACGACCGGTAACGTGTAAGTTCAGATAGCCTTTGTAACCTACGTTAAACACACCGTAAAGCGCTTGCTGGCGGGTCATCGACAAGCTTTGGCTACCATTAAGGTTAGGCACTGTACGCTGACCTACGTTGTATAAGCCCGGTTGTAATAAGCCGGTAACGTTAACGTCTTCATCGTTGTTTTTATTTTGCCTAAGCTGGCCACCAGCAGTTAAGGTAACACTAAAGTCTTTGATCTGCTTTTTAAAGGTTGCGTATGCATCGGTTGTAAGCTGTATGGCCGATGTCATCGAATCATCAACCTGGCCTACCTGGTCCTGAGTTTTTACAGTACCGGCACCTTCGCCGTAGTTAACCAGGCTTTTGGTATAAGCGGTCAGCGAATACTTACCAATTGTACTGCGGGTATTACCATTGCTTGAGGTTATACCGGTACGCGAGGTAAAGCTAAGGAAGCTAAACGGATCCCATTTTAACTCCATAGTACCAATAATATAGTTATTATTAGTTACCTGGCGCTGATTTGCCGCTGTAAAATATGGGTTGGCGTAGTAAAAGTTATAATAACCATCAATAGTAGCGAACTTGTTGTTGATATAATCTTTGTAGTCAGTTACCACAACCTGGCCGGGAGTTTGCATCAGCTGATCGTACATGGTACCTGTAGCCGAAGTGATGTCGTAGTGGTTCTGAACGTAGTTGGTTGTAAAGCTTAAAGAAACCTTGTTAGCCAACTGGCGGGTACCGTTAGCGCGGATAGATACACGATTGTATTTATCGCCCGGGGTAGTACCTTTTGTATTGTAATACTGGCCGGCAACATAGGTTGAACCTTTGTCATCACCAGACTGTACACTAAAGTCAGATTGTTTGTTTATACCGGTTTCCCAAAACTTATACTTACTGTCATTGTAAGCGTAAGGAACAGTTTGGATGCTGCCATCCTGCAGTGGGAAACCCAGGATCACTGGTTTGCCATCGAATGCAGGGCCGTACTGCTGGTTTTCTGTTTCAAGATAGCGCTGGATATCAATATCAGTACCCGAACCGAAACCAGTTTGCACTTTTGGATAGTAGCTAACGTGCTCGGCGCTAACTGTTTGAGAAGCCCTTACCTGTGCAGCACCTTTTTTACCTTTTTTGGTAGTGATAATTACCGCACCGTTAGAAGCGTCTGAACCGTAAAGAGCAGCACCACCGGCACCGTTCAACACCTGGATATCGTCGATATCCTCTGGGTTGATGTTACCTAATAATGAAGCAGGCACGATAACGTTATCCAACACGATCAGCGCGTTGTTGTTACCGGTTAATGAACGGTAACCGCGCATTACCAACGTTACAGTTGGGTTAACGCCACCGCTCACGATGTTTACCTGTAAACCAGCTACCTTGCCCGCTAAAGCAGCGCCAACGTTGGCGGCTTTACCTGCAACAAGTTGCTCTGGCTTAACCTGGGTAGTAGCGTAACCTTGCGAACCTTTGGTTACGGCCAAACCACCCGCGGTAACAACCACCTCGCTAAGTTCCCTTGTGTTGGAACCCAGGATAGCGTTGACAGTGTTGTTGCCACCGATGTTAAGGGTTTGAGATTCGAAACCCACAAACGAGAATGTAAGGGTTTTTGCCGAAGCCGGTACACCAGCCAGGGTGAATTTACCACTTGCATTTGTTTGGGTACCTACGTTAGTCCCCGTTACTTTAACTGTTACACCAGGAAGCGGGAGCCCGTCGTCCTTTGCTGTAACCGTACCAGTAACTGTTCTGTTTTGTGCAAAAACCTGGCTGGCACACAGCATCAGGAAGCACAAACTTGCTAGTAAAAGTTTTTTCATTTCGTTAATAATAAGATCAGTTAATAGTTAATTAATCATAAAAGTAGTGTTAACTTCTTTAAAAGAGAAATTTTTTGTTAAAAAATGTTAAAAAATCACCCAAACAAATGTTGATAACTAATAAATGAAAATATTTTTAGTACTATGTATTGCATAATACAATCTTTTACATATATCTTTGCATTATGATTGTAGAAAACACACAAACCCAAATGCGGAAAGGAATACTGGAGTATTGCATACTTTCCATCATAGCAAAGGGCGAGATATACGCTTCAGACATAATCGCTGAGCTAAAAAAAGCCCAACTGCTTGTAGTTGAGGGGACTCTGTATCCCCTCCTTACCCGTTTAAAAAATAACGGACTGCTTACCTATAACTGGGTCGAGTCGGTTTCGGGGCCGCCGCGCAAGTATTACAGCCTGAGCGACGAAGGCCGTAACGTACTTTCCCAGCTGGACACCACCTGGCAGGAACTGGCTTTTGCCGTACAAACATCTATCGAAGGACGAAACACCCCTAACGCTTAAACATCAACAACATCATGAATAAAACTATCATCATAAATATAAACGGCATCGTTTTCCACATTGAAGAGGATGCTTACGAAGTGCTTAAAGCATACATGACGGATGTAAAGCGTCATTTTATGGACTCGGCCGACAGCCTGGAGATCACCACCGATATCGAAAACCGCCTGGCTGAAATGTTTAACGAAATACTGGCCCGCGAAAACAAGCAGGTAATTGTTGAACAGGATGTGCAGGCCGTTATTGGCCAGATGGGTACTGTAGAGGATTTTGCCTCGGCCGATGAGGATGATGCCGCGCCCGCCGGGCAGCCGTTTGCCTACGCTACCGAAAGCCGTCGCCTGTTCCGCGATCCGGACGACCACCTGGCTGCCGGTGTTTGCGCGGGCATTGCCAATTACTTCGATATCCAATCGGTTTGGGTGCGTTTAGCATTCGCCATCGCGTTCTGCTTCTTTGGCACAGGCTTGTTCCTATACATTATTTTATGGATCGTGGTACCCAAAGCTGCTACCCGAGCCGACCGTATGGCCATGAAAGGCGAGAAACTGGACCTGCAAGGTTTCAAACGCAATTTTGAATACGAGTTGAAAGGCGTTCAGGGCCATATGAATAACCTGCAGGCCGAAGCAAAACCATTAATATACAAGACCCGCGATTTTGCCGGCGATTTTTTTGATCACTTGCGCAGTTTTCTTAATGGGGCCGGTAAAGTATTAGTCAAGCTGTTAGGCGTATGTATTATGCTGACCTGCCTTGGTTTTACCATCGCCCTGCTTGTGGCTTTGTTTACTTATTTTGCTTACGGGCACGATAATATCTCGCATCTGTTCCCATTCAATATCGTAAACCGTGAATACAGCGTGGTATTTATGACCTGCGGCTTCCTGTTGTTAGCCCTGCCATTAATTGGCATTATGATACTGGCATCGCGTATGGTATTCAACCGCGGGCATATCAATCCATCAGTTGGTTACACTTTATTAGTGTGCTGGATAGCATCGATATTTGTAGTGATCTATTATAGTGTGCAGATGGCCGCCGAGTTTAAATCGGGCGGTAAACTAAGCCAAACTGTAAACATTAAGCCATCGGCCAATAATACCTACTACTTAAAACTGAACAATGTAAGGCACCTAAGTCCGGAAGACAGCGCCCGTCTGGATGCAAAGCACAGTTTTGCCGGAAAGATCATTCTTGACGATGAAAACGACTTTAACGACGAGATGGAAGATAACGGCCTGCGTAATGTTGCCATCACCATCGAGCGAAGCGATGTACCACAGCCGGTATTGGTAGAATCATTCAGCGCGCGCGGCCGTACCAAGGTCGACGCTTTATTAAATGCACGCGACGTAAGCTACCAGTTTGTGCAGACCGACAGCGTTTTAACCTTCGACCGCCATATGCAGCGCCTGGGCAAAGGCCCATATCGCGGCCAGGAAGTTAGGCTGATATTAAAGGTACCGGTAAACGCCAAACTGGTAATTGACCGCGACCTTGACCGCTACCTGGATGGCGTAAGCATTTACGATTGCCAAACCGACAACAAGCAGGATCATGATATCCCGGCCATGTTCATTATGAAAAATACCGGCCTAGAGTGTAAAGTAGATACCATGGTTATCAAAACCGACACCGTTGTTGTGAAAAAATGAAAACCTTTGTAAGATATATAACCCTGCTGCTGGTCAGCGGGGTTATTATTCCCTTTTGCATTTCATTAAACTTGTTTAAAACAGGCTCAAATGCTTATAAAAATACTATGCGGCATAGTGTCCCCTATCACTCGATAACCGCTATGGTATTAGCCAAAATATTGCCGGTTTTACATTTTTTTCAATAATGATGTAACCTTAGCGCCTATTTAAGCATCTTACTACTAAAACCCGGTTACGGCTATAAGTGCCGGTTCATTAAGTTTTATTAACGCATTTTTTAAAAAGACAAAAAATCTTTAACAGGATAACTATTGCCCAAATTTTACATACACATATACCATAAACACCAATCCCAAGATCATGAAACTGCTAACTAAAAAAATATATTACCTATACCTGCTGCTGTTACCGGTATTGCCGGCAACCGGTTTTGCCCAGGCGCCCAAGCCAACGGCAAAAATTACCGGCAGTATAGTTAACGCTGAAAATAAGCCCGTTGAATTTGCCACCATCAGCCTGCTGCGCGCCAAAGATTCGGCCGTGGTAAAAGGCGCTTTGGGCACCGAAGCCGGCACGTACACTTTAGATAAGGTTGCGCCCGGCACTTACCTGGTAAAAACCACAACTGTTGGCTATAACAAAGGCTTGAGCAAACCCATCAGCGTTACGCCGGCTACTACAACCATTACCGTACCCGCTATTACCATGCAGTCATCCGCAAAAGCGCTGAGTACAGTAAACATCCAAACCAGCAAACCACTGCTCGAACGCAAACTTGACCGGACCGTAATGAACGTAGAGAACAGCGTATTGGCAGCCGGCAACAACGCTTTGGATATATTGGAACGCGCCCCGGGTGTAAGCCTTGATAAGGACGACAACATTAGCCTGAACGGCAAAGGTGGCGTTACCGTAATGATAAACGATAAATTAACCTACCTGTCGTCGGCCCAGCTGGCTACCTTGCTGCGATCTACCGATGGCAATAACATCGCTACCATCGAAATCATTACTAACCCATCGGCCAAGTACGATGCATCGGGCAACTCGGGTATCATCAACATCAAACTAAAAAAGAACCGCCAGGTGGGTACCAGCGGCACGTTTACCACAGGTGCAGGCTATGGCGCATTTTGGAAGGATAACGAAAGCCTGTCCTTAAACCACAAGCAAGGCAAACTGAATGTGTATACCAACATCAGCCATAATGATGAGAAGCGCGAGAACAACATCGGTATCAGGCGTGTAGTGCAGCAATCGGCCGGAAACACTTACTTTAACCAGGATACCAGGCTGATATCGCCAAATCATTATAACAATTACCGCTTGGGGGCCGATTACGACCTGTCGAAAAAGAACACCATTGGCTTTGTTGTTAACGGCTATACCAATTGGGAAAGCGACAGTAGCAGCAGCTTTACCCACATCGGCAAAACCATAGCGGCTACCGACTCATCGTTACGCAGCAACTCGCAAAGTTTACAGCATTATACCAATTTTGCCGCCAACTTAAACGACCGCTGGCAGATAGATACCCTTGGCCAGGAATTGAGCGTGGATTTGGATTACTCGCGCTTTAACAACCATGTGGATGCTAATTATTTAAACAGTGTATTTTTTGCAAACGGCTCGTTAAAACAAGCCGAATATTTACGCAACCAAACCCCATCAACCATTGATATCCGTACCGCCAAGGCCGATTATACTTACCCTATATCTAAAACCTTAAGGTTTGAAGCCGGAGCCAAATTCAGTAATGTAAAAACCGATAACAACCTTATCGCGCAGATCCGTGATGCATCAGGTATTTATGTAAATGATGCCAACCGCACCAATCACTTTATCTACCAGGAAAAAATTGACGCGGGATATATGAACCTGGGCAAAAGCTATAAAAATACATCGATGCAAATTGGTGTAAGGGCCGAGTATACCACATCAAACGGGTACCTGGTGAACAGCCCTGCTGTGGTAAGGCATTATTTAAACTTTTTCCCAAGCTTGTTTATCAACCATAGCATCAACAAAAAGAACGATATTGGCTTCTCGTACAGTCGCCGTATCGACCGCCCGGATTACAGCAGCCTTAACCCCTTTGTATTTTATTTAGATAAGTATACTTACGAGCAGGGCAACCCTTTCCTGAGGCCGCAATATACCAACGCGTTTGAGGTTAATTACAGCTGGAATAAAACCATTAACGTAGCGGTAAATTATAGCCATACTACCGATGTGATCAACCAGATAGTTTTAACCGATACGCTTAAAAAGGCATCGTTCCAAACTAATTTAAACTTGCAGCAGCAAGATTCGTACAGTATGAATATCAGTTCGCCTTACACCGTTACCAAATGGTGGACCGGTAATGCCAACTTAAACATGTTTTACAATAAGTTTAAATCTGACGGATTGTTAGGCGCTAACCTAAACGATGGTTCATTTGCCTACCAGGCACGTGCCACACAAAGCCTTACTTTTATTAAAGGTTACCGCATAGAAATTACCGGTGTATACCGCTCGCCTGCTACAAGAGGCATATTTAATATGAGGGAACAATACGCTGCCGATGCCGGCATCAGCCATAGCTTTGCCAATAAAAAGGCCAACATAAAGCTGGCCATGAACGATATATTTAACACCCGCGTAAACAATGTAACCAGCATGTACCAATCGGTAAACCTGGCCGTACACCAAAAGAACGAGACCCGCGTTACCCGTTTAACCTTTACCTATAATTTTGGCAATAACAAAATAAAAGCCCGCCAGCACCAAACCGGTGCGGATGATGAAAAGAGCAGAGCAGGGGGTGGGAACTAATTCAGTCCGAAAGTAGGGAAAGACCGGAAGTCGGAAAGATTAACAGTAAAAACAAAGGCGCTTCGATCATCTCGAAGCGCCTTTGTTACTTATATCTTCCGGTCTTTCCCTACTTTCGGACCTCCCGACCTCTATTAATTCCCCACCATAAACACCGCGTTACTGAACAGTAGCTTACCATTCTCCCAAAACTCGCGGAACAGCGGATCATCAACCATATACACCACGCTACCCCGGCCCATGTTTTGTACACCCAGCAGCATGCCGTCGGCAATTTTTTCCTTGCTTTTTTGGCCAACGAAGCCTGCTATGTAGCCATCCTTTTTAATGGTGCCTACGTTCCAACCGTTATCGCCCAGGTATTCGTAAATATTGTCGTCCAGCTTCAGGTCGTAGTAGAAGTTAGGCAGGCCAAAGCCCAGCGGGTGAGTATTATCCAGTTTAAGGCGATAGATGGCTCCCGGCACGCTTGATCGCAGGGCTTCGTGGTCGCGTTCGCCATAGATACGCACTTCGGTTACCTTTTTAGGCTTATCGTCCTTGTCGTCTTTCTTATCTTTAGACCGGATGGCAAATCCCTTCTTTTCGTCCAGGCGACTGATCGCGTCGCCCATTACGATCAGCTTACCGCCATCACGCACCCAGCTTTGCATTTTATCCGACGGAAAATCGGCATAGTTGCCATCCGGCACGATCAGCACATCTACATCCGAGAATTTGATACGGCCGATATCCTGGTATCGTACAATAGTAACCGGGTAACCGATCTGCTGCTCAAAAAAGTGCCAGATCTCGCCCATCGCCTCCGAATTAGTGCCCTCGTTACTCAACAACACCACTCGTGGCTTGGTGATAAAATGTACCTCCTTGGATCCGATATCCGCCCCCTTATCTACAAAGCCCGACGACAGCGGCACCAGCTTGCGGCCAAACATATTAGCCGTTTCAATTACCGCCTTATCAAAATCCGGCCGGTTATTGCCCGCCTTGGTAATAATGAGGGATCCGGCACTGAACTTCTTGCCTCCGGTCTCGAACGCGTTCTCGGCATAACGCACCCGGATATTCTTCTTCAGCAGGGCCGCCAAAAACTTCACATCTTCTACCGATTGCCACCCGCCTACGTAGGCGTAAGCCTTGGTCAGGTCCATCGGCCCATCGGCCGGGCGGGTGTAAGCTTCCGTCCCCTTTACCGATTCGCGCAGGCCATAAGCCTTTAAGCCATAAGCATAAGGCAGCGACCAAGCCGTAATATCATAGGTATTACTATCGGCCACAAAGGTTTTGGGTTCAAACAATACATTCAGCAGCACCGATTTGGGTTGCGATGTATTGATCACCATATCATCATTATTGATGTTAAACGATTCATTCTTCGCCGTGAAATAATTATAGGCGTTCAGCACCGGCTTGTTTAAACCGAACGAGTACTGAATGCTGTTCCTGTCCAGCAGTTTGGCCAGTGCCGTCAGTTTATCCTTATTCTCGTTCTTCACCACGTAGGTTTTATACTCGCCCGATGGATTAGTGCGGCTGTCATCGTAAAACTTCTTGAACTCGGCCAGCACCTTCGCAGCATTCATTGATGCTACCTCTACCGTGCTTAAACTATTGGAGTGGTGATGCGCTATCCTGTCGGCCAGCGTCAAGGTATCGCCGCTTTTGGTAAGGATGGATAAACCGCCGCCAATACCACCCTGCTCATAGGTCATCCCGATAGAGCCGTTATACAGTGGGTAAGTATCGCCATACGATGGGTAAAGCAGATCAAACTCTTCGCGGGTAAAATACATCCAGCCGTTCTGATCAAAGTATTTGGCGTTGTTTTTCCCGATGGTGGTTTGAAACTCGCGCTGCCAGTTGGTAATGGCCTTGTGGAAAGGTTCGGCAGCCGGCGCGAAATAGTACGGACTGTTATAACCCTGCTCATGAAAGTCCACATGGATCTGCGGCAGCCATTGGTTAAACAAGCCCACACGTGCCTGTGTCTCCTTTTGCACCTGCCAGGCCCAGTCGCGGTTCAGATCGAAGTAATAGTGATTTACACGACCGCCCGGCCAGGGTTCGGTATGCTCGCGCGAGGCAGTGTTAGGGTCGGCAGTGATATCGCCAACCTGGTTATAGTAATTTACATAGCGGTCGCGGCCGTCCGGGTTAAGGCAGGGGTCGATAGCGATCACCGTATTTTTAAGCCATGCGCTGGTGCGGGTGTTTGATGGGTCGGCCAGGTCGAACAAGGTTTGCATAGCCGCTTCGCTTGATGATGGCTCATTACCGTGCACGTTATAACTCAGCCACACAATAACCGGCGGGTTGCTGATAACGGGGCTTTTATCCAATCCGGCCAAACTCAGGTTGTATTTGCGGATGGCATCCAGCCGGTTAATATTCTCTTCCGACCCGATGAACATGGTTATCAGCGGGCGCCCCTCGTTAGTGGTGCCGTATTGCAGCAGCTTTACGTTTTTTGATGTCGCCGCCACATAGCGGAAATACTCGGCAATGCGCGAGTGGAACGTAAAATGTGTGCCCAGCTTATACCCCAAAAAATCGGACGGGGATTGCAGCGTTTGGGCGTAGGCACCTGCGTAAACTGTTATAAATAAGAGGAGTGAGAGTAATTTTTTAACCATATGTAAAGGCTAATTTAATAACAATTATTTAAGAGTTGTTATAAGTCAAGGAAATTGTAGAGCCAGATAATTATCTGGCTCCTATACTTATTGCATTGGCTTTGCAACCGGGAGATAGATAATTATCTGTCTCTACATTGAAGCCGCGCGGGCTATGCGCTTTACAATAAAATCTGCACCTTTGTACATAAAACAACATCTAAACCCCTGATATGACACCCGCCCAGGCCCTCCAGAAATATTATGGTTACAGCGAATTTCGCCACCAGCAGGAGGCCATTATTAATCAAATAATGAGTGGCGGCGACGCCATGGTGCTGATGCCAACAGGCGGGGGCAAATCGCTCTGTTACCAGTTACCGGCAGTCCTGTTGCCGGGCTTAACCATCGTTATATCGCCGTTGATAGCCCTGATGAAGGACCAGGTTGACGCGCTGAATGTTACCGGCATCCCGGCGGCCTACTTAAACTCTACCCAAAGCAGCGGCGAGCAGCAGGATATCGTTAACCGCTTAAAAGCCGGGCAGATCAAACTACTGTATTTGGCACCCGAGCGCCTGTTTAAATCAGAAAGCCGCTTAACCGATTTCTTGAAGTCGCTTAAAGTTTCGCTCATTGCTATTGACGAGGCGCACTGTATATCGCACTGGGGGCATGATTTCCGTCCCGAATATTTGATGCTGGCCGGATTGAAAGACGCGTTCCGCGATATCCCGGTGATTGCCCTTACCGCCACTGCCGATCAGCTTACGCGTAAGGATATTTTAGAGAAGCTGGCACTGTATAACCCGGCGCAGTTCGTATCATCATTCAACCGGGCCAATATCAGCTATACCGTAGCCCCTAAAAAGAACAGCCTGAATCAGTTGCTGGCTTTTTTAGATGAGCGAAAGGATGATTCGGGCATTATCTACTGTTTGTCGCGGCAATCAACCGAGGACCTGGCCGCTCAATTGCGGAATGAGGGCTTCCTTGCCGAAGCCTACCATGCCGGATTAACTACCGAAACAAAGGCCCGGAACCAGGAGGCATTCCTGCGCGATGAGGTGCGTATTATTGTGGCGACCATCGCCTTTGGCATGGGCATCAATAAATCAAACGTGCGCTACGTGGTACATGCCGATCTGCCAAAAAACATTGAAGGTTATTACCAGGAGACCGGTCGCGCGGGGCGGGATGGGCTTCCATCAGAGGCTTTGCTGTTTTACTCGCCGGGCGATGCCTTTAAGCTGCAAAAATTTGCCCGGGTAGAAGACAACGAAGAGCAAAGCCGCATTATGCTGAAAAAGCTGGACGATATGGTAAAATACTGCCAGTTGAACACCTGCCGCCGCAAATACCTGCTCAATTATTTTAACGAGGATTTTCCCGATACCTGCGGCAGTTGCGATGTATGCTTAACCGGCCGCCAAACCTTTGATGGTACGCTAATAGCCCAAAAGGCGCTGTCGGCCGTAGCACGTTTAAAGGAGCGCTTCGGCAGCGGCTATGTGATCGATCTGCTGCGGGGTGCCAACAGTGCTAAACTGCGCGATGAGCACAAGCACCTAAAAACCTACGGTGCCGGGGCCGATATCAGCAAGGCCGATTGGCAGCGTTACCTGCGCGAATTGGTAATACTCGATTATCTGCAAGTATCGGACGGGGCTTATCCCGTTTTAATGCTCACCGGTAAAAGCGATGCAGTGTTGAAAGGACAGGAAAAAGTAGAGTTGACCCTATCGCAAACCACCGAAGAAGTGCGCCATCACGAAGCCTTACCTCATGAGGCATCTTTGTTGCAAAAATTAAAAGAGATCCGCACCCGCATTGCCCGTGCCGAAAACGTACCTCCGTATATTATCCTGTCGGATGCCTCCCTGCTGGAACTGGCCACCTACCTGCCGCAAAGCATGGACGAGCTGAAGTATATCTCGGGCTTTGGCGAAGTAAAGCTGGCCCGATATGGCGAGGCTTTTTTAACCGCTGTGGTAAATTACTGCAACGAAATGGGCTTAGCATCCAAGATAAGTAGCCGCCCAACCAAACGCGAACGTAAGGAGCGCAAGCCCAGATCGCCCCTGGCAAATGGCACCAGGCAGGAAAGCTTTAACATGTATAAGGCCGGGAACAGCATTGATGAAATTGCCGCCCTGCGCGAGCTATCGGCCACCACCATCCAAAGCCATCTTGCCCACTTTATCCAAACCGGCGAGTTGGATGTAACCGAATTGGTGGCCCCCGAAAAAATGCCGGCGATACAGGATGCTGTTGAAAGTTACGGTCAGCAGCAACTATCGCCCTTGAAAGAGGTTTTGGGCGAAGATTACAGTTACGCGGAAATAAAGGCGGTGAACGCGTGGATGAATAGAGAGGGGTAAAAAAGTCCGGAATTCCGCGTAAGTCGGAAAGGCCGGAAGTTTCCGCCTTTGTCATTACTGTAAGCGTAGCGACGCGGGCAACCGGCCAACGGGTGTTCATTAATACCTTAAAGAATAATTAAATACATTAATAATCTCATAGGCAAGTCCTCGTTGTTTGTCCTATGGGATTGCCACGCTATCGTTCGCAATGACAACGGGTTTTGGTAGCGATGGGTTTGAAACTCATCGCTACGGAATGTACATTAAAACCTATCCTCACTCCTGATTGTATTTTTATCTTGCACCCTAAAAAAATCTTTCGGACTTTCGGTCTTGCCGACTTTCGGACTGAAAAACACCATGACTACAACCCAACAACTATATCAGCATTACCTGCAACACCCCGTTATCAGTACCGATACCCGGAAGATAGCCCCCGGCGGCCTGTTTTTTGCTCTTAAAGGCGATAAGTTTGATGCCAATACTTTCGCTAATCAAGCTATTGGAGCAGGGGCCGCCTTTGCAATTATCGATAACCCTGAATACCAATTGGGCGATCAGTATTTATTGGTTGATGATGTATTACTGGCCTTGCAGGACCTGGCCAGGCACCATCGCCGCCAGCTGAATATCCCCTTTATTGGATTGACCGGCTCTAACGGAAAAACCACCACTAAGGAACTCATCAACGCCGTGTTATCGCAGCAGTTCAATACGCTGGCTACGCAGGGCAATTTAAATAACCACATCGGGGTGCCGCTTACCGTGCTCAGCATCAACAACAGTCACCAAGTAGCGGTGATAGAAATGGGCGCCAATCACCAAAAGGAAATTGAATTGCTTTGCAGCATCTCGCAACCCAGCCACGGACTGATCACCAATGTAGGCCGCGCACATTTAGAGGGTTTCGGTGGCGTTGAGGGCGTAAAAAAAGGCAAGGGCGAATTATATGATTACCTGCAAAACACCAACGGTGTAGCCTTTATCAACGGTAAAGATCCGGTTTTACAGGAGATGCAATCGGCCCGGACTTTAAATAATAAGATATTTTACGGCGGCGGCGATAACCCGCTCATCACCGGTGAGTTGATTGCCAACGCGCCATACCTGGCATTGACGTGGACCAACAATCAAACTCAACAAAGCAGCAACGTAGATTCGCAGTTAACTGGTGAATACAATTTGGATAACATACTGGTAGCTATCTGCATCGGCACTTATTTTAATTTAAGCACCGGGCAGATCAACGCCGGGGTATCTGGATATCAGCCTAAAAATAACCGCTCTCAACTGATGCAAACTGCCAGCAATACCCTGGTGTGCGATTATTATAATGCCAACCCCAGCAGCATGGCAGTGGCTATAGATAATATCAGCCAGTTAAAGGCCAACAAAAAGGTATTGATACTGGGTGATATGTTTGAACTGGGCGATGATTCGCCGGCTGAACACGCGGAGGTTATCAAAAAGGCGATGGCCGCGGATGTAAATGAAAGGATATTTATTGGCGAGTCGTTCTATCATCAAAAAGACGCAATTCATGCCATTTTCTACCGCACGGCCGAGGATGCGATCACCGGCTTAAAAGCCGATCCGATACAGAATGCTACTGTGCTAATTAAAGGCTCGCGCGGGATGGCGCTGGAAAGGTTGGTGGAGTTATTATAATGTCCGAACCGTTGATTTTTCTGATTACGTTGATTTCGCTGATACTTTGCAGGTAAAATCAACGTGATCAGAAAAATCATCCTGAATCCACGGTCAGGCTTTCTTCGCAGCTGTTTTCACCACCGGCTTCGCCTTTAACAACGCCGCGCGACTGGTTTTTTTGCAGCAAGCACCACCCATGGTACATTTCTTTTCAGTTTTTTTGCCTTTGTCCTTATCGGCGGCGAAGCTGCCGATGGTGCTTACCGATACGGCAACTAACATCATTAATGCTATTTTTCTCATGGCTTTTTTGGTTTTGCTTTTGTGGCAGGGGCCGGCTTTTTGGCGGCGGTCTTTTCTGCGGTGGTTGGTGCTTCTGGGTGTTCTATCACCAAAGTTTCCTTTGGCGCTTCAGCCGGTGCTTCATCATCGGCGTGGGTAGCGTTGGGTACTTTTTCAGCAGCCTTTTGCAGTTTTGATGCTGATGGTGTTGGCAACTCAGCTAATATGGTGCGGCCACCTTTTACCACCTGGTTCAGTTCTACCTTAATGGTTGAACCCAGGGGCAGGAACAGATCCACCCTCGACCCAAATTTAATAAAGCCAAACTGATCGCCCTGGGCTACCTTGTCGCCCTCTTTTACATACCATACTATACGGCGGGCCAAGGCACCGGCTATCTGGCGAAACAATACAGGTACACCCGCGCTATTCTCGGTTACGATGGTGGTACGCTCGTTCTCGGTTGATGATTTTGGGTGCCAGGCCACCAAATACTTGCCCGGGTGATATTTAAAATATTTCACCACACCGGCTATGGGGTTGCGGTTTACGTGCACGTTAACAGGCGACATAAATACCGACAACTGGATGCGGCGATCTTTTAAATACTCCGTCTCATCTGCCTCTTCAATTACCACCACCTTACCATCTGCAGGGCAAATCACCATCTTTTCATCGCGGGTCAGTTCAAATTTCGGGCTGCGGAAAAACTGCAAGATGATGACGAACAGGAAGAACGACAGGATATAGATAAACCATTTAAAATAAACGGCATCGGGTAAATAGAATTGCACCAGCGCGTTCAGCACAAAGATAAACAGTATGCATATCGCCATGGAGGTGTAGCCTTCTTTATGAAAAGTCATATATAGATATCAGGTAATTAATTTAACGCAAAGTTAGTAATTTGAATTAATGTATGTTGGATAATAACATAATTGGTTTAAGGCTAATTTTAGCTTACGAGTATACTCACCCCGACTTCGCTATGCTGGTCGACCCTCTCTTTGCTACGCAAAAAGAAGGAAGGAGCAATATCAGATGATCCCATCCCCTCTTTCCGCGTAGCGGAGAGAGGGTGGTCGGGCGTAGCCACGACCGGGTGAGTACAACCGCTATGTAGGGGCTCTACGTCGCCATAAAATACAAATAGCTATAAACAATAGGCGCGGCAATCAGCAGCCCATCAAACCTATCCAGCAAGCCACCATGCCCCGGCAGTATCCCGCCCGAATCCTTTACGTTAATGCTGCGCTTAAACATCGATTCCACCAAATCGCCAAGGGTGCCGAAGCAGGAGATCAGTATCGCCATGGAGATCCATTGCTTCCACTCTATCTCGGTATAGTAAATACTGAGGATATAGCCCGCCAATGCTGCAATTAATAAACCACCGAAAAAGCCCTCCACTGTTTTCTTGGGCGAATGGCGCTCGAATAATTTTGTACGGCCAAAAGCACGCCCGGTTAAATAAGCGCCGGTATCATTGCTCCATAACATCACAAAAAAGCCCAATGGCAGGTGAAAGTTAAAATCACCGTTTACATAAGCCATGGCGTGGAAAAACGTGAAAGGCATCACCGTAAACATCAGCCCCAAAATGGTAAAGGCGATGTTTTGGAACGGCGTGGTTGATTTTTTAAACAACTCCTGTATAAAAACAGCGCTTAGTGTAACCGGTATTAAAAACAGCACCGGCTGTACAATATGGGTATTAGCGGTATAAGCAAAGGCGATGTAAATGAGCGCGCCATTGATCAGCCCGGCAACGTAATTGGGCTGGTAGCCACTTTTTTTGATCAATCCGTAAAACTCAAACTGGCAGAACAATCCCAGCAACAGGTAAAACGCGCCGAACGAGTAATGCCCTGTAAGCAACGAGGCCAGCATTACAATAATAAAGAATACACCGGTTATGGTACGTGTTTTCATCTAACGGAAGATTTAACCACAAAGTTCACAAAGTTTTTCACTAAGGGCACAAAGGGTTTTTATTGATAAGTATTTTATAATTAATTATTGTTAATCAAGGGCTTTGTGGCCCTTAGTGGCTTCTGTCTTTGTGCCCTTTGTGGTTAAATTGCCACTATGAACAACTATATCTCTCCAAAAGGCTTTATCTCATTCAACACCATGATCTCTATCGCCTGCCCAAAGTTATCTTTATGAATGTAAACATCAATATGCCCGAATGTCCGGTGCGACGAATCCATCTGGTTCATCAGTACGGCGTCGATACCGTTCTCTACCATGGCCTGCTTTAAAATTTCGGCCTGGTAAAAATTAGTCGATGTGAACAGCTTGATCCAGTTCTTCTCCATTATCGGTGGCAAGGTGTTTATCAATAGTTATTTTACGGAACAGCAGCATTACCCCAACTGCGGCAATTGCACACACCACGTATACCCACATTTGGCTAAACATAGGCGTATTGCTGTCGGGGTCGGCAGCTATCAGTTTGCGCTGGTAGAGGTAATAACCCACTACGGATATACTATTGTTTAAGCAATGCAGCAAAACCGACGGCCAGATGCTGCCGCTCCAGGCAAAAACATAACCCAGCGCCGCGCCTAATAAAAAGCGGGGCACAAAGCCTAAAAACTCAAAATGAATAAAGCTGAAGATAAAGGCGGTTATCCAAACGGTAGCGTGTACGTTCTTCGTCCAGCGCATAAAAATAGTTTGCATGCATCCGCGGAAAAAGAACTCTTCGGAGAGGGCCGGCAAGATCCCGACGATGAAGACACTCAATAACAGGTCGCCGGTGTTTTTCATATCCAGCACCATCTTCACCACGGCTTCATTTTGCTTTTCGGCATCGCGGATCCACTTTTCAAGGCCCTGTAAACCAGCTGGCAATGTCATTTTTTGGTTAAAATACGCGGTGATATCAATTACCGGCAGCATAAAAACCATAATAGCTACAGTTACCAAAAATAGCACCGGCGGAACATAAGTACGGGTGCGGAAATAACGCTGTGGCTCGCCAGAAATGAATTGCGCGAACACCACCGCCGACACAAAAAAGGTAAACAAAGTATTGCCCAAACCCAAAAAAATGCGGAATGCGCCAAGAAAATGCGGGTCGCCGTTGTCGGTCATAGTGATCACCGGCATCACCATCGCGCTGCCGTATATCACCCTTATCACTACCAGGCTTATCAGTACACCTAATATAGCGCAGCCAAAGGCCAGCAGTACCAGGTAAAGCAGGTGTTGCCAGGGGCGGATGCGCATGTAAGCGGGTGTGGTCATAAATTTTGCTTTTAAATTAGTAAATTTGCAGCGTTAAAGATAAGGATGTCTGTACAAATAGGAAATATTGATTTAGGTGAATTCCCGCTGTTGCTGGCGCCGATGGAGGATGTGAGCGATCCGCCATTCCGTTACGTGTGCAAACAGAACGGGGCCGACATGATGTATACCGAGTTTATCAGCAGCGAGGGCCTCATCCGTGATGCCGCCAAAAGCCGCCAAAAGTTGGACATTTTCGAGTACGAGCGCCCGATAGGCATCCAGATCTTCGGCAGCGATATCGACCACATGCGCGAAGCTACCGAAATTGCCACTTTAGCCAAGCCCGACCTGATGGACATTAACTACGGTTGCCCCGTAAAACAGGTGGCCTGCCGTGGCGCTGGTGCCAGCCTTTTGCAGGATATTGACAAAATGGTGGCCATGACCAGCGCCGTGGTAAAAGCAACCCACCTGCCGGTAACCGTTAAAACCCGCCTTGGCTGGGATGATAATACCAAAAATGTTTACGAAGTAGCCGAACGCCTGCAGGATGTGGGCATACAGGCGCTTACCATACATGGCCGCACCCGCTCACAGATGTACAAGGGCGAAGCCGATTGGCGTTTGATCCGGGATATTCGCAAGAACCCGCGCATTAAGATCCCCATCTTCGGTAACGGCGACATCGATAGCCCCGAAAAAGCGGCTGCCTGGCGGATGGAGTACGAGGTGGATGGCATGATGATCGGTCGCGCCGCTATTGGTTACCCCTGGATCTTCCGCGAAATAAAGCACTACTTTAATACCGGCGAATTTTTAGCGCCGCCAACCATTGCCGAGCGCGTAGACGTTTGCCGCGCACACCTGGATAAATCGGTACAATGGAAAGGGCCGCGCACGGGTATCTTTGAGATGCGCCGCCACTACAGCAACTACTTTAAAGGGGTAGACCATTTTAAGGAGTTCAGGATGAAGCTGGTATCGGTACAAACCGTTGAAGAAGTGCACGAACTGCTGGACGAGGTGGTTGATCACTACAGCGCGATAATGGCCTAAGCACCATTATTTGCATGGTGATGGTTTAACCACAAAGACCACCAAGGGAGAAATCACAAAGAACACAAAGGTTTTTCTTTTCATTTTACTTACACAAAGCTTTATTTCGTGATAGTTTTTCTTTGTGCCCTTTGTGAAAATCTTTGTGCGCTTTGTGGTTAAATTGCCACTACCACCCACCGCCAATTGTTAAAATTTGCCCCTATTTTACAAATGGCTTGGTTTTTGATTACCTATTTATATATTTGAAAAAAACAGCAGGTTTGTACCATGACAACAGCTATTACCGACGGCGTAAAAATTACGGTAGAGACTCAGTATCAGCCTGAATACTCTAACCCGGCTAACGAGCATTTTATGTTTGCCTACCGCATCAGTATCGAAAATGTGGGTAGCCATGCTGTGCAGTTACTGCGCCGCCACTGGCATATTTTTGATAGCAACAGCACCCACCGCCAGGTGGAGGGAGAAGGCGTAGTTGGTGTACAACCCATCATCGAACCCGGCCAAAGCCACGAATATATCTCCGGTTGCAACCTTAAAACCGACATGGGCAGCATGAAGGGCGAATACCAAATGGTGCGCCTGATGGATAACACCCTGTTTAAAGTTACTATCCCTGAGTTTTATTTGGTGGCATCGTATAAAATGAACTAAGGCCGCCCATCCCCTTGTCGTCATTCTGGAGCGACAGCGAAGAATCCCCGATAAGCAGGGCGGATATGCACAGTTTTGGATCTTTCGCTATTGATCAGGATGACGGCTTTCCTTTTCCAATATCTTTATATACCGATAAGCCAACCCCAACGGAATTATCCCTCCCACCCCGAACGAACAATCTATCAACCGCCAAAATACCGGGATCTGCCGGATAGGCCCCGCGATAAATGCCAGCGGAACGATAGCCACGCAGGCGATCATACCAAACTGTATTACCCAAATGTTCTTCACCGGGTCTTTCAACGGACCAATGAATACGATCGCTAACATCACATGCGCGAATGCCAGCCAGTCGGTGCCATAACTTAGGTAAGGATAGTGCTGATTAACCACGTGCAGGATGTTGTAGATCTGTGTTATCCATTGTTGCAATACAGTGGGGGCCCAAGTTAAATGGTCTTTTATCCAGCCCAGTTCGGTTTCCAGCGGAAAAGCGGTGATACCGCTTAAGGCAAGCCCGGCGATGACGATCCAGATGCATATCCGGATGCGATGTTGTAGTTGGGGTGTGGTTAGGGTTTTCATGGTTGTTTACTTTAATGCGTCATGGGTAGCGATAGCGAAACATCCAAAACTGTGCATATCCGCCCTGCTTATCGGGGATTCTTCGCTATCGCTCACAATGACGGTGTTAGTTTATATTGCATTTGCCTCCGCCGCGGCCCGGATCTCCTCGTTACGCATTAACAGCAACCGCGATAAATAACCGCGCATCAGCAAGCTATCTACAAATCGCCCCAGCACACCCAACGGCGATTCAAACTCGAAGTAATCGCTCATCAGCGTATAATCGCCTATTTGTTGAAAAGTGTGCTGATGCTTCAGGGTTTTGAACGGACCCTTCACCTGCTCGTCGGTAAAGGAGGTAGCGTAGCGCAACTCGGTGATCTTGCTGGTCATTTGCATAGTGATGCCGAAGTGCCTGCCCTGCCAGGTAACGGTTTCGTCGAGACCGATGAGACCATCGGTTGTCCCGGCTACAGCTTTTTCGCCGGTATGCTGCATCGATTGCTTGTGCAGATCTATGCTGCGGGCCAAATCGAAACATACCTGTACCGGGGCTTTTATTTTGGTAATGAGTTTAATGAGTGTCATGATCCTGTTTCGGCGCGCTGTTTAATTACCTGTAAAATATTGTTCTGGATATCGCTCATGATCCAGCCCGCCCACCACGAGGCGTAGAAGTTAAAAGTGGTGGTCAGTTTAAAATGGCTGTATAAATGCAGGCGGTACGTGCCCTTTCCTGTTTGTTGTAAAATATAGGTGCCGTTCAGTACGTCGAAATAATCACCGCCTATGACCACATGTTTATCCATTGTGGTCGAGGGAATTTCGTAAGGGTTGGCCTTGATGGAAAAATCCATACGGCGCTGGTCTTCGTAACGCAGTACCTCTTCGTGAAACACCAGGCCCTTGTCAAATATAGCCTTGCGGTATGCGCCAACGCCATTATAATTCAGTTCGGCACGGATGGGGCGCGGGAAGCCCAGCGTGCGGGTGAGCCAGCCTTTATCCTGTTGTTGGTTGATGGCTTTTACACGCGTTACATTATCCCAGATCTGCGCCTTGTCCTTGGCTTTAATATCGATATAGGTATAAGCCTCATATCTGCCGGGAATGGCTCCTATCATATGTTCGATAGGTGACAAAAAGAGCGGCAGCAATACCAGTATGGAAACATAGGTTTTTTCGCGGTCGTGTTTTCTGATCTTAAAATATCCGGCTGTTAAGCCCCCGGCTGTAGAAGCCAAAAGAAACAAGGGTAAAGCCATCAGGATGCAGGCCCAGCCTTCGAACGCGAAAAGCAAAGTTGCCAGTAAGAATACCCCAACAGCAACCCAGGGTGCAAATATGCGGTAATTTAGACTCCGCACTTTTTCAATATCCGACAGATAAATCACAAGCGCCCCCACGCCAAATGGTAATCCAAATAAAAACGAGATGGACATTACGGTGTACAAATTTTCAGGCGCCGTAGTGAATAAGGTATAGATAAGGAACGCGGCAAACGCGATCAAAAATATTTTGAAGATAACAGGGCTTTTCATAACAGTTTATTATTTAAGGCAGTTTATAATAGCATCCTCCACATTCGGATACCTAAATTCAAAACCCGCATCCAGCAGGCGTTGGGGCATTACCCAGCGGCTTTTTAATATCAGTTCGGTTTCGGTACCGATGATGGCGGCGCCCACTTCCAACAGCCACTTTGGGGCGGGCAAACCGATAGGCATGCCGCAGGCCTTGCGGATAACGCGCATCATGTCTGCGTTTTTAACCGGGTTTGGTGCAACGCAGTTAAACGCGCCGTTTGCTTCGGGATTATCTAACAGCCACTCTACCGCGCGGGCCACATCCTGCTCGTATATCCAGTTTACATATTGCTCGCCATCGCCCTGTTTGCCGCCCAAACCAAACTTTACCAAGTTATACAGGCGCGGGAATACGGCACTCTCCTTGCCCAGCACAATGCCAATGCGCAGGGCTATTTTGCGGGTAGCCGGTAGTTCGGTCTCAAAAAATGTATGCTCCCAGGCTTTGCATACCTCAACAGAGAAGCCCTCGCCGATATCGCCGGTCAGCTCATCCTGCGGGCGGTCTTCAGCGTGGCGATAGATGGTTGCAGATGAACTGTTGATCCAAATCCTGGGCGGATTTTCCATTTCGGTCACTACCCTATTCAGCAGGGCGGTAGGGATCAGCCTTGAATCAAAGATCTCCTGCTTATTCTTTTCGGTATAGCGGCAGTTCACGTTTTTGCCACATAAATTCACCAATAGATCGGCACCGGTTAATTGCGCCACCCAATCTCCAGCGGTTTTCCCGTCCCAAACCACCGTTTTAATATTCCCTTTAGGGGATACGGGGCGGCGGGCCAGGATGATGATCTCGGCGGCAAGTGTTTTAAAATGTTCGGCCAATACGGTGCCCAGGTAACCATTGCCGCCAGCAAGCACTATTTTTTGGTATTTCATTTTAGTTGAGATAAAGGATAAGGAATAAAAGCGCCACACGATACGCCATCCAGGTGACAGTGAGCAGCCAGCCTAAGCTAAGTAATTTTGTACGGCGGATGTGCTCTAAAAACATCAGCCCGGCCACTGCTAAAAACCAAAGCATATTGATAAAGGGGGCAACGGCCACAAACTTGCCAAGTAACAGCATGGGCAGCAACAACAACGCCCCGCCAAAGGAAATGCTCATCATATTGCCCAAATAATCCCAGCGTTTGGCGGGTTTGTACAGGCTGACGATGATCCCCTGGAAAAGCACCTGTCCGCTACAGATCATATACTCGCGATAGGGTTTGCCTATAGCAACCAGCGGGCTTAAGTGACCGGCGTAATGGGTCAGGATAAAGCCAACAGTCAGGCTAGTCAAGGCCAAATAAAGCAGGCGATAGAACAAGCTGAACGTTGGCTGTATGGCGTTTTCATCAACCTTGGCCGGGATAATTACCTTACGGTTGTAAGAGATAAAGGCGTAAACCTTGCTCATCAACCAGATGAACGGCCTGAAGCCAAACAGCGGACCGAACACCGGAAAGGCATTACCGATCACCTTAAACAAGCTTTTTATGCCGTAATTCACCTCGCCCGTTTGGGTGTTTACCAGCGCTATTTCGTTCACCGCGCGCTGCCTGTCCACCAGTGGACAAGCGCCGGCCAGTACCTGCTGGTAAGGCGCACGACCGTTTTTATCGAGCATGCCGGTGGCTATAAAAGCGCGGCTATAGATATCGCACATGGGGCATTCGGCATCGTAAAGGATGGTGTATCCGGCTAAAGTTTTCATTTTTTTTGAGGTGAAAGATGAAAGGGAAAAGGCTAAAGGTTATTCTGTCGCGGTGTTATTGGCTTTGTTTAACTGGGCACGGTTGCGCAGCTTAAAAAAGATGGTGAGGTTTAAAAAGTGCATAGCACCCAGTATCAGGATAATATAGCCCAGCTTGCGGCTTAATACCTCTACCACGGTTTGCAGGTTTACAATGGCATCCACCTCTTTTAAGGCCAAACTCATGTAGCCAATGTTTACCAGGTAGAAGCCAACCACCAGCAGCTTGTTTACAGAGTCGGCCAGGGGTGTATTGCCATGGAAGATATCCACCAAAAATATGCGGCCGTTGTTAAACAAAACCCGGGCAACCCAAACGGTTAGGGCAATGCTGATCATCAAATAAAACGCGTAGGTTAAAATGAAGTAGTTCATGATGTTTGTGTTTAAGTGCATGTTATTATTGTTTATTTTGTATTTTCAATAAAAATTGAAAGATTTTGATAAATTTTTTTATTTAAACATTTTAAAGATAGAACCCCAAAACCAGTTCTCTTCTGCTTTCAGCATGGTCTCTAAAGTACGGTTCACGTTTTTGGCCAATTTGTTAATATCCGTTACCGATGTATTAAAGGTTTTATAGTCCGGGTCTTTCATATCGCCCTTTACGGTTTGCAGTTCGTTCAATAATTTAATAATGGGATCCAGCTCACGCTTTTTGCGTTCCTGCGCTACCTGACGGGCAATAGCCCAGGTATCCTTATCGGCAAAAAAGTATTCCTTGCGTTCGCCGGCACGGTGCTGTTTTTCTATCAGGCCCCAGCTGATCAGGTCGCGCAAGGTCATGTTGGCATTACCGCGGGAGATCTTCAGCTGCTCCATAATTTCTTCGGTGGTCAGCGCTTCGGGACTGATCAGCAGCAGGGCGTGTACCTGGGCCATGGTGCGGTTAATGCCCCACTCGCTCCCCAGTTTGCCCCAGGCTTCAATAAACTTCAACTTTGCTTCTGCCAGTTCCATAGAACAAATGTAAATACTATTTTTAAACTTTCAAAATTTATTGAAAGTTTATTTAAATACATAGTGGCTGCGGGCTGTATGCGGCCAAAAACTGATAGCGAAGTCCTGGTTCAGATACTTCTTGCATTAAACGTCATTAATACCCAGGCAAATCAAAAACATTATTTAGGTTTGTTTTATTTGCAACATCATGAAGTCGTCTATAAGATATATTATACTTTTCCTGCTGCTTTCTAACGCCTGCTTAGTACGGGCGCAGGCGGCTTATCACCATATTAAAAACTATAAAGCTTATTACGGCTGGGCGCATGCCTATCCGCAGGATAAAATGGTTTTGCGCCGCTTTGAGGACGGCAACAAAACTTACTACCTGCTGGTAAACCCGCTAACGATGGAGACCGAGGTGAACGACAGCGACATCTATAAAATAAAACCGATGAACATAGCCGAAGCCCGCGCCTTTTTTAAAAGCACGCCCTATCAAAAAGCTTTAGCCAAGGCCGAAAAGCAATCGGTAATGATACAGGACGCGGGCATTGAGCGGGGCATGCCTAAAGAGGCGGGCATCAGCTTAACAGCCGACCTATGTCCATCGCACCGGCCGCTGGATAAGGTGATATTTACCGATATTTTTAACGGGTTGGGCAAGGTGGAGCGGCCTGTGCCTATAGCCCTTTCGGTAACCGGCGTCTGGATGCGCCAGCACCCGCAGGACCTGGAATGGCTAAAACAAATGGAAGCCAAACGCGAGATCTATATCACCTGGATCAACCACTCGTACAACCACCGGGTAAGCGCCAGTCGCCCGCTGAAGGAAAATTTTTTGCTGGAACCCGGCACCGATATGAGCTACGAAGTACTGGAAACCGAACAGGCCATGCTGCGCAACGGGTTGCTGCCCTCGGTGTTTTTCCGTTTCCCCGGCCTGGTATCCGACCAGCAACTGGTGAACCGCGTAACCGATTTCGGCCTCATTCCTATCGGTACCGATGCCTGGCTGGCCAAGGGACAACAACCCCAGGCCGGCAGCATTGTGCTGATACATGGCAATGGCAATGAGCCGGTAGGCGTAAAGGATTTTATTAAGCTGCTACAATCAAAAACGCAGGCCATAGCCAATAAGCAATGGCTGCTTTATGATTTGCGGGAGAGTGTGGATGAGGAGTTTGGGGAGGTGAGGTAGGGGTTGGAGTGAACTAAATTGTCTCAAACGACAACCTTAAAAAACCAGTATATTTGCGTAACAACCTTACGCTATGAAACCTTCATTTTGTGTTTATTTGATTGTATTTTACTTATTTGTTAATGCATGTAGCAATCCTCAATCGCATTCCGGTATAAGTCAAGCTAAAAAAGCACCGGCAACAAAAGTCGATACCACTAAATCTTTTAAAATAGCAAATACCTGGGTAACTCCGAAACCCTCGCTTGATTTTAACGCCCTTAATAAATTTGCAGGCGACACACTTGATTTGGTAGTTTGCGGGAAGTACGTTTATGAACCTTTTGGCGGCATTAAAAGCAAAAAGGATTTTAAATCAAGCCTATTGAGCAGTTTTTTGGTGATTAATAGAATGGAAAGAGAAGATTCGGGCACATTCGAATTTAATAGCCTGCGACACAACAAGAGTAAACTGCTCTTCTTTTTTGATACAGATCCCGAGGCATCAGCGCATTCATCTGTTTTTAAAGGAGAAATATACGATGCGGATGTGCATTTTGTAAACGGGATAAAAATCGGAATGCCTACTGCGAATTTCTATAATACATTATTTGATTATTTTCCAGTTGAATTGATCTCAAATTACCACGTTGTTGTTCTTGAATCGTGTGTTCAGGATATCATTCATACCTATACTTTTAAAAACGGGAAATTAGAATCGGTAAAGTTTGCTAATGATAGTTATTGGAAGGTGGATTATTAAATAGAATAAATGCCCTTCCGCTGGCGCACGCCTGTGGCGTGTGCCCCGTATACCCTTCCCCGCGTTAGTGATAGGAGCGGATACCGGCCCTGTGGCTAAGGCCTGAAGGCGTATGAGCGGATAGCACGGGCCGCAGGCAACGCCATAATTAGTTTAAATCAGGATTTCCCGGATTTTAGAATTCACAGAATTTATTTTACAGGTATCATTCTGTCCATTCGTTAATTCTGAAAATTCTGATTCAGACCATCGCTTCCCCTAAAATCCTATTAATCTGTTTAATCATGGTTCAGAATTATTATTTTTGCCGGGTATGAGCGAAGAAAGATCATTAAATTTTTTAGAAGAGATAGTTGAAGAAGACATTGCCAGCGGCAAACATGGTGGCCGGGTGCTTACCCGTTTCCCGCCCGAGCCTAATGGCTACCTGCATATAGGGCACGCCAAATCCATCTGCCTTAACTTTGGGCTGGCGCAAAAATATAACGGTAAAACCAACCTGCGTTTTGATGATACCAACCCGGTAAAAGAGGACGTGGAATATGTAGACAGCATTAAAGAAGACGTAAAATGGCTGGGCTTTGAATGGGCCGAGGAATTGTACGCGTCCGACTATTTCGACAAGCTATATGAGTTGGCCGTAACGCTGATCAAAGCCGGTCTGGCTTACGTAGACGATAGCACCGCCGAGGAAATTGCCGCGCAAAAAGGTACGCCTACCGAACCGGGTACGCCCAACCAATACCGCAGTCGTACCGTTGAAGAAAACCTGCAACTGTTTGCCGATATGAAAGCGGGCAAATATCCCGACGGCGCCAAAGTATTGCGCGCCAAAGTAGACCTGGCCGCGCCCAACATGCACCTGCGCGACCCGCTGATGTACCGCATTAAACACGCGCATCACCACCGCACCGGCGATGCCTGGTGCATATACCCCATGTATGATTTTGCCCACGGCCAAAGCGATGCCATTGAGCAGATCACCCACTCGATCTGTACGCTGGAGTTTATTCCGCACCGCGACCTGTATAACTGGTTCATCGAAAAACTGAACCTGTTCGATTCGCACCAGTACGAGTTTGCGCGCCTGAACATGACCTATACCGTAATGAGCAAGCGCAAGCTGCTGCAACTGGTAGATGACAACCATGTAGAGGATTGGGACGACCCGCGTATGCCTACCATTAGCGGTATGCGCCGCCGTGGTTACCCCGCCGCCGCCATCCGCGAGTTTTGCGAACGTATTGGCGTGGCCAAGCGTGAAAACATGATAGACCTGAGTCTGCTGGAGTTTTGCGTTCGCGAGAACCTGAACAAGAGCACCTGGCGCCGCATGGCCGTTTTAGACCCGATAAAACTGGTGATCACCAATTACCCGGAAGGCCAGACAGAAATGTTCAGCGGCGAGAATAATCCCGAAGTTGAGGGTGGTGACGGCAGCCGTGAGTTCCCTTTCAGCAAGGAGATATGGATAGAACGGGAGGACTTTATGGAAGAGCCGCCGAAGAAATTCTTCCGCCTGGGTGTCGGCCTGATGGTCCGCCTGAAGAACGCTTACATTGTTAAATGCGATAGCTTTGTTAAAGATGCCGAGGGCAACGTGACCGAAGTGCATTGCAGCTATATCCCCGAAAGCAAGTCGGGTAACGATACCAGCGGCTTAAGCCCTAAAGGTACCATCCACTGGGTGAGCGCCGCCCACGCCAAAACCGCCGAGGTACGCCTGTACGACCGCCTGTTCCGCGTGGAAGACCCAAGCAACGAAGAAGGTGATTTTAAAGAATACCTGAACCCGGATAGCCTGCAGATCATCAACGCCTACGTTGAACCCGCCCTGGCCGATGCCCAAATGGGCACCGCCGTCCAGTTTATGCGCAAAGGCTATTTTACCCTTGATAAACACAGCACCGCCAATAAATTAGTGTTTAACCGCACGGTTACACTGAAGGATGGCTGGAAAGTGAAGTAAGAACCCTTACCCCGCAACCCTCTCCGAGGGAGGGGGAGGACTATAGAATAATAACGCACGAACGGCGATTGGAAATCCAATCGCCGTTCGTGCGTTTTATACCTACCGTCATCGTGAGTCGCTTCTATCAGCGGCGAACGATCCCCGATAAGCAGATCCGCTCTGTATACCGGGGATCGTTCGCTATCGCTCACGATGACGAATTATCGAACTACTCCGCAGCCGTAAACTTCAAACAGCTCGGGTTACCGAAATTGATCTTCGAGTTGGTAAGCGTTAGTTTACCGGTTTGTTTATTGATGCGGTAAACGTAAATATCATCGCTGTTTTGGTTGGCCACCAGCAGGTAACCGCCGGTTGGGTCTATCACAAAATTGCGCGGGGTTTTGCCCATGCTCGATTTGCGTTCTACGAAGGTCAAACGACCATTATCCGGGTTGATGGAAAATACTACAATTTCGTTGGCATCACCGCGGTTGGTAGCGTAAAGGAATTTACCATCCGGCGATACGTGGATATCCGCCGCGCCAACGGCACCTTTAAAACCATCGGCCACCAGGCTGATAGCTTCCAGTTGTTTCGATTTGGGGCCATCGTAATCGTATACATAAATCACGCCACCCATTTCGGTGATGAGGTACATATATTTTTTATCGGGCGTAAAATCAATGTGGCGCGGGCCATGGCCGCCAACAACGCTTAACGATGAGGGGTCGGCTGCAACAAGTGGCTGGTCGGCGCCCGGTTTGTAGCGGTAAAAGTTCAGCTTATCGGTGCCCAGATCGGTATACAACAGGTACTTTTCATCGGGCGATAGCACGGCGGTGTGCACGTGTGGTTTTTCCTGGCGGTCTTTGTTGGGGCCGTGGCCTTCATCCTGTATGGTTTGCACTACGGGCATCAGCGAACCATCTTTAGCTACCGGCAGTACCGACAGTGAACCGCCGGCGTAGTTGGCTACAAACACGTGCTTCTGCGCCTTATCAACCGAGATATAGCATGGCCCGGCGCCGGTTGTGGGTTGTTTGTTGATCACAGCAATTGTACCAACCTTAGGCTCGAAAGAAAAAGCGGTTACGCTGCCTTTGCGGTCGTTGCCTACCTCGTTTACCGAATAAACAAATTTGTTGTTTTTGCTGATGCACAGGTACGATGGATTGTCGATCCCTTCAACCTGCGTTAGGTAGGCCGTGCGACCGGTCTCGGTATAAAAGCGGAAAACCGATATGCCTTTGTTGGTACCGGTAGTATAACCGCCGATGATGAGATCGTATGTTTTAGGGGTGTTATCCTTTTTTTGCGCGAATACGCCGGCGGCTAACAGCATTACCGGCAAAAGCATCAGTTTTTTCATTACAGACAGAATTGTTACGGTATGCAAGGTAGTAAAATATGTAAAAGAATGCATGGCGGAGAGGAGATATAGGGTGATGGGACAGATTCGGCTAAAGCCAGCTTATTGCTAACAAAGGTTCCGTTGGTTAAAACCAACGGCAATGAAATGTGGGATTCTTATTCATTGCCGTCCCTTTTAAGGGACGGATAATAAACAGCAGATATAGGGCTTTAGCCAAACCGACATAGCAGATTACCCCTTCCTCAACTCCCGTATATACTCCTCCCTGCTGATCATCCCAGCCCCCATCGATTCCAGGTGTTCGGTATGCATCTGGCAATCTATCAAATCGTACAAACTGGTTTTACACAGGTATATCAAAGCTGTTTTCGATGCGTTGCTTACCTTGCTGAACATGCTTTCGCCGCAAAATACCCTGCCGACCCGCACGCCATACAAACCACCCACCAGTTCATCATTCAGCCAAACTTCAACCGAGTGGGCATGCCCTAATTGATGCAGGCGGATATAGGCAGCTTTCATGTCATCGGTTATCCAGGTGCCGTCCTGTCCCTCGCGTGGGGCGATTGAGCAGTTGCTGATGATATCGGCAAATGCGGTATCCATAGATATCCTGAACCTGCCCGACCTCAACACCTGCCGCATTGACTTTGATATCTTCAATTGGTGAGGATACAGCACAAACCGCTCATGCGGCGAATACCATAGGATAGGCGTATCATCGCTATACCAGGGGAAGATCCCATTTTGATAAGCCAGCAACAGGCGTTGGGGTGATAGGTCGCCGCCTACGGCCAACAGGCCATCCTCTTCGGCCAGTTGGGGATCCGGGAATAGCAAACGTTCATCAAGGCGGAATATCATCGGCGCAAATTTACGCATTGCGGGGCTATCGGAGGACTGACAAAAAAAGCCCGTCGAACATACGTCAACGGGCTTCGCGCGTGCATTAAAGGTAGTTTATGCTTCCCTTATTAATGTTTTAATTTGCTCGGCCATATCGGGCGTAACAGTAGTTCCGTGTACAGAGCGGGCGTGTTCGGCAGCTATGGCCAGTACTTCTTCTTCAGTGTCGGCGGTTACTACGGCAGGGCAGTCAAAGCCGGCATCGGCGCAATTTAAAGTTTTCATGATGGTGTTTTTTAGCGGGTTGTTTTGTTAATGATGCATCAAAATTAACCCCACATCATGCTTGTCAACGGTATCAAAAGATACACAGGCTAAAATATTTATAAAATATCTATACGGCCCCGGTACAGCCTCACCATATTTTGCTTTTCATAGTCCTTCAGTATGCGCGATATTACAACCCTGGTTGTCCCCAGTTCGGATGCCAGCTCCTGGTGTGAGAGATTAACAGAGGGACTGCCTGCCTCGCGCGATTTCTTTTTCAGGTACTCCAACACCCGTGTATCAATATGCTCAAATACGATATCCTCGAAGGCATTGATCAGGTCATCATACCTTTTACGGAACATGTGCATCATATATGTATTCCACGCCGGATATTTCAATTGCCATTGCATCACCAGATCGGCCGGGAAAACCAGTACTTCGGTAGGTTCGGTAGCCACACCGTGCGATGTGCTTTTGTTATTGAAATAGGCTGCCGCCAGCGACATGGTACACGTTTCCTCGGCCTTTACATGGTACAGGGATATCTCCCGGTCTTCCTTTTGCTGATAAACCCTGATGGCGCCGCTTAATACAATAGGCAAAAACTTTACATATTGCCCGTCGCGCACTACTACATCGCCTTTATTTAAACTAAGGGTTTTGCCATGCTGCAATAACTCTGCCTTCAGGTTAGGATCGCTAAAAAAACTGATCTTTTTGAAAATATCTGTACTGGTTTCCATAATTAAACATTAATTACCGGCTACGGAATAGACCATGTAATTTACATCATTAATTATTTAATAACCAATTATTTATCCTTGCTACACCTTCTTTTTGATCACCATTTTCTTATTCTGTGCCTTTGCTATATCCTCCATATATTGCTGCATTTCGGTGTATTTGGTAGCGGGCACCACCTGGTTATCTAAAATGAATTTCACTTTGGATGTTACCTGGTTTTTAGCCTTATCGTACAGGTAACTGGCCTCAAAGTTTCCGTAGCTAAACTTCAGTTTTACATCGGCAGGTAGTGTTTCCATTTCAAAACCGGCAGGCAGATCTATCGTGGTTACACACGTTTTTTGCATGGGGTGATCGAAATAATAATCGGTTTTACGCTTTTCCAGTTCGGGCATGGTGGCGCGCCAGATATCAAAAACATTAGCCTTATAAAATTGCTTATCGCCAACGGCCAGGTCAAAAAGGCGGTCGTATTCCAGGGCGATGTTCATCTCCTTGGTGCCATCCTTATCGGGCGACAGCTTAAAGTTGAAGGCGATAGGCTGTTTAAGATTAAGGTAACGGATAAGATAGGCCTTTTGCTCGTCCAGCTTTTGCGATTCAAGGCCCAGGTACATGCTGCGGTATTCGCCGGTCGAGAGGAACTTCAGGTCGGCTTTGGCGCTGCCATCGGGATTAAGTGTTACATGCGCGTAACTATCAAATACGTTATCCTGCATGGTGCTTTTGGGCGTAGCCACCAGTTTGCCGCCTTCGGGAGTGATCAGCAGGGCGTTGCGGTTTTCGGTAAAGGTACCCAGTTTGCCAAAGGGCTGTGTGTTGCTGGTACACTCCAGCCAGGTGGTATCGCCTTTAAGGGGCACGCATAATATCACATGGTTAAACACGTTAGCCGGGAATTTCGGATCGGCCGGGCGCTCGTTGGTGCCCGCGTTGATAATGGCATAGCACGATGGGATATCAACCGCGCGCAGCAAAGCGCCCATATAATTGGTAAGCGCCTTGCAATCGCCATATTTTTTCTGATCGACAAACGTAGCCGGGAATGGTTTTAAGCCGCCAATACCCAGCTGCACACTTACATAACGCACATTTTTTTGCAGGTAGTTGTACAGAAAGCGTACCTTATCTTTATCGGTTTTTATGGTGTCGGTCATTTTTTTGATCTCGGCGGCACGGGCGGGGCTAAGTGTGTTTACATCGGCGTTAAGGCCGTTTATCCATTTGCCAAAATTTTGCCAGTTATCAAAAGTGCCCGGCAGGCCATAATACTCGAAGCTATTGGTAGCGAAGGCTATCTTTTGCTGCATTTGCCATGGCAGGGTGTTTTCTTCGGGCTTGGCAGCCTTTAGGTTTTTTACCTGCCAGCTATAGGTTTCCATATCGCCCTGTGTGCCTTTTTCGGGATTAGCGACAATATTAAAAGCCTGGTACCGGAAGCCAACCGCCGGATTTACCGCTACCTTACACAGCGCGGTTTGTACAGCAATTTCTTCCTGCGGCCGTATCATCCACGAGCCAAGCGAGATAAAGCTGGAGATATCTTCTTCGTAACTGATCTCGATAGTGGTAGGGTAGCTGGGGATGGTATGTTGCAGCAGCAATACGCGATCATCGGTAACAATGGTTTCATCATCGCTGGCGGCGCGGTCGTACATATCGCTTTTATGGTATTTTTTTAATATCTGGCCGGTAGCGCTGTATACTTTTACTTCGATATCAGCATAGGTATCGTACTTGCGGTTGTAAAGCATGCCAATTTCGCCAACATGGTCGCCCTTTTCGTTTAAAACGGTGGTAATACTGTGATGCTTTAATACCTCACGCCCCGGCGCTTTAATGATGATATCATCCATTGTATAGCGTATTACGGCGTTGGCATCAGTTTTTAACGAATCGGGTATGCCGGAAGCGAGGTAATACTCTTTAGGTATGTTTTTATCCTGGGCATGGGCAAAAATAATGGTTAGCACCATGGCGGTACATAACCCCCAGCCCCTTATCATCATCCTCATTATATATTTATGATTTTTTTAAAACGATCTGTTCATTCATTAATTCGTGCAGCTTTTTGTAAAAATCAAATAGCTGGTCGTAGTTGTCGCGGGTATAAGTAGTTTGTTTATGGCTTACCACCAGGCGCACCACAAGCGTTCCCTCCTGCTCGCCTATGATGCGTTTAAAGGTGATACTTTGATCGGGGGTTTGCAGGATAATGTTTTTAGGCAGGGCATCGGCCTTGTAGCCATCCGGCATTTTATAATTGCCTACAATAGATACATTATCAAGGTAGCCAAAATCGATATCCGTAAGCCTGGTTTCTTTTATAAACGGGTTGTTTTTTAGCGGATTAAACATGGCCGGGATAAAATAAATGTAGTTGCCATCGCTGCCGGCAAGATCCAGCTTAAAGTCCATACTTTGTTCAAGCGGGAGCGAATCTACCTCCATGTTAGCCATTTTGAGTCCCGATATTTTCAGGTTATTATTGTTGTCGCGCAGGTAGTCGATATATTTCTGTTCGCCATCGGTTTTATATTTTTTAATGGCATTAATACGGTTGTAGCTAAAATTGGTTAACTGCGCCGAGCCTGCCATTTTGCCGTCATTCTTAATATCGCCAGATATTACAATGATCTCCCTCACCGGGTCCTTCCGTTCTATTTGCATCAACACGGCCTTTTTGTTGGGAATATCCGTAAGCAGGGCGTAATTATTCAGCAAGTTTTCGGGCGTTTCGTTATATATATTAAACTTGCCCGATGCATCAAGGATATAACTACCAGGTTCGGAAACAGAAACCACCGTGCGGTTAAACTGGTTTAGGGTTGGATAGCCGCCAAACACCCGGCCGTTGTTGCGTGTACTTACCACCATTGGCGCAGCTTTTATGCCTGCCTTTGTAAGCAGGTGGTAAAGGACAAGGTTGATCTCGGTAGCGTTGCCGGTTTTTTTCTCCCAGGCTTTAACCGTACCGTCGTTAGTATACCAGGCATCCGCATCGTTCCATTTCATAGCATCGCGCACTTGGTTAAAAATATAGGCTATTTTATCGCCGGGTGCTTTTAATTTGCCGGCTTCGCTTAAAATAGCCTCCTCGCCGTTTAGTTTGCGGTTAAGCTGATGGCCGAAGTCATCGTCGTTATCCAGATCTTCGGCAATTTTGTTCCACTGCTTTTCATTGCCAAACTGATCGCCCGCATAGTTTGGATCAGCAAAACGGAAGTAAATACTATGTATGTTATCTTTTACCGATGTCATGTACGGTTCTTCAACCAGCGAGGGTACATTAGTCATAGACTGCCTGATGGCATTAAGCGCCGAGTGGCCCGTAAGCGGGTTGCCGCTGATTAGTTCGGTATTAAGGGCGTTAGCGCCGCCTCTTATCTGTGGTACTATTTGCGGCGGCAGTTCGGTTGTAAGTACGCTGTAGCGCGTAGGTATAAAATCCTGGAAACTCCACGCCGGTAAACCGCCGGTTGTAGACCACACGTACTTAAACTCTAATATGGAACCAGGTTTTACATTAGGGAACGAAAACACATAAGCCGAATTTAGCTTGTCGGTTTTTTCAAGGTAGATAGATTTACTGTCGAGCTTGGTTATTTCGGGTTTCCCGTTTACCAGGTTTATGGTTTGAGCCTGTAGCCCATCAATGTGCTGGTACAAAAACACTCCAATAAATTCGATGCGCACATTGGCGTTTTTTTTACCGTTATCATTAAATATTTTAACACGCCTGTGGCGGTTAAGGTATATTTTATTATCCTGGTAATAAATATCCGCTTTATCAAACAAAACCATGGCATTGGCATCCTTTTCAAAATCGCAGGATGTTGATTGAAGGTCGGCCATATCTACTTTTCCATAGGGCTGTAGCAGTTGTTGCCCTGTGGGCGATTTTTGCGCGCTAACGCCCAGGGTGGTTGTGCAGCTAATTAAAATAAGGGCAAAAAATTTCTTCATGGTAAAATTATGAAATATCGGGATTATGCCTTTTTAAGCACGATCTGCTCGTTCATCAGTTCGTGCAGTTTTTTATAAAAGTCAAATATCTTATCGTAGTCCTGTTTGTAGAAGATGGGCTTTTTATGATCTATCACAAAACGCACAACGATGTTGCCGTCCTGTTCGGCCACGATACGCCTGAAGATGATGCTTTCATCGGGCATTTGCATGGTGATGTTTTTAGGCAGGGCATCTGCTTTATAACCTTCGGGCATTTTATAGGTACCTACCATCGAGAAGTTATCGCGGTAGCCAAAATCAATGTCCGACATGCGCTCTTCCTTTAAAAAGGGATTATTACGCATTGGTGCAAACATGGCCGGCATAAAGTAAATATAGTTGCCATCGCTGCCGGTAAGATCCTGTTTAAACTCGAAGGTTTGCGCCAGCGGCAGGGTATCTACCTCCATGTTCTCCAGTTTTAAGGCCGATATTTTCAGGCTGTTATCGTTGTTCCTTAAAAAGTCGATATATTTTTGCTCGCCATCGGTTTTGTATTTTTTAATACCCTTGATACGGTTGTAGCTATACTCGCTCAGGTTTGCCGTACCGTTCATTTTACCATCGGGCTTAATATCGGCCGAAACCATGATCACCTGCTGTACCGGGTTTTCTTTTTTCAATACAACGGTATTGTATCTTTTGTCGTCCTTATCAATGTATAGGCCGGTAGAATTTAACAATTCGTCTGGTATCTCGTTGTAAGTGTTGTACTTGCCTGTAGCATCAAGTATATAGTAACTTTTTTCATCAATAGGTTTATAAACTACCGCGCGGTTAAACTGGTACAAAAAGCTGTAGGCGGGGTTTACCTTGCCATGGCTGCGTGTGCTAACTACCATTGGATAGGCTTCTACACCTGCGCGGTAAAGCAAGTGGTACAGGATCAGGTTCACTTCGGACGAATTACCGGTTTTCTTTTCCCAGGCCTTTACGGTGCCATCGTTGGTATACCAGCGGTCTACCCCATCCCATTTCATGGCCGATTGCACTTCTTTAAAAATATAGATCATTTTATCCCGGTCAAGCTTCATAGTTTTAGCTTTGGCAATAATGGCATCTTCGTTAGCCAGTTTACGTTTTAGCTGGGCGCCAAAATCCTCATGATCGGCCAGTATCCCGCCCAGCTTGGCCCAGCTATCCGAATAGGAGCGCACAAAACCGGTGGTAGGTTTTACATAAGTAAGGTGATAGATCAGCGATTGTTCGTTATCGCTTTGGGCGCCCATATAAGGTTCGTCGGGCAACGAGGGGATATTGGCCAGCGCTTTGGTATTCACATCAAGCGTATAGCTTACCACATCTGCCGCGCTACCTACGCTTCTTGATTCGGCTTTGTTTTTGTTAACCACATAGGGCATGGTAACATGGCTTTGTGTGGTAAAGTAAAGCAGGTCGGGTATTTGTGTGGTCCACTCGCTGTAACGTGTTGGTATTTTGCTCTGGAAAGACCAATCGGGCAGGTTAGAATAATCTGGGGTACCCCATTTATACTTAAACTCGATCACCGATCCGGGCTTTACATTAGGGAATGAAAACACAATGGCCGATGTAGATTTGTCAACCGTTTCGGTATAAAGTACTTTTTTATCAAGCTTGGTTATTTCTACCTTGCCGTTAACCAGGTTAAAGGTTTCGGCATCAAGCCCGGTAATGTATTCGTAGTGGCTGGCGCTGATGTATTCGATCCGGATGTTGGCCACATCCTTGCCATTATCATTAAATACTTTAATGCGCTTATGGCGTTCCATGGTTATAGTGTTCAGATCGCTATCGTAATAAGTGTCGGCCTTATCAAACAGCACCATGGCGTTGGCGTCTTTTTCAAAATCGCAGTTTTTTAATTCGAGGTCGGCTATATCTATCTTACCGTAAGGTTGCGTGGTGGGAATAGTTAAGGCTTCAGGCTTTTTTTGCGCTATAGCGGCGCTTGCTGTTAACAGGCAGGCTAACAGCATTGTAGTTGTATATTTCATCTTAAGGTTTTAGTTAGCTAAATATAAAGCATGTTTTCTTAAAACAAAATTATTTTCATTTTACTAAAACCATTCCCGGCCAATATTGTATGCCGGGCTTCTGCTAAATAAAATTTCATCCGATTTTCATTTTGGCTTAAACCTTTTTTAAATTGCTATGTCTTATCATCACTACATTTAGCTAATACCCCAATCATGAATAACGCCAGGCAAATTAAACACTTGTACGCGCGGGCCGGCTTTGGCATCCGGTTTGAAGACCTGCACGACCGCGTCAACTGGTCCATTAAAAAAACCGTAAAAAAGCTTTTTGAAACATCGGCCGTAAGCCAGCCCATTACCGTGGTTGACGAAAACCTTGACCTGCGCTATCATAAAGATCAAACCGAAGAAGAAAAAAAGGTGATACAGGACCTGCGCAACAAGCAGGAAAAAGGCCTTAACGCTGCCTGGTTTACACAGATGAATGATAGCGAGGCCCAACTGCGCGAAAAGATGACCCTGTTTTGGCACAACCATTTTGCCTGCAACATTGGCAACTCGTATTATGCCCAGCAACTAAACAATATACAACGCGCCAATGCCTTAGGTAATTTTAAAACCCTGCTGATACAGGTATCGCAAACGCCGGCCATGTTGCAGTTTTTAAATAACCAGCAAAACGTAAAGGCGCACCCTAACGAGAACTTCGCGCGCGAGTTGATGGAGCTGTTTACCATTGGCCGCGGGCATTATACCGAGCAGGATATTAAAGAATCGGCCCGGGCTTTTACCGGCTGGCAGTACGACGGAAAAACGGCCAGCTACGTTTTTCGCCCCGGTGTGCACGATACTGGTTTGAAGACCTTTATGAACAATACCGCAAATTTTTGCGGTGAGGACATTATCGATATCATCCTTAAAAATCCGTTAACGGCCAAATACATCTGCACCAAACTGTATAAATATTTGGTGAATGAGGTGCCCGACGATACCCACGTAGAGCAAATGACCAATGTGTTTTACAAGGGCAATTACGAGATCGGCCCGCTATTGGAATTTGTGTTTACATCCGACTGGTTTTATGAGGATAAGAATACCGGAAACCTGGTAAAATCGCCGGTGGAGTTTTTAGTGGGACTGAACCGCCAGTTTTATGTGAAATATGATAACCCCGATGTGCTGCTGCAGTTTCAACGTACGCTGGGGCAGGTGCTGTTTCGCCCGCCAAATGTGGCAGGTTGGCCCGGCGGCCGCAGTTGGATAGACAGCTCATCGCTGATGTACCGCATGAAGATCCCATCAACCGTGCTGAGCGCCGGGGTGATAGACTTTAGCGGCAAGGCCACGCCCGAGGATGAGGCCTACCTGGCATCTATGCGAAAGCAACAATTTAGCGTGATCAAACGGACACAATCGGTACCGGATTGGGACAAGTTTTTGCAGCGGATCCCCATGAAAACAACGCACCAGGAAGTAGCCGAATTTATGCTGGAGCCTAAGCTTAACACCACCCTGGTTGCCGAAGTAAACAGGATGACAGATATAAAAACAATGGTGATACAGGTGGTGAGCACGCCGGAGTATCAGCTTTGCTAGTCCGAAAGACGGGAAGACCGGAAGTCGGAAAGACGATACTTATTGAAGAAACATCTTCCGGACTTCCGGTCTTTGCGGACTTCCGGACTTTTCAAAATTGAAAGATGGAAAGAAGAGACTTTTTAAAGAAAACAGCGCTGGCATCGGGCGCGTTGATGATACCGGCTTTTTTAAAGCCGTTCGAGGCCTTTGCCATGGATGCCCTGAGCGGGTATAAAAACCTGGTCATCATCCAGCTATCGGGCGGCAACGATGGTTTGAATACCGTGGTTCCCTTTGGTAACGACATCTATTACCAAAAGCGCAAAACCATTGCGCTTGCGCAGGATAAGGTGATTGGCCTGACCGATATGCTGGGGCTTAACCCTAACTTATCGGCCCTGAAGGAAATTTACGATCAGGGTTGGATGAGCATCATCAATTCGGTAGGGTATCCCAATCCGGACAGGTCGCACTTCCGGTCGATGGATATCTGGCAAACCGGCAGTGATGCCAATCAGTTTCTTACCACCGGCTGGATAGGCCGCTACCTGGATAGCAATTGCCAAACCTGCAGCAACCCGTATACGGCTATAGAGGTGGATGATACCCTCTCGCTGGCGATGAAGGGGGCTAATTTGAAGGGCATTGCCGTGCAGGACCCCAACCGCCTGTTTCAAAGTACCCGCGAACCCTTTTTTAAAGACCTGGTGCAGGATAAGCACGATGCCGCACACCTGAGCGAGGATAACCTGGGCTACTTGTACAAAACCATGATAGAGACGTATTCATCGGCAGATTATATTCAAAAAACATCCAAAACGTACAACGTAACAGCAACCTACCCTGCAACCGGTCTTGGTAACCAGCTGAAGAATATTTCCAAATTCATTAACTCGGGTTTGCAAACACGTATCTACTATGTATCGCTGGGAGGTTTTGATACACACGTTGGCCAGCAGGATCAGCAAGGCCGGCAGTTAAAAACATATGGCGATGCAGTTGCTGCCTTTGTAAAAGACCTGAAGTCGACTGGAAAACTGGATGATACCCTGATCATGACCTTCTCTGAATTTGGCCGCCGGGTAGAACAGAACGCCAGCAACGGCACCGACCACGGTACAGCCAACAATGTATTTATCTTCGGCGGCAAGCTGGCCAAAGCAGGTATCTATAACGATGCGCCCAATCTAAACGATCTGGAAAATGGAGACCTAAAATACCAGGTAGATTTTAGGGATGTTTACGCCACTCTTTTAGATAAATGGCTGGAGGTAAACAACAGCCAGGTGCTGAATAAGAACTTTTCCGGGTTAAATTTTATATAGTTTTAGTTTTGTTATGCAAGGGGCCAACCGGAAACAGTTGGCCCCTTGTGTTTTTTAATTCCCCTCTCAAGAGTAATAGCCCATCATTTGACAGTTCCCTCCTTGGGGAGGGGTGCGGAAGACCTGCGTAGTGGCAGGGAGGGGTTTAGGCATGAGTAATATGGTAGAAACCCCTCCCTCAACCCTCCCCATGGGAGGGAATCGCACACGCCCCACGCTTTTTATCGCACGTTTGGGCTATTACTCTCAAGAGGGGAATCGCACAGTCCCCGCGCTTTTCAATGGCATTGCTTCTTCTTCTACAAGCGGTGTGGACTCACCCCGACTACGCTTCGCTGGTCGACCCTCTCTCCGCTGCGCGGAAAGAGGGAAGGAGGGGTTGTGGCAACCAAGGCATAGGTGGTCGACTATCGGCATAGTAAAAAATTTTTAATCCCTCTTTCCGCGCAGCGGAGAGAGGGTGGTCGGGCGTAGCCACGACCGGGTGAGTCTACACGTTTGGCAGGTCCTCCACGCAGTCTTCGACAGGCTCAGACTGACACCCATCAATTCTTCTCAATCCACTCCACAGCCCGCTCCAACACCTCATCCTTACCCTGCGCAATGCCCTTAACCGTCGGCTTCACCTCCACATCAGGCACCATGCCGATACGTTGTGTACCCTTTCCATCGGGATAAAACACGCCGATGCCTGAAAAGAAGGTACTCAACCCACCCGGCAAAACAATAGGGCTGATATTGCCGTCGGCACCGGCTGTTTGGCTGCCCATTACTGTGGCGCGACCGCCGGCACGCAGGGCCATGGTGGTGTATTCGGCCTGGCTTTGGCTTTCTTCGTTTACCAACACTACCAGTTTGCCTTTGTAGGCGTCTTTGTTTTTGGTGCCTACCACCACATTTGGCGTATAGTTGTAGATACCAGGCTTATCGGTGTTGGTATTGGTAAATTTAACAAACGGGGCAGGCGCGCTGCGCAGGTATTCGTTCAGCGAGAACACTACAAATTCCGACGGGTAATTGCGGATATCCAGCACAATGCCCTTGGTATCCTTAAACTCTTCGAACATCTGTTTAAAGAAACCGCTTTTTATCTTATCAAAGGTAACATAACCTACCTGCGGGTTAAGCAGCTTATAGGGCGGGGTATAGCCGCCGCCGGTGGCGTTTTTACGTGCCATTGCCATGTACGCTTGTATATCCATTGATGGGGCGTCTATATCCATATTTTGGCCATCGCGGCTGATCTGCAGGTGCAGCTTTTCGGCATCGGTCCAAAAAAAGTCGTTACCAATGTTGCGGTTGGCCGTGCTGATGTTTGATGCGCAGGAATAAGGCATCAGGAAAGCGGCGCGATCGGCGGCGGTTTTACCGTTAATGGTAACAATCACATCGCCCTTTTTAAGCGGATAGTTATCAGGGTTTTCAGCTGATATTTTGGTGATCATCCATTTGTTTTCCACTAGCCGAACGGTAACCGGCAACTGGCGGGTGCCGCCGATGTATTTCAGCATTTCGGGGTCGCTGGTATGGCTGTACAAATTGGCGTGAGTATCATGTATGCGGTTGATCATGCTCCAAACGGCCAGTTTATAATCTAACCGGGTTTTGGCGCTCACAAACGATGGGATCATTGCGGCCAGGGCCTTGTCCCAATCTTCGCCGATGATATTTTTATATGGAAAAAAATACTCCACCATATTCCAGAAGCGGAATAGCGACAACATACGGTAGCCGGGATCGATGGAACTCATGCCCGGATAAGGTTTTTCGGTGCTGAAGTTAGGGTTGTTAACGCCCGGCGCAAATGATATGTATTTGTTTTTACCCGTATTGCGCCCGGTGATCACGTTTTTTAAAGCGGTACTTACCTGCGGGTCGAAAAGGTCTTTGTTATTGATCCAATTGTTAGCAGCCAGCAGGCTATCGGTAACGGCCGGTTTGCATTTGCAATCGCTTAGGGTGCCTAAGGCGTTTATCCAATGTAGCATTTCGGCGTTAAACTCGCCGCGGTTGGTTGATACTTTATTCAGTTCCTTAAATAGCTCGGCATCCCAATCATAGTTACCATCGGCTACGGCCGGGTGGAAGTATTTCAGCAAGCCCCATATCCGGCCAAGGGCGTACAGGTTTTGGGTAGTTTGTGGATTCAGTGTGATCTCCGCAACATTTGATGGTTCCACCACATTAATGGGATTACTCACCGTTTCGTTACCGCCGGCAATTTCAAGGTCATCAAACCAAACATTGCCCTTGCCCATCACCAACCCGCCAAACGCGACCGATTTCGCTTCGGACGATGGATAAGGTACTGTAACGGTAAACTGTGTCCAGCCGATATTGGTGGTAACGGCCCGGGTCAGCATATTATCAAATGCAACGGCGCCGCCCGCGCCATCAACCCGCAGCCAGATGGTGGCTTTGCCGGTCATGTTAGCGGTGCGGATCCAGCCTTTAAGCGTCAACGTTTTACCGTTGAATTTTGCCGGGACTGAGTAACTGGCAATGGCCACCGAGTTATCAGTAGCCTTATCCTTAGCTGTAACCGACAAAGCATATTTACCCGAATGCGGGTTTTCGGTACTGAGTTGAAAGGTATGATCGTTACCATTGGTGAACAGCCCGGCAGGTAAGCCGGTAGGGGTACTCTCAAAGGTGAGATCCTGAGCTGATACGGACAGGCTGAATAGCAGCAGGCACAATAATGTAAAAGGTTGTTTTTTCATTTGGTTAAGGTTTGTTGTTATTCAATATCAATAATATCTCCGGGTTTGCAATCTAACGCTTTACATATGGCTTCAAGTGTGTCGAAGCGTACACCTTTTGCTTTTCCGTTCTTCAGGATGGAAAGATTAACATTGGTAACCCCCACCTTTTGCGATAATTCGCCAAGCGACATTTTACGTTTGGCCATCATCACATCTAAATTAATAACTACGGGCATGGCTTGTTTAAATAAAAGATTCGTTTTCGGCCTTAACCTGGTGGGCGGCCTTGATCAGTTCGGCAAATAAAAATATGCTTAAGGCCAACACCCACATCGCCGGCGATTCGGTAAACAAGATCCCGTAAAACCTGCGGAAGCTGTACAGGCCATCTACAGGAACAATGCTATGGGTAAGCACCTTCCACATTTGCTCGTACCCGGCCTGGAAGGCGGCGTTAACCAGCACCAATGCCAGGTAGCCCATGCGCTTCATTTTTAAATAATTCTTTTCATCCCAGGGCTGTTTGGCTGTGTATGATAAAACTACCCGGCGCATATAAAGGCCCATCACCAGTAAAATAGCGGTAGATACCAGCTTGATCATAGTGAGCCAAAAGAACAGCGGCTGACTGTTATACTGCCCGATGCCCTTAAAAAGCGAGAATACAGAGAACAGCGCCGATAAGGCGATAATAAGCCAAATGAGTGTAATAATACGGTTTGATGTTTTCATTTTTGGTTTGTGCTGATATGGTTTATACTGCATCAAACATAAATAGTTTTTAAATCAAAACAAATAAAATTTAAAATAAAACGATAAATAATTAAAACTATACGATTAAATCAACAGACTAATCCCGACCATGCGACGTTGTCAGGCTGAGTCTCCGCCGCACGCCACAGTACAGGACAGTCGCTTTCCCTTTTTATTTTAGATTTGATCATCATACTGATATAAACCACCGCTTCATGAAATTTCGTTATACCATCCCAGCTGCCTTGCTGTGTCTTGCCCTGTCGTATCAAATCAAAGCCCAACGCATAGATCGTTACGCGCTGGTAACCCGGCATAATGTCGAGATCAGCCGGATAGAACCGCTGGCCCCGCTTTCGGTAGGTAACGGCGATTTTGCCTTTACGGCCGATATTACCGGGATGCAATCGTTCGAGGACCATTACTGGAAGAACGGCACCTCGCTGGAGACGCTGAGTACCTGGTGCTGGCATTCGTTCCCCAATGTTGATCAGTTGAAGTTGCAGGATGCCATGAAGGAGATCGATTTCCATGGACGTAAAATTATGTATGCCAGCCAGGAGAAAACACCAGCCGGCGAGTACTTCCGTCAGAACCCGCACCCGGTGCCGCTTGGGCAGATCGGTTTGGTTCAGGGCGATGGCAAGCCGCTGGATACTGCCGCTATTGGCAATATCCACCAAAAACTCGACCTGTGGCGGGGTATCATCAGCAGTAATTATACGGTGAACGGCACACCGGTGTCGGTAGAGACGATCTCGCATCCGGAGCAAAGTGAGGTGGCCTTCAAAATAAAATCGGCACTATTAAAAGGCGGCTTGAAGACCTCGTTCCGATTCCCCTATTCTTACGATTTTAAAATCAAAAATAAACCTCCGTTCGATTGGAGCAAGCCCGATCGCCATCAAACTACCATCATCAGCCAAACACCCAACAGCGTGCTCCTGAAGCGTAATATCGAGGGCACCATTTATTACGTATCGGTAAACTGGCAGGGAAGGGCCCGGTTTAAGCAGGAGGGTGATCACCGTTTCCTTTTGGAAGCCACCGGGGCGGATAGTCTGCAACTCGTATGTTCGTTTTCTAAGACTTTAAATAAGGATGCAAAACCTACATTCGCGGGCATCAGGGCATTAAGTATCGCCTCGTGGAAAAACTTCTGGACTACAGGCGGAGCGGTTGACCTTTCAGGCAGTAAAGATCCGCGTGCTAATGAGTTGGAGCGCCGTATGGTATTATCGCAATACTTGTTGCATGTAAACTATGCCGGTTCGTTCCCACCGCAGGAAACGGGGTTGACCACCATTAGCTGGTATGGCAAGCATAACTCGGAAGTGTACTGGTGGCATGCCGCGCAGTTTTACGAGTGGGGGCATACCGAATCGCTGGAGAAAAGCTTTGCCTGGTATAAAAAGATATTGCCAACCGCCGTAGCCCAGGCCAAAAGCGAGGGCTTTGAGGGCGCACGCTGGCCAAAAATGTCGGGCATTGATGGCCGGCCAAGTCCGGGCAGCATTAACCCGTTCATCATCTGGAATCAGTGTAACCCTATCTATTTGGCTGAGCTGATCTATCGTGCACACCCCGATAAAGCCACGCTTAATAAATACAGCGATGTGGTTTTCGAATCGGCAAAGTTCCTGTCATCATACGCCTTTTGGGATGTGAAGACCGGACGCTATATCCTTGGTCCGCCTATAAAGGGTGTAGCCGAGCATAATGCCGAAAACGAAACGCAGAATCCAACCTTTGAACTCACACAGTGGTACTACGGCCTGAAAGTGGCGCAGGATTGGCGCGAACGCCTGGGCATGCCACGCGAAAAGCATTGGGATGATATCCTGGCCAAACTATCACGCCCTGCCATCCACAATGGTCGCTATGCCGAACTGGAGACCGAACCGGGCAATGGCGGATCGGACCAGATCATGGCTTTGGGCTATCTGCCTAAAACGCCGATGATAGATGAAAAAGTAATGGCCGAAACATTTAACTCGATATATGATAAAGGCGGTCTGCGCGGTTTCATTAGCTGGAGTTTGGGTAAGGGGGCATTAACCGCCGCCCGCTTAAACGAGCCGGATAAGGCGGTGAATATTTTAGCTAACGACCGCTTTGGCGCGCTGTTTTTAAAGAACGGGCATGTGCAGCGTGCTAAAGAGCCACTGGCCTGCCCCGCCTACCTGCCCGCTAACAGCGCCTTTATGGCCGCGGCCGGGTTGATGGCCGCCGGATGGGACGGTGCGCCTAACGTAAACGCGCCTGGTTTCCCGCAGGATGGCAACTGGGTGGTAAGGGCCGAGGGCTTGAATAGGCTGCCATAGACGGGTATGAATATTGCTGTTAAATAGTTAAATTTGTTTTAAAAGCGTATTGATATGACCATAGCAGCATTACGGGAACACATACACAAAGCAGTAGATAACGCTGACGAAAAAATACTGGAATCGGTATATGCTTTGCTTGAAGACCAGGGAGCCGAGCCATACGAATGGTCGGAAGATGAGGAGTTTGTGGCGGAACTTAATGAGCGCGTACGCAGAGCAGAAGAAGGAATAGACCGTACTTATTCATTAGATGAAATAAAAACATCTTTTGAAAGATGGGAAAAAGAACACTCAGGAAGCACTGGTAAATAATGTATATTATTTCTTTGTTGCCAAAAGCCGAGCGCGAATTATATAAAGCGTGGAAATATTATGAAGAAGAACAACCGGGATTAGGTAAAAGATTTAGTGAAAAATTTGTTGAGAAGCTGGAATTAATACAGAATGATCCTTTTCATTATCCAATAAAAAATGGATTCCATGAAACCCTGGTCGATAAGTTTCCCTACCTTATTGTTTATACGATCATCGAATCGCGAAATATAATTTATGTATCGTCCATCTTCCACACCAGCCGCCATCCTAAAAGAAAGCATAAATAAAACAATCCCTCCACCAGGCAGGTATATCTATAAAACCTGGTATGCCCGAAGGCCCGTCCATAATTATCCTGAAAGAAAAGCTACAGCCTTTTATTGGCCGTAAGATCACCGTGGCTAAAGGCTATGCCAAAGGCTTTGACCCCGCGCTGATTAACCACCAAACCATTACCGACATTAAAGGCTGGGGCAAGCACCTGCTCATCTGCTTTCATGATTTTGCTGTGCGCATACACATGGGCTTGTTCGGCAGTTATAAAATAAACGATCATGGTAAACGTAACGCATCGCTGCAGATGCAGTTTGGCGATGAGGAGGTTAACTTTTCTATCAGCAATGTAAAGCTGATAGAAGAACCGCTGGATGAGGTGTACGATTGGTCGGCCGATTTGATGAACCCTAAATTCAATGCTAAAAAAGCCAAAGAAAAACTGTTAAAGAAGCCCAAGACGCTGATCTGCGACCAACTGCTTAACCAGGATATATTTGCCGGTTCGGGCAATATCGTGAAGAACGAGGTATTGTTCCGTTCACGCGTGCACCCGGAAAGTGTAGTTGGCCATATCCCAACACGTAAGATGAATCAACTGATAAAAGAGGCTGTAAATTTTTGCCACGACTTTTATACCTGGCGAAAGGCAGGCGAGTTGAGTAAACACCTGGAGGCCTACGAGCAGGAAATGTGTCCGCGTAATCATATCCCCCTGAACAAGGCTGATCTTGGTAAAACAAAAAGGCATACATACTTTTGCAACAAGTGCCAGGTTCTGTACCGTGCATCCTCAGATGGGGATGATTAACTATTTCAACAACTGGTAGGTGATCAAACTGATCACATAAGCCAGCACCGTCATATAAGCAAACTGTGCTACCGGCCAGCGCCAGTTCTTGGTTTCGCGGTACACTACGGCTACTGTACTGGCGCACTGCATCGCGAAGGCATAAAACATCATTAGCGAAAACGCCACCGCCAGCGTAAACACCGGCTGCCCGGTTTTGGGGTTAATGGCATTGGCCATTTTATTTTGCACGGTATCCAGCTTATCCGCATCGCCATCCACACTGTAAATGGTGGCCATGGTGCCCACAAATACCTCGCGGGCGGCAAAGGAGGTAATTAATGCGATACCGATCTTCCAGTCGAAGCCTAAGGGACGAATCACAGGCTCGATAGTATGGCCCAATACGCCGGCGTACGAGTTTTCCAGTTTATCGGTGGCGATGGCGTGGCGCAGGTCGTCGGCTTTCCAGGTTTTGTATTGTGGTTCGGCGTATTTTTTGTCGATGTTATCGAAGCGGTTGCCCGGACCGTAGCTAGCCAGCACCCAAAGGATAACTGATACGGCGATGATGACCTTACCCGCTTGTAGCACGAATGCCTTTGCACGATCATACATCGAGTGCAGCACGTTCTTCCAGCGCGGCATGCGGTAAACTGGCAGCTCCATAATAAAGTAACCACGCTCACGGCTTTTCAGTATAAATTTAAATACCCAGGCCACAATCACTGCCGATACCAAACTCAAAATATACATGCCGGTAAGCGCCAGGCCCTGCATATTAAAAATGCCCCAAACCGTTTTTTTCGGAACCACCAGGGCAATCAGCAGCGTATAAACCGGCAAACGGGCCGAGCAGGTAATCAGCGGGGTCACCATAATGGTGATCATCCGGTCTTTCCAGTTCTCGATGGTACGGGTACTCATAATGGATGGCACCGCGCAGGCAAAACCACCAATCAGCGGCACTACCGATTTACCATTTAAGCCCACCTTCCGCATGATCTTATCCATCATAAACGTAACGCGCGACATATAACCGGTATCTTCCAGTATCGAAATAAAGGCAAACAGGATAGCGATCTGCGGGATAAACACCATTACACCGCTCAAACCAGCCACAATACCATCGGCCAGCAGATCGGTAGCCGGGCCGGCCGGCAGCCAAACATGCAGTTCGTTCTGCAACCAGGCAAATCCGTTGGCTATCAGGTCCATCGGGTAAGCCGACCAGGCAAATATCGACTGGAACATGAACAGCAGTATCCCGATAAATATCACAAAGCCAAACACGCGATGAGTAAGTACGCGGTCTATCTTATTGCTCATGCTTTCCTCGCGGGCGGTCTCAGGTATGGTAACCGTATCAAAAAGCAGGTCGTTAATAAAGTTGTAACGGGCAATGGTCTCGGTAGCCTGCGCCTTTTGCGAGTGAAAGTTGTGTTCCTTTTCCAACTCCTCAATGCGGTCGCTTTGGGCTGGGGTAAGAAATTGCAAATGCTCGTGCTGGTGCGCCAGCTGCAACGCGAAGTAAGGGTTATCGGTACCTATCTCCTGGCTTATCTGCGCGATCAAAGCCGGGGCTATCGGTTCTATTTCAATACTCTCCTGTTGTAATGCAATTTTGTTGGCAAATGAGATGGCTTTTTTCAGTTCATCAATACCGCTAACCTTTCGGGCCGCGATAGGAATAACGGGTACACCCAGCTTCTTCGAAAATTCATCGACATTAATGCTGATGCCCGACTTTTTGGCCAGGTCCATCATATTAAGCGCTACAATTACCGGGATCTTCAAATCGGCTACCTGGGTGTATAAAAGCAGGTTGCGCTTCAGGTTGGTGGCATCCAGTATCACCACCACCAAATTGGGGTTATGATCGTTGGCACGGTCGGCTAAAACAGAAAAAACGATGGATTCGTCCTTGCTTTTGGGATATAAGCTGTAAGTGCCCGGCAGATCGATGATCTCGGCACGGCGGCCATCGGGCAAATCGCAAAAACCGGTCTTCTTATCAACAGTAACACCCGGAAAATTCCCGATCTTTTGATTAAGCCCGGTTAAAACATTAAAGAGTGTTGATTTACCGGTATTAGGATTCCCTACAAGTGCAACTCTCAGTTCGGCTTTCAATTTACAGGCTAACTATGCAGGATAATGGTTGAAGCCTCTCTTTTACGCAGGCTAAGCTGGTAGCCCGATACGTTGATGGCGATAGGATCGCCAAGAGGCGCGATGCGTTCAACAATAACTTCCTCGCCGGGCAGGCAACCCATTTCCATTAATTTAACAGACATTTCAAGGTCGGTGAACTCTTTTACAATACCCCTGTTACCTACTTTAAGTTGTGAAAGCTTCATTGATGTTATTTAGAACGATTCAAATGTATGGCTTATTTAAATTAAATCCAAATAATGATAATTGATTCTTTTTTTATGAGGGTGGGATGATAAAGGGAGTGGGGGTAATTGTCGGAATCGCTGATTTAGGATGGTTTTTTTGATAACGCTCATCTTTTTTCTTAAACCTAAAACAGCGCAGCGAAATGACTAATGACCCACTGACTAATATGGCGATGCCTTCGGCCCGGGCTATCCGTTGCAAGTCCTCGCCAGCCCCTAGCGCTATCCCGTCCGGCTCCGGGCTTTCCACTACTATCCCTATCGCGCAAAGCAGTTTGGATATACGCCAAACACATGCTTATATATCTTTAATTTTTACCTTTATGTGTTACTTTAAATAAACATGAAACCGATATATGCCAATACTTTAAAGTTCGCTTTTGCAATAATAGCGGCCATTACATTTTTTATAGTATCTAATTTAAACGCTGAAAAAGAAAAACACCAAAGGCTACTGGCTTTAGGTGATCTGAGACTTAGCGGAAAAGTTATTGATTCGAGTGTGTATAAGTACGGAGGCAGGCCTTATCTTTTGATATGCCTTAAACTGGACACCTGCAATAAAAAGAGCTTGTATCTTTTTAATGACCTGATCGCCCTAAAGATCAAGAATGGCATAGCCACCATGTCAGCCGGACCGGACTATACTATTGCACCAATATCCTTTGTAGCCATTGATGCGAAAAGAAATATAATGATCACCCGTTATCAAAACGGCCAGGCAGATACAAGCGACATTGATATTCGGGCCGATGGCCTTACGGAAAGCCAGATGAACTTCTGTAACAAAGATAAATAGCAAGCTGTCCGACAAAATAATTAACCATTAGGAAACTATTCCACACCATTTCAACGTAAATAATAATATGAACGCGAATTACATCAAAGCTTTGCTATTCATTTTAAGCCTGTCGTTTATGTTTTGCCTGCTGGCACAGGCATAGCGCCCATGCTAATTGGGTAAAAGATACAGGTACTTGCTATTAAAAGCTATAAATACGCTTTTAATAATGTACTTTCGCGCAAAATTATCAATTCATAAAAAACCAAGCCACAATACCCCCCTTTGGTTAACAATATTTAAAAATCTCGATGATTATTTTAGCATTCTTTTTGGCCCACTGGTTCCTGTCGCTGTTTTTCCAGACATTCTTTTTGCACCGCTACGCCTCGCATAAAATGTTTAAGATGAACGGTTTCTGGGAAAAGGTGTTCTATTTCTGCACCTTTATATTTCAGGGGTCATCGTTCCTAAACCCACGGGCGTACGCCATTATGCACCGCATGCACCATGCTTACAGCGATACCGAAAAAGACCCGCATTCGCCGCATTTTATTAAGGATGTTTGGGGCCTGATGATGAAGACCAAGAACATTTATTTAGATTATCGTAAGTACAAACTGGAGCCCGAGCCGCAATTTATCGATCGCTACCCCACCTGGTCGTTCATCGATCGCTTTGGCGATCTGTGGATCACCCGCATATTTTTTGTGGCTTTTTATATCGGTTTTTATGTGGTTTTCGCTAATCACTGGTACCTGTGGCTATTGCTGCCCTTCCATTTTATTATGGGCCCGCTGCATGGCGCTATCGTTAACTGGTGTGGCCACAAATATGGCTACAGCAATCACGATAACGACGACCATAGCAAAAACTCGCTTCCGCTGGATTTCCTGATGATGGGCGAACTGTTCCAAAACAACCACCACAAGAAGCCAAACGATGTGAACTTCGCGCAAAAATGGTTCGAGTTCGACCCATCGTACCCTATAATTAAGGTGATGCATAAGTTGCGCATTATTCGTTTGCGTAAAGTTTAATTATCGCGGATCTGGGGGCGAACGTAGAGACGACGCTTGTAAACTAACCGGGGTTACACTCACCCGGTCGTGGCTTCGCCCGACCACCCTCTCTCGCCTTTGGCGAAAGAGGGAATGTGTTTCTCCGATGCTGCCCCTGCCCGCTGCCGCGCGCAGCGAAGAGAGGGCCGACCAGCGTAGCGTAGTCGGGGTGAGTAGACGGGTTGTGGATTGATGTTTAATTTTAACAAACCATCATATGATCAATTTCCTCAAGGTATTATTCAGTATCGTTTTCGTTTGGATGTGCTACGAGGTAATTGATACCTGCCTGCACCATAACCTGTTTACCGAGTGGAATTACCTGGGCGGCATAGCCTGGATGCGCGCCACCCTGTGGGATTTTTACGCCAACATACTGGTTATCTATGTGTGGGTATGTTATAAAGAAAAGCATATAGCGTTAAAGATATTATGGTTGGTTCTGCTGTTCTGTTTAGGAAGTATTGCCAGCTGCGGCTATGTACTGATACAGCTCTTCAAACTAAAACCCGGCGAGGGCGTTAAGCATTTATTCGGTAAGCAAAATGGATGATATCTCGGTTTGGTGTTTAGCGCTGGTTTGCCTGGCCGCCTGCTGTTTGATAATGGCCGCTGCCTGGCTATGGGCGCATAAAATTAAAAACGCCAGCGTGGTAGATATGTTCTGGTCGTACAATTTCCCGGTTATCGCTATCCTGCTGTTTTTACTGGCACCCGGTTGGGAAACACGCCGCATCCTGATCTGCGGTATGGTGATTATTGCCGGTATGCGCCTGGGGACACATCTGGGCCGGCGCATATTAAGCCACCTTGATGAAGAAGAGGGTCGCTACCAGCAATTGCGCAAGGAATGGGCGCCCAATGCCGAACGTACATTCTTCTTTTTCTTCCAGGCGCAGGCGGTTTCTAACGTCATACTGGCTGTCCCCTTCTTTGTTATTTTAATGAACCCTGCCGTGGGCGTGAACGCCTTCGAGTGGATCGGCTTTTTCCTGTGGTTCATCAGCGTAAGTTTTGAGGCCATGGCCGATCGTCAGCTGGCCGAGTTTAAAAAAGACCCGGCCAATAAAGGTAAGGTGTGCGATAAGGGCCTATGGTATTATTCGCGCCATCCCAATTATTTTTTTGAATGGCTGATGTGGGTATCCTACTTCATCTTCGCGCTGGGTTCGCCGTATGGCTGGCTGGGCGTAATCAGTCCGACTATCATCCTTTATCTGCTGCTAAAAGTAACCGGCATACCGGCTACAGAGGAGCAGTCGCTGCGGTCTAAAGGCGATGCTTTCCGGGCGTATCAGAAAAGCACGAGCGTGTTTGTTCCGTGGTTTAAGAAAAGCTAACCATCTTTTACTCTCACCTTGTCATTGCGAGGAGCAGGTGGGGGGGGCTGTGAAATGGGGCGACGTGGCAATCTCGTCGCGTGTAAACTAACTACGAGATTGCCCCGCTATCGCTCGCAATGACAAGTTGTTTATATATGAGGGCTTACTCCTGCGCCTTATTCAAACACTCCTGCAATATCCTCGCGAACACCTTATCATTTGGTGGTGCAAAGATCTTGTTATGCTCGCCGGGGATATCGTGCACATGTACACCTTTCAGCGCGTAGGGTTTCCAGCCCAGGTATTTAAAATCGTCCATGTAAAAGGTATGCTTCTGCGCGCGGAAGATCTCTACAGCTATAGGATAAGGCTTCATGCTGTAGTTCCGTTCGGCTTCTTCATTAGCTACGTCTATCTTGTTGGCGTAGCCAAAAAAGCCCTCTTGCTTTTGCTCTTTACCGTAACGCATATCCCAATACTTGCGAATAACGCGGCGTTTCAGCATCTCCTTTTTATAGGTATACGTTTCCTTGGGGTTTTGCATCAGTAGCACTACCGAGTGCATCAATTGTTTAATAAGGAACCAAATGCGGTTGAACCATTTTTTAAGCGGCGCATCAAAATAGTCCGACCGGTAAGCATAGGTATCGAACATGGCCAGCATCTTCACCTCTTTGCCCATAGCATCCAGTTGGCGCGCCATTTCATAAGCAATGATACCCCCGAACGAATAGCCCGCCAGCGCATACGGCCCTACCGGGTTCTGGGCGATGATCTCGGCCACGTAGTGCCCGGCAATATCTTCCATGCGGCGGTGCGGCTCGTCTATGCCGTTCATGCCGTAAGCTTGCAGGCCGTAAACAGGCTGGTTTGCATCCATATTCATGGCCAGCGTATTGAAAAGCAATACATTCAGGCCCGCACCGTGAACAATGTACAGCGGCATCTTATCGCCCAAAGGTTTTATCGGCACCAGCGAATCCCACGTAACCGATTTACCGTCCATCTTGAGCAACAAAGCCAGTTTCTCTACAGTTGAGTGACTGAACAAACTCGCCAGCGGCAGGTTCTTGCCGGTCTCCTTTTCTAAGGCGGTCATGATCTCAACTGCTGTTAATGAGTGCCCGCCCAGTTCAAAAAAGTCGTCGTAGATGCTTATCTTATCTATGTTCAGGTACTTCTTCCATATCTCGGCCACCTGCTGCTCTATACTGGTGCGCGGCGGTACGTAGGCTGCCCTGTTTTGGGTATAATCCGGCTCGGGCAGGGCATTGGTATCTATTTTGCCATTAGGCGTAAGCGGAAATTCATCCAATACCATGATGTATTGCGGTACCATATAATCCAGCAATACCTTTTTCAGTTCATCGCGCCAATCTTTTATTTGCAAGCCGGTGTCAGTGGTCAATTTTTGGCGGGTAACCACATAAGCTACCAGGTTGATATTGTTTGATGGGTCGGGCCGCGCAACCACTACCGAATCCTTAACATGCTTTAGGCGATTGACATGAAAAGCCACCTCGCCGGTCTCGATACGGTAACCGCGTATCTTCACCTGGTGATCCACACGGCCGAGGCATTGTATCTCGCCGCTGTTGAGTATACGGCCATTATCGCCGGTACGGTATATTTTGCCTGATGCCGTGGTGGCAAATGGGTCGAGGATAAAGCGCTCGGCGGTCAGCTCACTGCGGTTAAAATAGCCGGGGGCAACACCATCACCACCGATGTAGATCTCGCCGGTTGACCCAGGCGATACTTGCTTCAGGTTATCATCTAAAATATAAACCTGGGTATTGGCTATCGGTTTACCAATGGTAATGATCTGGTCGGCGGCGCTTACCTTTTTAACGGTCGACCAAATGGTGGTCTCCGTTGGGCCGTACATGTTCCATAATTCACTGCATTTTTCAAGCAGTTTCAGGGCCAGGTCTTTAGGCAGGGCTTCGCCACCGCAAAGTATCTTCAGCGGCAGTTTCTCGTTCCAGCCCGATTCCAGCATGATCTTCCAGGTATAAGGCGTGGCCTGCATCACCGTAATTTGCTCCTGGCGGATGAGCTGCAGCAGCACACGGCCATCCCTGGCGCTATCAGCATCTAAAATGTAAACGCAAGCCCCGGTGATTAGCGGCAAGTACAGTTCCAGTCCTGCGATATCGAACGATACGGTAGTTACGGCCAGCAGTTTATCGCCGGCTTTCATGCCCGGTTCGCGCTGCATGCTTACCAAAAAGTTCACCAGGTTGTAGTGGGCTATCTGCACACCTTTAGGGTGACCGGTAGATCCCGATGTATACAGCACATAAGCCAGATCGGTGCCATGCACCTCTAAAGCTACCGGCGTATCCGGGTACTCACTGCTGGCTATCATAGCATCCTCTATCAACAGTTCCTGGGCTTCGGTCTCAAAGTGTCCTTTATAATTTTCGGATGTGATCAACACCTTTACCGACGCATCGTTCAAGATATATTTTACGCGCTCAACAGGGTATTCGGGGTCGATAGGTAGATAGGCTGCGCCCGCCTTAAGTATCGCCAACAGGGCGATCACCATCTCTGCAGAACGGTCGACCGCCAATGCCACCAGATCGCCTTTTAGCACGTGGGTGCTCATCAGTAAGGCGGCCAATCGGTTAGATGCCCGGTCTAACTCGCGGTAGGATATCACACGTTCGCCAAATTTTACAGCGGTATTGGTTGGATATTGCTTAGCGATATCGCTGATGAGCTGATGCAGCGGTTTCTCGCGTGGATAGGCCGCGGCGGTATTATTCAGTTCGGAAAGCGACAGGTCGGCCGTTGCTTCTTCTACACCCGAAAGGGTTTTGATCAGTAGCTCCGGTTCGGCGGTAACTTTTTGCAATAGGCTTTCGAAACCCAGCATCATCGCCTCGATGGAAGATGCACCGAACAGCCCGGCATTGTATGACCAATCCATGTGCAGGCCCGAACCGATATCGTTCACGTTGATAAAGATCTCGAAATTCTCGAACCTGCGTGGTTCGGCAACCAGCTGGTGCGTAAGGTTATGGAAGTTGATGCCCATATCCATCCCCATATCGCTGTTGAAAACTACAGGCACCAGTGGTACCCGCGATGGGTCACGGCCGATATTCAACTTTTTCAATAACGTACCGAACGTGATCATCTGGTGATCATAAGCATCCAGTATCTCCGACCGGCGGCCTTTCAGGTATTGCAGGAAAGTACTTTCACCATCAACCGTACTTTTTACAGGTAGCAGGTTAACGCAGTGGCCTACCAGGCCTACCTCGCCAATGGCGGTTTGCCCGGCGGCAGGAACGCCTACTACCACATCGCGTTGGCCGGTGGTGTTTTGCAGCCAAACTTCAAAAGCCACCAGCAGGGTGGTAATTAAACTATTTCCCGACTTGACGGCCAGTTTTTTAATGGCAGCGGTAAGACTTTCATCAAGGCTGTGTTTATAATGCTTGCTGGCAAAGGCGCGTATCTCGGGGCGCGGGTGATCTACCGGCATATCCGTTACGGGTACATTGCCTTTATATTTGTTCAGCCAAAATTGTTCGGTCTCTTTGTAATCGGGCGCGGCGGTAAAGTCGGCTTGTTCTACAGCGTATTGGCTATACTTTGGTGCTACGGGCAGATCGGGCACCTTATCGGCAGCATAAGCCGAATAGAATTGCCCCAACTCCTGCAAGATCACCCCGAACGACCAGCCATCGCAAATAATATGGTGCAGCGTCAGTATCAGCTGGTGCTGGTCGGCGGCCAGTTTAAATATCTTTACACGCATCAGCGGCCCGTTCACCAGGTCGAACTGTTGCTGCATGTTCTGCGCCACATATTCATCTATCAAATGCCTGCGGTAAACTTCTGCCTTGTCCGACAGGTCGTCGAAATTCAGATCGGGCTGCAGGTAACTGTAAATGCACATCTTAGCGCCATTAGGACTAAAGGTGCTGCGCAAAGCCTCGTGGCGGTTCACCAGCGATTCGATGGCCCGTTTCAGCGCATCCGCATCCAGCTTGCCCTGCAGATTAAGGGCAAAACTTTCGTTATAGGCGCAACTGGCCTCGGCGCCGCCAAATTTGCACGATAGCCATATTTCTATCTGCGGTTCGGTAGACGGTGCAATTAATAACAGTTCCGGCCCGGCAAATGGGTCAAAATCAACAGGGGAAAGATGATAGGTTTGGTTAGTAGTATCCACTGTTTATTAGTTGTTTTGAACCTGCAAATATTTACCGGGATTGTTTTTATCGGGCACGAACCAGGCGGGATTGCCCTCTTTATCGCGGCCCAGTTTAGCATCCGGCACAGGGGCTTTATTAAAGGCGCTTAGCTTGCTTTCAGCTTTAATTTCCGTTTTATCTTCGGGCTTGCGGATGGCGGTATCCGCGTTAAAAAAGCCGCCGGCCACCATATCTTCCACACTCTCGTTAAATTTAGCTACGATAGTATCTACATCTTCCATGGTATGCGCCGCGGTAAGGAAGCAAGGGAAAATATCCCAAATATGTATCCCTTTCAACCGCATCAGGGTGAACAGCAACTCGCCGAAAGGCATCTCGAACGTGAACTTGATCTTCCATAACGAACCGAACTGTGCAATATAGACCGGCAGCTCGTGCTTTTTGCAGATCTCGTTCAATCGGTCGGCCAGATTCTTGGCCATGCCTGTTAAGCGTTCTTGCAGGCCCGGGCCTTGTTCTTTCAGATAATTCAGCACGGCATTGGCACCGGCCAAAGCCAGCGGATGGCGCACAAAAGTACCGGCAAAATAGGTAACACCTGCTTCAGGAACAGATGCATCGCCGTATTGCCATTTGCCACCGCCATCAAGCGCATCCATATATTGCGGGATGCCTGCTATAACGCCTATCGGCATACCGCCGCCTATCACCTTACCATAGGTACCAATATCGGCTTTGATACCGAACAAACCCTGCGCGCCACGCGGGTGCATACGGAAGCCGGTTATCACCTCATCAAATATCAGCGCTACATCGGCATCTTTGGTGATCTGCCTTAGTTGTTTCAAAAATTCTATGGGCTGATATTCAGGTCGGCGGCTTTGCACCGGTTCTACCATTACAGCGGCGATCTCGTGCGCGCGCTGTTTAATGATGGCCAGCGATTCGTCGGTGCCGTAATCCAGTATCAACATATTTTGTACTGCCTCGGGCAAAATGCCGGGGGCGGCTGGGATGGTCTTCAATTTTTTGCTGCCGCGAACAATCACCTCATCAATAATGCCATGGTACGATCCTGCAAAGGCCACGATAAGCGAGCGCCCTGTTACCGTACGTGCCATACGCATAGCGCCCAGTACCGCTTCAGACCCGGTATTGCAAAGCGCCGAACGCTCGAACCCGGTAAACTCGTTGATCAGCTGGCAAACATCGCCCGCCAAAATGTGCTGCGGACCTATCTCAAAACCAGCCTCTATTTGCTGCTGGAATACCTTCTTCAGAAAATCGGGGTTATAACCCAGGAAGTTGGAGCCGAAACCGTTCAGGGCATCCACGTATTCGTTACCGTCGATATCCCATACACGACTGCCTTTGGATTTATTGACCACCAGCGGGTAAACCACCTCTTTGGTCAACGGGCGGAAGCCGGATACCACCCGCGGATCCGCCATGCCTTCGCGGTGCTTTTGGGTGTATTCTTTACTGCTTTTGGTGCGGTCGTTGTAGTTTTTGGTCAGGTCGGCTATAAATTTCTTTTGCTGATCCGATAGTTCTGTCGATTGCCTGTCTATCCTTGCCGTAGCGCCGAAAGGTTTTTTCACCTCCACCATTTCTTCTGGCGTAAGGTCGGCATCCAGCTTGTAAGTTGTTTTTGGTGCTGCCGATGACATTACCGGTTGTTGCGGTATAGCTTGCTGAGGGGTAGGCGCACCACCTTGTAATAGCGATATCTGTTGCGATAATAACTGCACTTGCTGCGCGATAAGGCCCAGCTGGGTCTGGTCGCCGTAGTTTACCGCGTCGTTAACGGCTGTGGCAATTGGAGCAGGCGCTGCCGGGGCCTGGTAGGCCGATGCAGGCAGGTTCTCGTCAAAAAAAGCCGCCAACAATTCTACATTTTCGTATTGTTCATACAGTTTGCGGAAAGTGATGGGTACGCCAAATTCTTTTTTCAGGTTTTGGGCTATCTGCGTTAGCAACAACGAGTCGAAACCGGCTTCGGCAAAACTCATGTTCACAGGCACAGCGGCCATATCGATACCCGAGGCGGCTTCGAAAATTTCCCTGATCTTGTTCGATAATAGTTCTTTTCTCGGCATTGGAGGTGGAGTGTTTATCGGGGTAGTGGTAATTGGTGATATAGGTGCGGCTACGCCGTTAGCGCTAACCGTAGTGGTCAATATTTTTCCGGGTTGTATCCAGTGATCCTTATGGTCGAAGGCATACGATGGCAGGGCGACCTTGTTGCGGGTCTCGCCTGTGTAAAAGGCTTGCCAGTCGGGTTCTAAACCGTTAAGCCATAAGTAGCCCAAACTGTTTAGGATACCGTTATAGTCGGATGTGTTATTTTCAACGATACCCGGAAGTATCAGCTGTTCCTTAGTTTTATCAACCTGTCCTTTGGCTAAGTTGGCCAGGATATTTCCCGGGCCACATTCCAGCAATACGCGGTTAGGTTCATCATTTGCGGTTTTTATGGCTTCTACAAACTCCACCGGTTCACGCATTTGGCGCGACCAGTAGGCCGGGCTGGTAGCTTCGGCTTCGCTAAGCCATTTACCCGTCATAGATGAGATGACCGGGATACGCGGCGCCGATAATTTTACCTTGGCGACAAGCTGGGTAAATGGTTCGATGATACTATCTACCATGGCCGAATGCATAGCATTACTGGTATTGATCGGCATAGCGGCAATACCTTTTTCCGAAAGCAATTGCGCGAACGCCTCAACAGCCTCAGGCGTACCGGATACTACATTAAGGTTAGGGCTATTTTTTGTAGCGATAGAAACCTCTTTCGGCAGGATGCCTTGTAAAACTTCTACCGTTGCACGTACGGCCAGCATTTTACCAGCAAGCAGTTCGCTTATCATTTTTGCACGGGCGCATAGCAATTGCAGTACATCATCCAAACTCATGATGCCCGAAAGATGCGCGGCAGCAAACTCGCCCAGGCTATGACCTAAAAAGGCGGTGGGCTGTATGCCCCAATTCATCCATAATTTAGCCAAAGCATATTCGATGGTGAAGATGGCAGGCTGTATATTGATGCCTTGTGTAAGTTTATCCTTAGCATCATCGCCATAGATCAAGTCCCGCACATCGGTGCCGGTATAGGTTTTGATGATGGCAGCGCATTCGTTCACGGCATCGGCAAACACAGGTTTGTTCCGGTAAAGATCCTTACCCATGCCCGCGTATTGCGAACCCTGCCCCGGGAACAGGAATACGACCTCGGTAGCCTTTTCTTTCAGCGTTTTTTGGCGCAGCGACCGGGTATCGCGCAGTTTATCCTGTAACTCACCAGCGGTGGTTGCTACTTCAAAACGGCGGCTGTTAAATTCGGCACGGGCAGTGTTGAGGGTGTAGGCGGTATCCGATAAATTACTTATAGGGTGATCAGCAAGTTTAAGCGCATAGCTTTCTACGCTGCTTTGCGTTTTGGCCGACCACGTAAATAATTGCACCGGGCGCGACGGGCACGACTCTGATATGATATTTTCAAACTCCTGCAATACCACGTGCACATTGGTGCCCCCCACACCGAACGAACTTACACCGGCAGTGCGGGTGGTGGCGCTATCCCAGGGTTTTAAACTGCTGTTCACGTAAAACGGTGAATCCTCAAAACCGATGGCCGGGTTAGGCTTATTGTAAAACAACGAAGGTACCAGTTGGCGATGGTGTAACGAAAGTGCTGTTTTGATAAAACCCGTTACGCCCGAGGCAGCCGTTAAGTGCCCCATATTGCTTTTTACCGAACCAATGGCGCAGTATTGTTTTGCAGTTTGCTGGCCGAAAGCCAGCTTCAGGCCGTCTATCTCTATCGGGTCGCCCAAGGGGGTGGCGGTGCCATGGGCTTCTACATAACCAACGTTGGCGGCATCAATACCCCCATCGTGCAGGGCCGATGCGATGGCTCCGGCTTGGCCGCCCGCGCTTGGTGCGGTAAAGCTGCCTTTGCTGTGGCCATCGTTGTTAACGCCTTTGCCTTTTATCACGGCGTAAATAGTATCGCCATCCTGTTTAGCGGCACTTAAAGGTTTCAGTAATACCACACCCGCGCCATCGCTAAATACGGTTCCCGTGGCCGATGCATCAAAGGTGCGGGTATGGCCATCGGCACTTAGCATAGCGCCCTCCTGGTACAGGTGGCCACTTTTTACCGGGGCGGTAACGGTAGCACCGCCCGCCAAAGCCATATCGCATTGCCCGTTGCGTAATGCGTCTACTGCCTGGGCAATGGCCAGTAAAGATGTAGAGCAGGCCGAATAAACACTCACGGCCGGGCCTTTCAGGTTCAACTCGTAAGCGGTGCGGGTGGCTATATAATCTTTCTCGTTCAGCGTCATCACGTTGAATGCCCCGGCTTGCTCTACCTGCGCGGGGTTGGTGAGTACGTTATTGTAGTAATAAGTATTGTTGTTGCTGCCGGCATATACGCCAACCAGCCCATTATAATTTTGCGGTTGATAACCCGATGCCTCCAACGCCTCCCAGGCTATCTCTAAAAATATGCGCTGCTGCGGGTCCATCATTTGGGCCAGCAGTGGGGCGATGTTAAAGAAACCGGCATCAAATGCGGCCGGGTTTTGCAGCACGCCGCGGGCTTTTACGTAGGCGGCATTGCTTTTTAATTCGGCTGGGATATTAGGGTCAAGTTCCTCATCGCTAAAAAAGCTGACGGTTTCCTGCCCGTTCTTCAGGATATCCCAAAACGCATTGACATCATTCGCGCCCGGCCATTTACCGGCCATAGCTATCACGGCAATATCGCCGCCGGTAGTTTGTTTTTTGTTGGATGCGATGCGAACTTCTTGTTCGCCCGAACCATCAATATAAGCCGCAATACCGCTGATAGTGGGATACTGGTAAATTTTGGTTACCGGCAGTGCGATATTGAATGCCGAACGCAACTGTGTGGCGGTATTGATAGCCAGCAGTGAGTTACCACCCAGATCAAAAAAGTTATCGTCTATGCCCACCTCATCCATAGTTAGCATATCAGCCCAAAGTGTAGCTAAACGTTTTTGGGTGATAGTGCTGGCGGCGCGGTATAAGCCTGCGCTTTCGGGGCGTTGCAGTACCGGGTTGGGCAGGGCGTTGCGATCTATCTTGCCGCTGCTGGTCTTGGGGAAATCTTTTACCCATATAAATGCCGATGGCACCATGTAATCGGGCACTTTTTCGGCAATGTAATGTTTAGTGGCAGCGGTATCTTCGTTGGTGTTAGATATCAGGTAGGCGATAAGGCGTTTGTTACCGCCCGCGTATTCTTTAGCTACCACGGCGGCCTGTTGTATGCCGGGTGCCTGGTTAAGCAATACTTCTATTTCGGCAGGTTCCACCCGGTTACCACGGATCTTTACCTGTGTATCGGCACGGCCCAGGTATTCGATATTGTTATCGGGCAGCAGGCGGGCTACATCGCCGCTTTTATAAATGCGTTTAGTTTGGCCGTTGTGCTGCCAGTTGATGAAACGCTCGGCGGTCAGGTCGGGGCGGTTCAGGTAGCCATCGGCAAGGCAAATGCCGCTGATGTAGAGTTCACCGCTTTGGCCATCTTTTACAGGCGATAGCTGGTCGTCCAGTATTAACATCTCTGTGTTATCTATCGGGATCCCGATAGTTGGCAAAGCAGGCCATTGCTGCGGGTCGCCGCTTAATTCCAACTGGGTAACCACGTGGCTTTCCGTAGGGCCGTATTGGTTGAATAGTTTGCATCCCGGCAGGGTCGAGAACAACTTAACGATCTGCGGGGTGATCTTTAATTGCTCGCCCGCGGTCATTACCTCTTTCAGCTGCAAATTGCTGAGCATATAGCTGTCGGCGGCTTCGGCCAGATACTGTAAAGCCACAAAGGGCAAGAACAGGCGGTTGATCTGTTTATGGTCGATGAATCTTATTAATTCATTGGGATCAAGTCTTACCTCGTCGGATATCAGGAATAGCGTACCGCCGGTGGTCAGCGTAGCGAAGATCTCCTGGAAGGAAACATCGAAAGTTAAGGGCGCGTATTGCAGGGTATTAAAGCCAACATTGGATGCCGAGTTTTTTTGCTGCCATTGCAGCAGGTTCAGCAGCGCAGCGCTACCCATCTGCACTCCTTTGGGTTTCCCGGTAGAGCCGGAAGTGTACAATACGTAACCTTGTTTATCTGTAGGCGTAACCTTATTCAGGCTTTCATCGTATACAGTATTAGTTGACAGGGGTTTAAGCCCTAACGACGAAAAAAAGCCGTGTTCGTGTGGTTCGCAAAGGCATGTATCGATACCCGAATCGTCGATAATACTTTTCAGGCGCTCCGCCGGGTACGACGAATCGAGCGGCAAATAAGTTTTACCCGCCTGCATCAGCGCCAAAATGCTGACAATAGTGTGTAATGACCGTGATGCGCTTACGCCCACTATTTCTGCCGTAGAGGTATGAGCAGAAACAAGCCGGGCAAAAGCATTTACGCTGTTGCTGAGTTGCTGGTAGGTTACCCTTTCATCTCCATGCACAATAGCTATCGCATCAGCATTCCGGTTACTCTGCTGTTCAAATAGTTTTTGTAGCCCCATTATAATATTCCGGTAGGTTTTACCGCAAGTATGTGATTTTAGTTTTCGCTTAAAATTATTGTTTTTTCAATGAAAGTTTCAATGCGAATAGTAAAAATTCTCACACAAATAACGAATAATTAAGAATTTAACAGCGGCTTTCTTATCGATGCGCAATAGTTAAATCAATTGCCAAAAGGTTGGTTACTCCCGGCAATTTTTAGGACAATATCTTATGTAGAGCCACCTATTTGTGGCTCTACGGGGATCACATTTTCGCGAGTTGTTTAATAATAGCGATCATATCTTCATCGCCAAAACCATCAACAGCTTGCTGATAGGTATTTAGCACCGCCGACCCTGCCGGCAGATGCATGCCTTGTTCGCCGGCCAGTCGCAGATCCTTGGCCAAATGCTTTAAGGCGAATGCCGCCTTGTAATTATCGTTCAAAATAGCGGCCGATTTTAGTTTGGTGATGCCGCTGCCCACCGCGCCGTTATTAACGATATCAAGGAAAGTAGCCGTATCTATTCCGTTTTGCTGCGCGAATAATACCGATTCGGTAAAACCCTGTACCACAATGGCTAAAAACAAATTAATGGCCAGTTTGGCTTTGTTGCCCGCCCCGGTATCACCTAATAATATCGACTGCTTGCCCATGGCATTGAACAGGGGCTGCGCCTTTTCAAAGTCGGCTTTTTTGCCGCCGGCCATAATGATCAGCTGGGCATCCTCGGCCGGTTTTACGCTGCCTGATACAGGGGCATCCATATACCCCAGGCCTTTACCGGCACAAAGCGCAGCCAATTTCTGACTGGTCTCCGGCGATACGGTGCTCATATCTATCATCAAAACATCCCGGCCGCTATCTGCTGAAAGGATGCCATCAGCCCCGGTGAAAACTTCGGTAACCGCAGCATCATCGGATAGCATGGTGATAATAAAGTCGTTCTCAGCCACCAATTGCGCGGGTGTATCGGCTAGGCCAGTGCCTGTTTCCTGTTGCAGCGCTTCGGCTTTTTGGCGGGTACGGTTCCAGGCGGTAACGGTGAACCCGGCTTTCATCAAATTTTTGATCATGGGGACGCCCATGTTACCTATCCCGCACCATCCTACTTTAATATTGTTCATATTTTAATTTTTATACTTTTAAAACTGTTTATAAACCGTTATGCCATCTGCCTTTATAGATGGTTTTATTCAATATGTCAGATCATGCGTCAGCCAGCTATCAGCAATAATCGACTGCCTAAAATTATTACATCGTGCCTGCTATTAGTAACAGGATCATACTTAATGGGTTTTTGTCAGCCTAAACCCCTGGCGTTAAAGGTAAGCTATACCCCAACTGCGGGATATTTTACTTTGGCCGATAGCAAAACTGCCGTAAATATAGTAACAGATACGGCCGATAATAAGGTGGTGCAAATTGCCGCGCAATGTTTTGTCGATGATATTAAAAATGTTACCGGCAAGCAGGCGGCGGTAATTCATACCATCAGCAGCGCTAAACCGATGCTGATAGCCGGCACCATCGGTCATTCGGCTTTGATAGATGAGCTGATAAAGAACGGCAAGCTGAATGTAACGCAGGTAAAAGGCAAGTGGGAAACCTATAGCATTGTCCTTGTAAAAGCGCCTTTTAAAAATGTACCGCAGGCTTTGGTTATAGTTGGGAGCGACCAGCGCGGAACAGCTTATGGGCTATTTGAATTATCTAAAACCATTGGTATACAACCTTTCTATTGGTGGGCTGATGTTACAGCTGAGCACCACGATGCGCTGTACCTATCGCCGGCAACCTATACCTCCGAGCCGCCATCGGTAAAATTCCGTGGGATCTTTATAAATGACGAAGATTGGGGCCTACAACCCTGGGCAGCCAAAACGCTGGAACCCGAGACCAAAGACATCGGCCCGAAGACCTACGCCAAAGTATTTGAATTGCTACTGCGCCTGAAAGCGAACCTGATATGGCCAGCCATGCACCCAAGCACCAAAGCTTTCTATCACTATCCCGGCAACATTAAAGTGGCTGAGGATTACCAGATCGTCATTGGCTCATCGCACGCCGAACCGATGCTGCGCAATAACGTAAGCGAGTGGAACGAGAAGACTATGGGTAACTTCAACTACCTCACCAACCAGCAAAAGGTAGATGATTATTGGGAAAGCCGCGTGAAAGAAAGCAGCCATATCAATGGCATTTACACCATAGGCATGCGCGGCGTGCACGATAGTGGTATAGAGGGAGTGAAGACCGTTAAAGAGACCGTACCACTACTGGAGCGCATTTTTGTGGCGCAGCGCGATATGCTGAAAAAGTATGTTAACCCCGATATTAATAAAGTACCGCAGGTTTTTACACCTTATAAAGAGGTGCTGGAAGTATACGATGGCGGCCTGAAGGTTCCCGAAGATGTTACGCTGGTTTGGCCCGATGATAATTATGGCTACATCCAGCGATTGGATAACAAGCAGGAAAGCGAACGTCCGGGCGGATCGGGCGTTTACTACCACGTATCGTACTGGGGCCGCCCGCACGATTATATCTGGCTGTGCTCTACCAGTCCGGGTTTGATACGCGAGGAAATGATGAAGGCTTACGATATGCAGGCCCGCAACCTATGGGTGGTTAACGTAGGCGATATTAAACCGGCTGAGTACGATATCCAGTTTTTTTTAGATATGGCCTATAACATAAAGCCATTTAAAAACAGCGCCTATACCAAAACCCACCTGCAAAATTGGGTGAGCAATAATCTAAGCAGTAAGGACGCCGGCAAAATAAGCGATGTGCTATGGAGATACTATCAGTTGGCATTTGAACGCAAGCCCGAGTTTATGGGTTGGAGCCAAACCGAACCGACCACGCCCACCAAACTAAGCGACTATAATCATTTTTACTACGGCGACCAGGGCCAGCAGCGGATAGATGCCTACAACAATTTGCAACAGCAGGCCAAAACGCTATGGCAAAATATCAGTCCGGCACGGAAGGATGCCTTTTATCAACTGGTTTATTACCCGGTAACAGGTACCGCGCTGATGAATAAGAAATTCCTGTATCGCGATAAGGCTTACCGTTACGCGCAGCAGGGCAGGTTAAGCACCCAACTTTATGATTCTTTATCACGGGCATCCTATCAAAGCATTATCGAGGAAACCAAATACTATAACACTAAAATGGCGGGCGGCAAATGGGCCAATATCATAATGGCGCAACCACGTAACCTGCCTGTTTATGCCGCTCCCGATCTGAAATACGAAATGACCAAAAGCACCATAGCCTGGCAGGTACAACCCGAAGGGGCGACATTAAATGATGCTAAATTATCGCTGCCTGCTTTTGCCGATGGCGATAAACACTTCATCGACCTGTTTCTATGTCGGGATACAGCTGTGAATTATACCGTACAGACATCGGCGCCCTGGATAAACGTATCGCAGCAAAGCGGCACTCTGCAAACCAAAGGTAAAACCGAGCAACGCTTATGGATAAGCATTAATAACGCTAAGCTTCCCGCCGGTACCGCCGATGGTGCCATCACCATAAAAAGCGGGAGCAAAAGCTATTCGGTAGCGGTTACAACAGAACACGCCCCCAAAGGATACACTGGTTTTATCGAGCACGATGGCTATGTATCTATCTACGCCAAGCACTTCGATCATAACGAGGGCAAAAATGGCAACTCCTGGATGCCGATTATGGGACTGGGTAAAACTGATACTGTTTTACAGGCCAACCCGGTTAAGGTAGATGGCGGCATGAAAAAAGACCCTGCCGATACCGAGATCAAACAACAAGCCGCGTTAAGCTACAGCTTTTATACCACCTCCTCATCGCCAGCCGAAGTAAAACTTTATACCCTGCCTACGTTGCCCCTTAATAATAACTTCAGTATGCGCTACGCGGTGAGTATTGATGATGGCCCCGCCACCATGCTTGATTTTAAAACCGTTGGCCGCACCGAAGAGTGGAAGCAAAACGTATTGAGTAACTCGGCCGTACGATCGGTAAAGGTGCCGGTACTAAGCACGGGCAAGCATACTATACATATTTATATGATAGATCCGGGTGTGGTGTTGGACAGGATGGTAATTGATTTGGGAGGATTGAGGCCGGGTTATGGCGTGTTAACGGAAACGAGGGCGAGATAAAACCTAATCGTCGTGCCGAAACAAGTTCGGTATGACATTTTTTTGATCAGGGCGTATATAAAGCCGTATCAATCAATGAAATCTGCATAAAAAGGCATATATTTGTGCCCGCTAAAAACTTATCCTCTTAACCCGTTTTGTGGATAAAAAAGCGAAATGTGGAAATTTTAAAAAACCACTTTTTATTTTAAAATAATATCACTAATATTGCAGTCCGATTTTTACGGGTTAAAAATCGCATTTAAGAGCTAAAAATCATGGATTTAGTAAAATTTGTTGAAGAACAATCAGTAGAAATAAAAAAGGTTCCTGTATTTAAAGCTGGTGACACCGTTAGTGTACACTACAAAATCAGGGAAGGTAACAAGGAGCGTATCCAGGTTTACCAGGGTGTAGTTATCCAACGCAACAGCGTTGGCGTTAGCGAAACATTTACCGTGCGTAAAGTATCAAACGGTGTAGGTGTTGAGCGTATTTTCCCTATCAACTCTCCAAACATCGACAAGATCGACGTTAACAGTGTTGGTAAGGTTCGTCGTTCTAAACTGTTCTACCTGCGCGAACTGACTGGTAAAGCTGCCCGTATCAAATCGAAAAGAGTATAATTATACGCCCTCTGTAAAAAGAGCGGCTTAAATATAAAAGCCACTTTCTGTTAAAGGAAGTGGCTTTTTTGCGTTGGCTTCGCAATTACATCTCGTCATGCTAAACTTGTTTCAGCACCCCGTCACGCTATGTTTAACCTATGCAAATGGGATCCCGAAACAAGTTCGGGATGACGATCTTGATTTTGCGACTATTACCACAACGGATAGTGGTATGTGAGGACACAGACTACGTGGAAAATTATCCGGAGCCTGTGTCCTCACAGGCTCCTCTAATATCTAATATTAAACTATTCAGGCTTATTTTCCTTCAGCCAGTTATCCAGATCGGTTATTTGTTGCACGTGGTCCTTCGCCCATTTGGCGCTTTCGGGTGTGCTTAAACTTACCAGCCTTGCAAAGGCCGGCATATTGGGCGATTGTGAAAGCTTGTTAAAATAATCGGCCAAACGGTACCAGTAATATTCCTTATCGCGCGGCATTGTACCCAATGCGTTAAAAATGGCATTCAACTGTGCGGTGAGCAAATCGCCGGCTGAAGCATATCTTCTTTTAGCGAATGGCGCAAGCGCTTTAGTAATTACCGCATTTTGTACTGCGGCTAATTTGGCAACAAACGGATCGGTCTTTTGTCCTGGTTCGGGTTTTAGCGCACCGCCCTGCAAAATATGCTGGATGTTTCCGTAAGCTTCGGCACTGCGGGCGGTGTTCGGCTCCAATGCAAGAAATTGGCAAAATCCCAACAAAGCTTCTGCACGTTTATTTTGATGAAAGGTAACCAGCGCATACAAGCGCATAGTACTTGCATACTTCGGGTCGAGTTTTATGGCCTCGATAGCTGCGCTCTCCGCATCTGCATATTGCCGACCGCGAAAATAAGCTAAGGCCAGGTTATAACGTAGCGGCTGATAAGTTGGATTAGCCTTTATCCCTGCCTGGTAATTTTCAATAGCCTTTTGCGATTGCTTGTTCAGATCGTAAATACTACCGGCCAGATCGTACGCTCCGCTGATGAGATTGGTGGAAGCGGTTGTAGAGCTGAAGACTTTTTGCAGGTAGGGTATACCATCAAGCCCTTTGCCCATAGCATTCAGCGAAAATGCCATTTGATAGTTGCCTGGCGCATAGTCGGCATCTATGGCCAATGCTGCCTTATATTTTTCAATCGCGCCGGCGTAGTTCTTTTGGTTGTTCAGGTCGATGCCTTCGCGCACCAGCGATTTGGCATCGGGATTTTGGGCGATGGCTGCTTTGGCCGATAGTAGGATGATGATGAGTGTTTTAAATACGTTTTTCATGGTATTATTTTTTAGTTCCCTCCCAAGGGAGGGGCGCGATGCTTTGTGTTGTGGCAGGGAGGGGTTTGTTCGTTATTTCAAACAGCAGAAACCCCTCCCTGCCGTCGCGCTATTCCTGCACACCCCTCCCCAAGGAGGGAACTTCATTTGCATATCTGCACATACGCAGATTCACGATTACCATACCCGGCACAACAACCCCTTCAAATACTCCCCCTCCGGGAACGACGATCTTACCGGGTGATCCTCGGGCTGGCAAAACTGGTAAATGAATTGTACCTGCTTGCCGGCATCAAGCGCGGCCCAGGCCAGCACCTGCTTAAAGGTTTCCATATCCATAGCGCCCGAGCAAGAATAGGTGGCCAGCAAGCCGCCATCGTTCAGCAACAGCATAGCTAAACGGTTCAGATCTTTATAAGCACGCGATGCCCGGTCTAAAGCCGAGCGCGACGGCGCGTATTTAGGTGGGTCTAATACGATGACATCAAACTTAGCGCCCTCATCCCTGAACTTTCGCAACTGGCTGTTCACGTCTGATTTTACGGCATAATGCTTTGCCACGTCGAGTTTATTGAGGGTGATGTTGCCGGTCAAAGTTTCAATAGCCAATGCCGAACTATCTACACTGGTAACCGAAGCGGCACCCTGCATCAAACTATTCAGACTGAAGCCGCCGGTATAACAAAAGCAATCGAGCACGGTTTTATCCTTTACATATCCCGCCAGGATGCGGCGGTTATCGCGCTGATCGCAATAGAATCCTGATTTTTGGCCTTCGGCGATGTTGATATCATATAAAACCCCGTTCTCCTTCACCTGCACCAGATCGGGCGGCGGACTGCCGGCCAATACGCCGTACGATTCGCCTAAACCCTCATGCGCGCGCGATGTGGTATCGCTTTTATCAAAAATGCCTTTAGGGTTCAGTTGCTTTTGCAGTTCATCGATAATTACCGGCATCACGTTTTCTATACCAGATGTAAGCACCTGCACCGAAAGGTAATCGGCATATTTATCTACGATCAATCCCGGCAGGTAATCGGCCTCGCTGAAGATCAGGCGGCAGGTATCGGTGTTCGCGTCAGCTAAAATATGTCCGCGGCTTTTTACGGCCTGCACAATGCGGGCACGGAACCAATCGTCATTTATCCCGGCGCTTTCGTCCCATTCCAGCAAACGCACCGCCACACGCGACTGATCGTTATAAAAACCATAGGCCATAAAGGCGCCCTTAGCATCGGCAAGCCGCACCACGTCGCCATTGGCGGGTTTGCCCTTTACGTTTTCCACCGCGCCCGAAAAAACCCAGGGGTGGCGCTGTAGTACCGCCTTCTCCTTGCCCTTCTTTAAGATAACATCTATCATGGGTGCAAAGGTAGTTAATTGTAAGCTTCGAAGTTAACCACAGAGGACACGGAGGTTTCACAGAGGTCACAGAGATTTTAGTGACCAGACACATTCTATTAACATGCAAAATCCAGGTTCCCTCCTCTGTGTTCTCTGTGATTCCCCATCCGTGTCCTCTGTGGTTAAATCCGTTAATTGCCAAATATTATTCTGACGCATTGCCAGAACAACCAATTTTCATACGGCAAATGTCAGCAAACTGTCTGCTTTTAACCTATAATTTAATCGGCATTAAACCGTTTATAATTCTGTGCGTCTATTACATTAAACAGACTAAAACGATTATATAAGATCATGAAAAGTAAGTATAAATATTTTGTAGGTGCTGCCCTTAGCGGACTGTTTGGTTTGCTGGTAGCGTTCTCGGCCAGTGCACAGCACAGAGGCGGTGGAGGTGGGGGTTCCCACGGTGGAGGTGGTTTTCACGGCGGAGGCGGTTTCTCGGGCGGTCACTCAGGTGGCTTTTCAGGTGGCCGCGGCGGCTTGTCAGGTGGTCATTCCGGTGGTTTCCAAAGCCCGGGCAGCAGTTCTTACAGCCGTGGCGGGGGAAGTTTCTCGAGGCCGCAAGGTAGTTATTCACGCCCTCAGGGTGGCTTTTCAAGGCCGCAGGGCAGTTACTCATCGCCAAGGGTAAACTCATCGCCGTCTATTCGTGGCCGTGCCGATATCGGTAGCCGTGGCGGATACAGCGTGGGTGGCAGATACAGTGTAGCACCAAGGGCTTATTCATACGGTGGCCGTGGCGGTGTATATTCAAAAGGATATAGCTATGCCGGTCCGCGTGTAGGTTACCGCGGTGGCTTTTACGGAAGCTACAATCATGGCAGGTTCTACTCGTACAACAGGTTTTATGGCCATTACGCGTTCTATAACCGTTACTATGCGCCACGCATCGGCTTCCACTTAAGTGTGTTGCCTTATGGCTACTACCCGTTCTATTGGGGCGATTACCAGTACTTCTACAGCGATGGTTACTACTATCAGTATAACGATAACAACTATACCGTTGTTGAACCGCCGCTGGGCGCTATCATGAACCAGTTGCCAGCCGGTGCCAAATCGCTGATGATTGACGGCGAGCAATATTACGAGTTGAACGGTGTTTACTACCAGGCCGTAACCAAGGACGACGGCACTACCGGCTACCAGATTGCCGGCAAGGACGGCGAACTGACCACAGCCGCAGGCTCTGCACCACAAGATGGCGGCACTTACGACCAGGGCGCACCTGCTCCGCAAGACCAGGATCAGCCGATACGTATAGGCGATGTGTTTGATAGCCTACCGCCAAATTGCAGCACGGTTAAAATAGATGGTCAAAAATATTTCGTGTCTCCCGATGGTGTTTACTACCAGGAAGACCGCGACGGCAACCGAAAAGTGTACCGCGTAGCCGGTACGCCAGACGATCAACCGGGCAACTAATAAATGTGAGGTAAGATTTTTTTTAAGGTGATTGTTGATGGGCGGGTGGCAACTTCGGTTGCTGCCCGCTTTTTATTTAATCCCGGTTCAGACAATCAAAAACAAACTTCGGCACACGTTGTTATATTCCGGAACTTTACTTAAATCGCCAACTGCGGGTTAAATTTATTACCACAGGTTGTACCTTTTAGTAAACCATATTATTTATTTAGAAAATAAACAGGCATATTTATAGTTCTAAGAAACCTTTGAAAAATGAGTAAGTCGCGGGGAACCGAAAAAGAAAAAACAAGGCAAACCTTACCTAAGGTTGCCTCCGGAATTACGGGGTTAGATGAAATTACAGGCGGGGGCTTCCCCCAAGGCAGGCCAACCCTGGTATGTGGCGATGCCGGCTGCGGCAAAACCTTGCTATCGCTTGAGTTTATTGTACGCGGGGCTACCGAGTATAACGAACCTGGCGTATTTATGGCTTTTGAAGAAAAAGCCGATGAGCTGGCCATGAACGTGGCATCATTGGGTTTCGACCTGAACAAACTTCAAGCTGATAAGAAGATCAAGATAGACCACGTACACATTGAGCGCACGGAGATTGAAGAGACCGGCGAGTACGACCTGGAGGGCTTATTCATTCGCCTGGGGCACGCTATCGATTCTATTGGCGCCAAGCGCGTGGTGCTGGATACTATCGAGAACCTTTTTTCGGGCCTTACCAACCAGCGCATTTTACGCGCCGAACTGGTGCGCCTTTTTCACTGGCTAAAAGATAAAGGTGTAACAGCCATTGTAACAGGCGAACGCGGCGACGGAAAACTCACCCGCCAGGGCCTGGAAGAATATGTATCGGATTGCGTGATCCTGCTTGACCACCGGGTGATCGACCAGATCTCAACCCGCAGGCTAAGGATAGTAAAATATCGCGGATCGTTACACGGAACTAATGAATATCCTTTCCTGATTGATGAAGATGGTATTTCGGTATTGCCGGTTACTTCGCTGCATTTAGAGAAAGATGTGCAAACCAACCGTATCTCATCGGGCATACCCGGACTCGATTCGATGCTGGGTGGCAAAGGCTTTTTTAAAGGCAGCAGCATCCTGGTATCGGGCACGGCAGGCACGGGTAAAACCAGCATCGCCAGCTACTTTGCTGCCGAAACCTGTAAGCGCGGTGAAAAGTGTATTTACTTCTCATTCGAAGAATCGCCCGCGCAAATTGTGCGTAATATGCGGTCGATTGGGTTGGACCTGCAACAATATATAGATAACGGCATGCTGATCTTCCATGCCTCAAGGCCTACATTATATGGCTTAGAGATGCATTTGGTGGCTATGCACAAACAGATACGCAAGAACAAACCCCACACGGTAATCCTCGACCCGATCACCAACCTGATCACCATCGGTTCGGTAGGCGAAGTAAAATCGATGCTGGTGCGTTTGATTGATTACCTGATGAATGAACAGATCACGGTAATGTTTACCGCCTTGTCTTTAAACACCGTGGTGAACGAGCAGACCGATGAAGGCGTATCATCATTAGTGGATGCCTGGATGCTGGTGCGCGATATTGAATTTAACGGCGAGCGCAACCGGGGCATGTATGTAATGAAATCGCGCGGGATGAAGCACTCTAACCAGGTGCGCGAGTTTATTATTACCGATGACGGCCTGAACCTGGTAGACGTGTATCTGGGTCCGGACGGCGTGCTGACTGGGTCGGCACGGGAGGCGGAACAATTGAGGGAACATACCGGCGAAGCCTTGCGCGATTACGCGCTGAACCGCAAGGACCGCGAAATTATGCGTAAACGGAAAGTGCTGGAATCGAAGATAGCCGGTTTGCAAACCGAGTTTGAATCGGTAGAGGAAGAATTAAATAAGGTTTACCTTGAAGAAGAGCTGCGTAAAGAGGTGATGGATAAAACCCGAAAGGAAATTATGGAGCGGCGACGGGAGACCAAAGACATTGAAAACCCGCCGGAAAAAAAGAAAGGGAAAAAACAATGACACCCGTAAAATCCAAAACCTGGGAGTTGAGACTGTATGTTGCAGGGAAAACCCAAAAATCGATAACCGCGTTGGCCAACCTGCAAAAATATTGCGAGGAACATTTAAAGGGCCAGTATGTTATAGAGGTGATTGACCTGCTGGAAAAGCCGCAACTGGCCGAAGGCGACCAGATATTTGCCGTGCCTACATTAGTTAGGAAAGTACCCGAACCGATACGGAAGATCATCGGCGATTTATCAAACGAAGAGAAAGTTTTAGTGGGATTAAATATACGCCCGCATAGTAGCCAATGAAACCAAAACAGTGGATGACGGATGGTAAGGATAACAAAAACGACGAGGGTACGTATGTGCTGCGCCTGTTTATAACCGGGGCCTCGCCAAACTCCGTACGTGCTGTAGATAACCTTAAAGCCTTTTGCGAAAAATATTTAAAAGATAAATACCGGCTGGAAATTGTTGATGTGCACCAGCAACCGGCGATTGCGCAAAAAGAACAAATTATAGCCTTGCCTTTATTGATAAAGAAAAGCCCGGCACCCGAACGCCGCCTGATTGGCGATCTGTCGGATACAGAGAAATTAATGGATTGTTTCAGGATTACCGTGTAATGCGATATGGAAAAGCAACAACCATCATATCATGAACTTTTAAATGAGATAACCGAGCTGCGCTGGCAACTGGAAGAAGCCAACGACGCGATCGAGGCCATTCGTAACGGCGGTGTAGACGCGCTGGTGGTTAACAGCAGCGATGGCCCGCAACTATTCACCCTAAAAAGCGCCGACCAAAGCTACCGTGTATTTGTAGAGAAAATGAACGAAGGCGCCATATCGCTTAACCGCGATGGCGTGATACTATACAGCAACAGCAAATTTGCCCAACTGGTTGGCCTGCCGCTGGAAAAGGTGATAGGCCGCTCTTTTGATAATTTTATCTTACAAAGCGAGCACGAAAAACTTGCCGAGATCATCAAAGGCGCCTGGGAAAAGGACTGCAAGGTTGAACTGCTTATTGTAAGCCGTATGACCACCCTGGTGCCCTGCCTGCTATCCTGCAATATAATGGAGTTTGATGGTGCCGTTGCAATGAGCGTGATCGTTACCGACCTGAGTGCCCAGAAAGAATCTCAGCAGCAACTTGAATTACAGTTCGACCAACTGGAGGCGGCCCAGCTGCTTACCAAAAAGCTGAATGACGAACTGGAAGAAACTGTTAAGGAGCGCACCAAGGACCTGACCATCAGCCGGGAATACCTGAAGTTGCTTACGGATAATATCCCGCAAATGACCTGGACCAACCTGCCCGGCGGCACGTTTAATTTTTACAATCAGCGCTGGTACGAATATACCGGCTTAAGTCACGATGCCGCTACCGGCCGCGGATGGGAGGATGTAATTCACCCCGACGATCTGCCCTTAACTACCGAACGCTACCTGGCAGCCCTGCAACACGGTGATATTTTTGAGGTAGAAAATCGCTACCGCAAGGCCGACGGCACTTACCAATGGCACTTAAACCGGGCTATCCCATTAAAAAACGACCAGGGCGAAATATTATTTTGGGTAGGCACTGCCACCAATATCGAAGACCAAAAGCGGGCTATGGATAAAAAGGATGAGTTTATAGGTATTGCCAGCCACGAGTTGAAAACGCCGCTCACCAGCCTGAAAGGTTACCTGCAAATTATGAATATCTATCATAAGGAAACGGTGCCCCATGCCATTAAACAATACATCAGCAAGGCCAATGTAGCTATTGATAAGCTGCACCATTTAATAAACGACCTGCTTGACGTGAGCAAAATACAGGCCGGCCGCCTTACCTACCAAATGGCCGACATTAACCTGGCCGGCATGGTGGGTACCGGTGTGGAAAATGCCGCGCAGATATATCCTGAATATCAATTTGACCACGAGGTAGAACCTAACCTGATGGTGCATGGCAACCCCGAAAGGCTGGAACAGGTATTGATGAATTTTATCAGCAACGCAGCCAAATACTCTAAAGAGGGCAGCCGGATCATGGTTAAAGCCAAAGCACTGGACGGCCATGTACGCGTATCGGTAACCGACGAGGGCATCGGCCTTTCACCCGGTCAACAGGAAAAAATATTCGAGCGCTTTTACCGCGTGGAAGATAAAACATACAGCACCAGCGGTTTGGGCATGGGTTTATACATTTCGGCCGAGATCATTAAAAATCATAAGGGCAGTATACATGTAGAAAGCCATTTGGGGCAGGGATCTACGTTTTACTTTGAGTTGCCGTTGGTGAGGTAATTACTCTTTCGAGACATCTCATTGTCATTGCGAGGAGCGGTGTAAGGGGATGTGCGATTGCGCGACGTGGCAATCTCGTCGTATATAAACTAACTACGAGATTGCCACGCTATCGCTCGCAATGACATTTGTGTTTAATTACTTCTCCGCCAGCAAATCGTCAGTCAGCTTCTCAAACTCGTTGACAAACTCCACATAATGTTCGCCGGTACCGGGGCCGCTGAAGCCGGTATGTATTTTGCGTACATCGCCCTTTTTATCAATAATAATGGTAGTTGGGAATGCCACAAAGTTGGCCAGCATAGGCAGGCTTTTGGCCGTTTCGGCCTTGTTATTAGTATAACCGGTAATTAATAGCGTGTAGGGGATATTAAAACGCTCCTTTAACTGCTCTAAAGTTTTTTGCGAACGGGCGAAATCTGCCGTACGCTCGTAGGCCAGGCCAACGATCTCTACACCTTTGGGCTGATATTTTTTGTAATAATTCACCAGGTAGCTGGTCTCGTCCATGCAATTAGGGCACCACGACCCCATAAACTGAACAATAACTACCTTGTTTTTAAAGCGATCGTCGCTAAGGGAAACCTTATTGCCCTTAATATCTTTAAAGGTAAATTCAAGCTTTTTATAGCCGGGTTTCAGCGCGGTTAGCGAGTAGGCATCGGGCAGTTTGGCTTTTTCGTTCTTTACGGCCTCCCAGGTGTCTGTACCAAATTTGCCGTTCTTCAGGGTAACACTATCCTTAACATCGGCACTGAACAAGAAAGCGTGGCCGCCGTCAAAGCACGACAAGTATAACTTGTCGCCATTTACAGCACCTTCAAGATAACGATAATCGCCGGTGGTGGTTAGGAAAGTGCCGGTAACCTTATTGCCGGCCTGCTTAAACTCGCCAACAGTGGTATCGCGCACGCCATCGCTGGTAAATACCGCACTCCAGCGCCCGCTTACATCGGCCGCAGGTTTATCAGGCGATTCGAAAAAGCGGTACGCTTGTCCGGGCGTAGCGGTAAAGTCAAGTTCGCTGTCTTTTTGGGCCAGGTGCTTTATCCATTTGCCCTCCAGTTTGCCATCCTGCTGTTTCAGTTTAAATTCCGAATCGAACAAAGGCATGTGGATAAATACCGAATCCCCATCCAGCCGCACATCGGGCACCAGGAAGTGTTCGGCGCCGTTAATAATACTTAGCTGCTGCTTTCCGGCAGTATCCTTCACTTCAAAGTTAAAGGGCAGTTCCTCGCCGGTCTTCATTTTCAGCGCGCCGCGCCAGATACCGGTTTGTAGTTTTTGAGGGGTATGTACACAGGCGGCAGTGGCAACAGCCACCAGTGCTAACAGGCAAATGCGTTTTATCATTGTTTACATAAAAAAGATACCCTACTAAATTAGTATTCTTTTATCAGCAGGGTATCTTCTTTATGTAACTATTTCAATATATCGCGCGAAATGACGATCTTCTGAATTTCTGATGTACCCTCGTATATCTGGGTGATCTTGGCATCGCGCATCAGGCGCTCTACATGGTATTCCTTCACAAAACCGTAACCGCCGTGTATCTGCACCGCCTCCACGGTAGTATCCATAGCCACCTGCGACGCGAACAACTTCGCCGTAGCGCTGGCGCGGCCATAAGGCTGGTGATTATCCTTTAACCAGGCCGCTTTTAAGCAAAGCAAGCGGGCGGCCTCTATCTGCGTAGCCATATCGGCCAGTTTAAACTGGATGGCCTGGTGCTCGGCAATTGGCTTGCCGAAGGTTTTACGCTCCTTAGCGTAAGCCACAGCCAGCTCGTACGCGCCCGAAGCGATACCCAGGGCCTGCGCGGCAATACCAATGCGGCCGCCCTCAAGCGTGGCCATGGCAAACTTAAAGCCGAAGCCATCCTCGCCAATGCGGTTCTCCTTAGGTACTTTAACATCGGTAAACATCAGCGAATGCGTATCCGACCCGCGGATGCCCAATTTATTTTCCTTCGGGCCAACCGTAAAGCCGGGCATGCCCTTTTCTACGATCAGCGCGTTGATACCCTTGTGCCCCTTAGCCACATCTGTTTGGGCGATAACGATATAAGTTGATGCGCTGTTCCCGTTGGTGATCCAGTTTTTGGTACCGTTCAGCAGGTAATGGTCGCCCATGTCAATGGCGGTGGTGCGCTGTGATGTCGCATCGCTGCCGGCCTCTGGTTCAGACAAGCAGAAGGCACCGATCACCTCGCCGCTGGCCAGTGGTACCAGGTATTTTTGCTTTTGCTCCTCGTTGCCATATTTCTCCAACCCATAGCATACCAGCGAATTGTTTACCGATACCACAACCGAGGCCGAGGCGTCGACCTTTGATAGCTCTTCCATAGCCAGCACGTAGCTCACAGCATCCATACCGCTGCCACCGTAATTTGGCGATGTCATTAGCCCCAGGAAACCCAGTTCGCCCAGCTTTTTAACCTGCTCAGCCGGGAATTTCTGGTGTTCGTCGCGTTCTATCACACCGGGCTTCAGCTCATTCTGCGCGAAATCGCGCGCGGCCTGGCGTATCATTATTTGTTCTTCTGTAAATTCGAAATGCATGGATTGGCTTATTAAGTAGCACAAAAATAAATATTATGCACGCATAGCAAAATGTATTTTGAAAATTATTAAACCCGATACACTCCCATTAACCCTTGTCCCATTTTTTCACCCACTCCGGGTAATCCTTTTTCAGCAGGCCCCCGGCCCAGTTGCCGTACCAGGCGTAACCATTCCGGCGTTCGTAACCTATCTCCGCTACCGAATATTTTTTGATGCCGTCCCGGTCGCAAAAGAAGGGTTTGTTGGTGCTTATCTCGTAGTAACGGGCCCACAATGGCGGGGCATCTTTTGTGGGGACCAGTTCCCGGTTCGATCCTTTGGGCGTACCGGATGCGGGAACAGCCGTAAATTTAAAGCCCTCAATTTTAACATCCTGCAGCCAGGCCACTGCGGCACTTACCGCGGTTTTTATTTCGGGCGATGGATTGGGCTGGCTCATTAAAAAATTGACGATGCCCACCGTTTCCGATCCGCTGAGCGAAGGCAATTCATACGCCCGGGCCTTGGCTGGTTGCAGCGTTACCTGGTCGTACTGCTGGCACCAGGCCGTAAGTTTTCCATTAACTTTGATTTGGGTTTTCAGGATACATTGTACGCCGCGTTTGATGGCATCGGTGCAGGGCGGTATCAGCTTAGGGTCCACAACCTCCATATCATTCTGTTTTAAAACCACATCCTGCAGCACATTCAGCGCGTTGATCATGGCGTTATCGTTAAACGTGATCTCGGCCCGGTACAGCAGTTTTTCGGGATAGTATTGCGGGAAGCCGCCGTTTGCATATTGCATAGCCAACAGGTACCTGATGCCGCGCTCAGCCGCCTGCAGGTATTTGGGGTTATGATAGTTTTTATACGCTTTAACTAAATATCGGATCTCCTTTTTTGTCGATTCATTATCGATATTGGCATCATCGTGCGAGGCTTCGGTGGCGATATCTTTTCGCAAGGAATCTGTTAGCTGCATATTATAGCTAAAAGCCTTGCCATGGTATTGTTTAGACCAGCCTCCGTTTGCGCGTTGAAAAAGCAACATGTTATCGGCCTGTATATCCTGTGCCTGGCTGTGTAGGGCAACGCATCCCATGGCCAGGGCCAGCAAGGTTTTAATGGTGTTGTTGGGGGTATTCATTATTTGATGTTATGGTGTTTTTTCTATAAACCTTATCCGGGTTTTACTATCGGCACGCAACACGCTTTGCTGATGAAAGCCGCGGATGTATTGCCGGGTAACGCTATCTAAAGCGGCATTGCGCCGCGCGCTTGCTTTCCCCAAAAACGTAACTACCACAGAAGGCTCTGTTATCGTTTCTTTGGTTTGAGTGTCCCTCCAGCGGCCTGTAGCCGCCACCTCGGTATAACCCTCGGGGAAATAACGGCTGATCACACTATCGCTAAAGTTTTTCCATTGCTCATCGGTTACCTGCCCGCCACCCGGAATAGTGCGCCCAAAGTAAAGATCGGTGCGTTGCATAGTGGCGCAACCCGTAAGGCTGATACAACATGCTATGGTGATTAATTGCACGTAGGCTTTCATTACATGGATTTTGATTAGGGAAAGGTAAGAAATTTTGGTTGTGCCGATGTTGCCAACAGGGCTAAATTACAAAATCCCTTAATGCAAAAAGCCTCCGATCTTCCGGTCAAAGGGTTTTAAGCTTGATCAGGCAGGAGGAACACGCCAAATATCAGACCTCTTGGAAGGTTTGTTAAGTATAAAACAAATTGAGGCGCGTGTGCGCCAGCTTCCGGGGCCGAATTGTCTGCTTATTTTTAGATGATCTCCAACAAAAAAGCCTCCCAGGTTTCACTGAGGGGCTTTATATCTAATAGGAGAGCGAAAAATAATAAACTTCGAATTTTTCAGCTACCTGCAGCACGACAAATATTGCTCATCTGTTGTAAACTACAATGCCTTTACAACAGCCAGGGATTTTTCAACGTGTTGAACTGCTGAAATATGATCGGTTGTTGATGAAAACACTGCTATAATTTTACCGTCTTTACCGATAACATAAGTAGTACGGGGAATGAAGCCGTGGTTGAGTTCAGCCCCACGTATATCTTTCATTCCAAGCTTTGGCTGCGACATGACCAGGCCGTATGTTTCGGCAATCTTACCTTCGGCGTCTGACGCAACGATGAACTTGCCTGCACAATAATCAGGATCAGCAGAAAATGTATTCAGTCGCTGTATATCGTCTCCTGATACACCGATGATAGTAGCTCCTGCCGCTGTAAATTTATCTTTTTGTTCGGCAAATTCATGAGCTTCAGCATCGCAGCCGCCAGTATAGGCAGACGGATAGAAATAAACCACCACCGGGCCTTTGGCCAGTGCTTGTTTTAGCGAAAAACTAAAATCTTTGCCCGCTAAACTTGCTTTGGCTGTGAACACCGGCGCCACATCGCCTTTTGATAACATTTTAGCTTGCGCGAGGCCAAGTTGGCTTATCAAACATAAGCTGAAGATTAAGAAAGACACGTAATAATATTTTTTTGACATGACTAAATAATTTTGATTTCAGTAATACTGTTATTTATTAAAGCTACGATTGAAACAGGGAATAGGTTTACTGGTCATTAAAATTTTACCGTGGGGATGGTGTCGTAAAGCTAATTTTTTGTGGCATGCTCAAGTCCACACCAAATGCAACAAAAAAGCCTCAAATCTTTCGACTTGAGGCTTTTAAACTTGATGAGGTAGTCCCTACAGGACAAAGGTCTAACTTTTTTGCTGATTTACAAGCTATTGAAAATGCAGAAGAGTTTATGGAACTCGCTATCAATCGAATAAAATTTACTACCAGTGATGATACCAAACGTTTTGCAAAAAGAGTTGATCTCAAAAAGAATGGCACGGTCTAAAGAAAAACCCGCTTCTCTTTGATAGAAGCGGGTTTAATACAAGGTTATCGGGAACTATTAACACTAACGCGTTACAAGGTTTTCGCAAGCAAGTTCAGGGCTACTCCTTACTTCATCTAAAAATAAGCTGTGGGTATTGCCTGCCATTTTACGTGGACTTTCGACTTTAACGGAATAGTGACTTTCATCAACTTCAAGGACACTCACCGGAATAGCTTTCTTTCCGTCCCATGAAATCCACGCAGCATCTCCTGGACTAAATTTTTCTATTGATCGTTTGTCGTAGGATAATGGAATTGCCTTTTTAACTGATACGACAGTGCGTGCGTCATCTTTTTTTGGAACAGATTTTTTTACTTGTTTATTAGAACTCGGTGATTGTTTTTTTCGCAAATAACTCTGATATGATTTCCAAGCTCTTTCCAAGGTTGCCATTGACCCACGCGGTGGATGATTGCTTGTCAAAAAAGCTTGGTATTCTTTAAGGCTACTATATATAGGCCACCCCTCGCTCTTATCTGCAAAACCTCTTTTGATTGCCAAATCGCCCAAAGGAGTATCTCTGTTCTTTTGCTTTGCTAACCAAGCTGAGAAGCTAATTTCAGCTTCTTCATGGGCTTTCATCGCATTAATTGCTTGCGGACTTGTAATAATTTGGTGGTGGATATCCCTCATCTTTACAATAGCCGCTTCTAAAGTGTCCGCTTCTGTAGAGTAGTGATCCGTCTTAACGTAGCCGATATAACCTGCTATTCGTTTAATATTGTATACATCAACAACTCCCCGCAGCACGTTTTTACCTGATGCTAGCGTTAGGTAGGGGGAAACATATTCTCGGAAAACGACTATGGCGACTAAGTCGTTTTCAAATTCTAACTTTACACCATGTTTTTGGATTTTCTGATCACTAAAATAAGCAGGTTTTGACTTCAGATGTTGGTCGGCAAGGGCTTTTCCCAGTTCTTCCAATGTTGGCCAAATGGTATGCAAAATCAGTTTTTCATCGTAAAGAGGCAGGTAAACCCCTTCTGCCAAATCTTCAGGCAGATCTTGCGGAAGTCCGTTGAGCTTGCTTCTACGTTCCCTAATTGGGGCTGTCGGGGTTAGAACAATAAATTCGGCATGTCTTAAATTGCCAATTGAACATTTTGTGTCCGCAAGTAAAGCTGCACGTGAAGAATAGCCAAAATAAGCCGCTACCAGCTCGTGAGCGTGCGAAGATTTTAATTGAATACCGAATTTGTTAAGACAAAATGCGCGCAGAGAATCGGCGCATAGTTTAGTAATGTGCTCCATAGCATTTTTAAGTTAAAGGCTGGACTTTAAATGATTGTCGAGAGTGTTTAAACACAACCTATGCCAGCAGATTTAACAAAATTTTGCTGTAGGCTTGTCGTATTTGAATTAGCCTCGCGTTTCAGTCACTCACAACTGGGGCGCTCGATTCCTTAACTCTAAGGTAAGATGAAAGAATTAAAAAAGCAAGCGAGATTAAAAATCATAATGCTTTTTAGTTATATGTAGCTTTGATAAAAAGATGGTAAATTGGGCTGCACATAAATCGTTAAACCTTAGACTTTTCACATGAAGGCCTTCCTGTTAAATTTACTGAGCAAGCTCATCCGTTTTCTTCAAAAACAGTATAATAAAGCTATTGTAACCGCGGAAGTCGAAATACAACCTTACAATTCATTATCACCCATCGATAATGTTAATGAAACAAAATATACCGAGGCATTATTATGGGCATTAGAACATCGTAAGCCTATCAATTTCGCTTCAAAACTGCGTTTAGCATGGCTGAGAGGTGATTATGTCTTAAAGCAAAACATCCAATACTTGATCTTTCCAAAGGGAATTTTCTACCATCGCCCAAGTGATGGGTGTCGAACCGAGCGAATAAATTCAGTGTTTTTATATATTGCTTATTTACAGCAAATTATCAGTAAAAAAAGAAGAGGCATACCCGAGTTAAACCTCGACTATGCCTCTTTGTCCTCTTCGGTAGCGGGAGCAGGACTCGAACCTACGACCTTCGGGTTATGAGCCCGACGAGCTACCAACTGCTCCATCCCGCACTATTTTTGGTATTCTACATAACGGACATAACCCCGAAATGTTTTTCCAATTGTCAAAAATGCAATTTGCACTCCGTTTTAATTGGACTGCAAAGATATAATTCGTTTCTTTGCAGTCCAAATAAAATTTTAAAATATTTTTTATGAGTCATAGGGCGGGTTTTGTAAGCATCATCGGCAAGCCTAATGCGGGTAAATCCACATTAATGAACGCGCTTGTGGGCGAAAAGATGTCCATCATCACCCCTAAGGCGCAAACCACACGCCACCGTATACTGGGTATCGTTAATACCGACGATTACCAGGTGGTATTTTCGGATACCCCCGGCATCATCAAGCCGCACTATGCCCTGCACGAGAGCATGATGCACCAGGTACAGGGATCGATAGTAGATGCCGACCTGATATTGCTGATGACCGATATTAACGAACAGCACGAAGAGGAAGACGTAATGCGCCGTTTGGAAAGCTCGCTGGCGCCGGTTGTTGTATTGATCAATAAAATAGACCAAAGCGACCCGGAAACCGTAAAGCAAAAGGTAGATTACTGGAACGAAAAGCTGAAGCCGCTGGCGGTTTTCGCAATTTCAGCACTGAAGTTCCCAAACACGCAGCACCTGCTGGAATTTATTGTAGAGCAGATGCCCGAACATCCTGCTTATTACGAAAAGGATGCGCTGACTGACCGTAACGACCGCTTCTTCGCTTCGGAAATGATTCGCGAGCAGGTGTTTAAGCAATATAAAAAAGAAATTCCCTACAGCACCGAGGTAGTGATCACCGCTTTTAAGGAAGAGGAGAATATATATCGCATCAGTGCCGAGATCATCGTTGAGCGCGAATCGCAAAAAAATATCATTATTGGCCAGGGCGGCAGCATGCTGAAGATTGTTGGCACCTACGCCCGCCGGTCGATGGAGGAATTTTACCAGAAAAAGATCTTCCTGGAGATGTTTGTTAAAGTAATAGACGACTGGCGCAGCAAAAAAAATTACCTGAAAAAATTCGGGTACGAAGATTAAGGTTCAGATTTGAGATATTAGATGTGAGATGTGAGACAGAACTTGCGTAGCTTTATCTAATCAAATCTGACCTATATAATAACCCCGATTTGTGTTGAGTTGAGAGTAATCTCAAATCTCATATCTCAAATCTCATATCTTAAAGAAAATGAGTAACATAGTAGCCATAGTAGGCAGGCCCAACGTTGGTAAATCAACCTTATACAATCGTTTAACCGAAAGCCGCAAGGCCATTGTAGACGATTTTAGCGGCGTAACACGCGACCGTCATTATGGTGTGGCCGAATGGGTGGGCCGTAACTTTACCGTTATTGATACCGGCGGCTACGTAGCCAACAGCGATGATGTTTTTGAAGCAGCTATTCGCGAGCAAGTAAATATCGCTATTGAAGAGGCTACCGTTATCCTGTTTGTGGTTGATGTTACCACCGGCATTACCGATTTGGACGACGAAATAGCTAACATATTGCGCAAAGGCAAAAAGCCGGTGTTTGTGGTAGTGAACAAGGTAGATCATGGCCTGCTACAGTCGGATGCCAGCATCTTCTACAGTCTTGGTTTAGGCGAGATCTATAACATCTCATCAATGAGTGGCAGTGGCACCGGCGAACTGCTGGACGAGGTAGTAAAAACCTTTGATGATGACGTAGTAGAGGAGAACACCCTGCCTAAATACGCCATTGTTGGCCGACCTAACGTTGGTAAATCATCTATCATTAACTCGTTGATAGGTAAAGATCGTAACATTGTTACCCCAATTGCCGGTACCACGCGCGATAGTATCCATATCCACTACAACCAGTACGGCCACGAGTTTATGCTGATTGACACCGCCGGGTTACGTAAAAAAACCAAGGTAAAGGAGAATATCGAGTTCTATTCGGTAATGCGTACCATTAAAGCCATGGAAGAGGCCGATGTGGTTGTACTGATGCTGGATGCTGTAGAAGGTTTGGAAGCGCAGGATGTAAACATTTTTCACCTGGCCGAAAAGAACAAGAAAGGCATTGTGGTAGTAGTAAACAAATGGGACCTGATAGAAAAGAACACCAAAACTGTTAAGGTTTTTGAGGAAACCATCCGCCAGAAGCTGGCTCCGTTTACCGATGTGCCTATCGTTTTTACCTCGGTTACCGAGAAACAACGTGTGTTGAAAGTGCTGGAAATGGCCAACAGGGTTTACGCCAACCGCGCTAAAAAGATCCCTACATCAAAACTTAATGATGTAATGTTGCCCATCATCGAAAGCTATCCGCCACCGGCCATTAAAGGCAAGTATGTTAAGATAAAATACATCACGCAGATAAAAGGCACATCGCCCATGTTCGCGTTCTTCTGCAACCTGCCGCAGTACGTTAAAGAATCGTATATCCGTTTCATTGAGAACAAACTGCGCGAGAATTTTGATTTTACCGGGGTGCCGGTGCAGATATTCTTCAGGCAGAAGTAATAACGAAAAGCCAAGCAAGCTCCCTCCCCCCGGGAGGGGTGTGGAGGCTTGTGAAATGGCAGGGAGGGGTTTAGCCACGAGGTATATCGTATAAACCCCTCCCTACATCTCCCCCATGGGAGGGAATCGCACAAGGCCGGCACTTTTAAGTGCGCCGCTACCCCTTCAAAAACTCCCTCACAATACCCACAGTAACTTCCGGCATTTTACTACCCGGCGTTGCGGTACACACTTCGCCGATAAAGCCGCCATGTATACCGGGCAATACCACCAGTTGCGAGCCCTCAACCAGCCGCACCATTTGCAAGGTATGCTCAACCGACATCACATCGTTTTGCGCTACCATAAATAGCGTTGGCGCTTTAATGCCCTGCAATAATTCATCGGGGATGTCCTTAAAATCTACCATCCGCTGGCGGTCTTTTTCAAACATGGTTTGCAAACCTTCCGCACTTGGCGTAACTGCCAGGTAAGCCTCTTTCAGCTGACCGGGCATGTGATCGATAGTAACATTAGCCATGCCCTCAAAAAATCCATCCATAAAACCATCGCGGCGGTAAGCGGCGGATACAGGTATTAGTTTATTAACTACTTCCGGGTAGCGAATGGCTACCTGCAATGCCGTAGTGCCGCCGTTACTAAAACCTAAAAGATCGGCTTTTTCAATTTGTAGATACTTCAGTAATCCGGCGACATCATCGGCATCCTGTTTAAAAGACTCGGGAGTGTCGCGATCACCGGTACGCCCATGAGCCTGTAGTTCTATGGCTATTACTTTGGTGTGACGGCTTAACAGCGGTATCAGTTTGCTGAAACAGCTTTCAATTGTCGAGCCGCCGCCGTGTACCAGTACAAGGGGCATACTGCCTTCGCCGTATATCTCGTAATACATTTGCAGCCCGTTAACCGGGGCGTGGTTTTTTATTGATGCTTCCATGATTATGCTAATTTATAGCTGTTATTGCCGGTTAATAAGGTATTGGTTCATGCGTTCTACATTTTGCTTCAAGCCAACATCTGCCTTAAACACTTTTACCACCTGTTCCAGTTGCTCCCTCGATTCAAAAAGCATATGCCAGGTAAGCACTGTTTTATCTCCCTGCGCTTCAAAAGTTACGGTGGTGAGGTGCTTGGGGGTCGATACATGCTCGTAAACAACACGTCGGTTTTCTACTACTTCAACAAAAGTATTTTTGTTGTTATAATCGGTGCCATCTGGGCCGTGCATGGTAAATTCCCAGTCGCCGCCGGGGCGGAAATCCATGTGATGGATAGTGTTGGTAAAGCCTTCCGGCCCCCACCAGTTAGCAATATGTTCGGGGCTGGCCCAAACTTCCCAAACCAGTTCAACGGGTGCGTCCAGCAGGCGTGTTAGCTTTAATTCGCGGTCTTTAGTGTTTTCCATCTCTTTCTTTTTTTAATTGATCAATGTATTGTTCCATTTTATCCAGGCGGCGTTCCCAGTGCTGGCGGTATTGCTCTATCCAACCGGCTACCTCGCCCAATTGCTCCAGGCGGGCTTCGCAAACATGGTCGCGGCCTTGCTTTTTAATGTGGATCAGGCCACAATCGGTCAGTATTTTTATATGCAGGGATATCGCCTGCCGGGTTACGTCAAACTTTTCGGCAATGGTATTCACGTTCTGCGGTTCGGCAGCTATCATGTTTATGATGGCGCGGCGTGTTGGTTCGGCTATGGCCTGGTAAACGTCTCTCCTGGTTCTCATCTTAAATGCGCAAGTATTTCCTTGCAAATATATAAGCAAGTATTTACTTGCGCAAATTTATTTTCAGGATGCAGGCATGTTTAACCGGCAATCAGTAATTTCAGGCTTTGATATATTTGCCATGAAGCAAGCATTTAAAGATAAGGTGGTATGGATCACCGGGGCATCATCCGGCATCGGCGAGGCGTTGGCCTACGCTTTATCTGCGCGCGGGGCTAAACTCATCCTATCCAGCCGCAGGGAGAACGAGTTGGAGCGCGTGAAAGCAAACTGCCAGCAACCTGAACAGGTAAAAGTATTACCCTTGGATCTAACCGACAGCGCCGGTCTTGAAGCAAAAGTAGCGGTGGCTATCGCACTTTTCGGGCAGGTAGATATCATGGTGCATAACGGCGGCATCACACAACGTTCGTTGGTGGCCGATACCGATATTGAAGTGCACCGCCGGGTGATGGAGTTGGATTATTTTAGTTACATCATACTAACCAAGGCACTTTTGCCGCATTTTCTTTCGCGCCGTTCTGGTCATTTTGTAGTAACCAGCAGCGTGATGGGCAAAATAGGCACCCCTATGCGGGCGGCTTATGCAGCGGCTAAGCATGCGCTGCATGGCTATTTCGATTGTTTGCGGGCCGAGGTTAGTCTGCAAGGCATAAAGGTTACTGTACTTACACCGGGCTATATCCGTACGGCGATCTACCAATCGGCTGTTACCGGCGATGGGGGCACATTCGGCGCGGTATCGCAGGAAATTGATAATGGCTACCCGGCAGACAAAGCGGCCGAACAGATCGTTAAAGCCATCAGCAAGGGAACGTACGAAGCCTACATCGGCCGGCTTGGCGAAGAACGGCTGGCGCTTTTCGTTAATCGTTTCCTGCCTAATTTACTCATCCGTATGATGCCGGGGCGAGAGCCGAAATAGATCAGCAAATAAAAACGATGAAGAAATACCAGGTCGTACTTGCTTTTATATTGGCTGGATACCTGCCTCTGCGGGCGCAGGAGGTTCCATCTTTCACCAAAGCGGTGTATGTTTCAGGCACAGATAGCTTGCCATATCGCTTATTGTATCCGCTGCATTACGATCAGCATAAGAAATATCCCATTGTATTGTTCCTGCATGGGGCAGGGCAACGCGGTAAGGATAATGAAAGCCCGCTGGCCGGTGTACCCCAGGCTTTGACGGATCCTATCGGGCGTGAAAAATACCCCTGCTTTATTTTGGTTCCGCAATGCGCGAAGAAGGATGTATGGGTTAAGTTCCCGGGTTTTCCCGAAAGTTTGCAGGCTACTGATCTGCCGACACCCAGCGCCCGTGCCGCTTTTGCACAGCTTGATATCCTTATCAGCCAATTACCTATCGATAAAAAACGCGTCTACATTATGGGCTACTCTATGGGTGGCGAAGGTACATTTGATTTTTTGACTCGGCAGCCGGAGTTATTTGCCGCCGCTATACCAATTTGTTCGGTATCGGATACAGCCAAAGCCAGGCTTATACACAAAATACCGGTATGGGCCTTCCACGGCGATCAGGACGAGGTGAATAATGTGAGATATTCGCGCATGATGATCGGCGCGCTGAAAAAGCAGGGAGGCAAGCCCATTTATACCGAGTTTCCCGGCGCTAAGCATAACATCTGGATGCAGGCCTATAGCCAGCCGGGCTTGTTCGACTGGCTTTTCGCGCAAAAACGACCTTAAATACGGGCCGTATGGATGCCGCCGGGTAATGATTTTATGTTTATATTAACTTAATATTCTGTACTATCTGTAACAATAGCGCCTTAAAAGCGTTTCATAGTAGAAATTAGTTCTGAATGAAAAAAATTACCCGCTTCTTCTGGTTCTGTTCAGGGGCGCATGTAGATACTTTAAAAAAATACCCTATCGAGCATAATAAGTATGTAGGCATAGGGGCTACCATATTTTTTACCGCTTTGTTTGCCGCTTTATCGGGCGGTTATGCCATGTACTTTGTGTTTAGCGGCAGTGCTTTTGCCGTTGGCTTTGCCATCCTGTTCGGCTTGCTTTGGGGTACGGCCATTTTTAATATGGACCGCTACATTGTATCCAGCATTAACAAAGAAGGCACTACCAATCAGCAGATCATGCAGGCATCGCCCCGTATTTTGCTGGCTATTATGATAGGCGTGGTGATATCGCGCCCGCTGGAACTGAAGATCTTTGATAAAGAGATCCGCCAAAAACTGCGCTCATCGTACCTTAAGGGGCAAAACCGCAAGATAGATACCCTGCAAAAAACCTATCAGCAAAAATATGCCATGGAGCTAACGAAGAACGCCGACCTGAAAAAGGAAAAGGACTCGTTAGAAAAGGATATTAACCGCTCGCGCTACCAGCTTAACCAGGAGGTTTTTGGCGATAAAACCAACCAAACATCGGGCATTACAGGCTATGGCACTTACGCCAAGCAAAAAGAGGGGGTGCTAATTGAAAAGCAAAACCGCCTGAAAACCGTTACCGACGATATGGGCAAAATGGACCAGTACCTGGCCGGCCGTAAACAGTTTGAGGGCTTGAACGATCTGCGCTTATTTACCCCAAAGCAACTGGACAGCCTGACCGCTATTGCCGGTTTTGCCGACCGGAACTGGGCATTGGGGCAACTATCATACAACGAGAACGGTACGCGCGACCTGGATACTTACCTGGCCATATCCTTTATCGGCTACCTGTTTATTTTGTTTGAATGCTTACCTGTTTTTGTAAAGCTGATGTCGCCCAAAGGGCCGTATGATACCGCGCTGGCAAAAACCGCCGAAGCCAATACCTATTTTGCCGAAAAGGACAAAGACCGTGATATAGCCGTTACCGACAACACTTACGACCATGGCCTTGATACCGACATTTCCCGGCGAAAGCGCATCATCACCGCGCAATCAGACTATGATTTTGAGCGGCACAGTTACGAGTAGGATGCCGTTTAAAACTTAAATATCTCGTTCTGTATGGCGTACAGCACCAAGCCGGTGCGCGATTTGAGATTGAGTTTCTGGAATAACGATTCGCGGTAATTATCAACTGTACGTGGGCTGATGAACATTTTATCGGCTATTTCCTTATAGGTTAATTCGGAGCAGGCCAGTTTTAAAAACTCCAGCTCTTTGGCGGTTAACTCGGGGCTATCACCGGCTCCGGCTACGCTGCGTATCAACTTGCCCGAAACCAGTTCGTTAATGTATACCCCTTTGTTTACAATGGTTTTTATGGCCTCCAGTAATTCCCTGGGCTTCGATTCCTTTAGCACATAACCGCTGGCACCGCTGCGGATCATGCGCAACACGGCTTTGTCATCCTCAAACATACTAAGGGCCAATACCTTTATCTGGGGGTATTTTGCTTTTAGCCAGGCTGTAGCATCATACCCGTCCATTTCGGGCATGTTAATATCCATCAACACAACTTGCGGTAGCGCGTGCTTTGGCAACATTTGCTGTAGTTGCTTGCCGTTGTCTGCTTCAAACACCACTTTTAGTTCATCAAATTCGCTCATCAGGGCATGTACGCCATTCCGAAAAAGCGTATGATCATCTACTATGGCAATTAAAATAGGTTCTGTTTGCATATAATTATGTATAAGGTATTATAATGGTTAGGCCGGTGCCTTCGCCGGGTTTAGAACGTACCAGCACCTCGCCACCGATAATACCGGCCCGCTTATGGATATTGTGCAAACCCATGCCCTGCTTTTCGGGGGCAAGATGTGCCGCGTCAAAGCCGATGCCATTATCATTAATGTGGAGGCGTAATACGCCATCGCTATGTTCTAATTTGATGTTGATATGGCTGGCCGACGAGTGCTTGATGATATTGTTTAAAGCTTCCTGCAAAATACGGAACACGATCAGGTCTTTATCACTATTCGCCACAGCCGGCATTTTTGGATCAGCGTCGTAAGTTACCTGAAATTTTCCCGAACGTTCTACCCATTCTACCTCGTGGCGAATGGCTTCAACTAAACCAACTGACACTAATTGGTCGCCCTGTAAAAGCTTGCCCAACTGACGCAATTCCTTTATCGAGCGCAAGGTAAGGTCGATAGCCGCATCCACTTTCTTTTTTGATTTGGGATCTCTATCCAGTTCAACCGAATTAAGCGTTAACGAGGTAAGGCTTAGCAACTGGCCGATATTATCGTGCAGGTCGGTACCGATGGTTTGCATGGTTTGCTCCTGGATTTCGATCTGTGTATTTAGCAACTCCTGTTGAAACTTTATCTCCATCTTCTCCTGTTCAATCAAATGCAGCACTTGTTTTTTCCGGTATAAAACCAAAAAATAAATAATAAAGCCCGTTAAACCCGTTAGCAAAACCGTAGCAGCCGCCAATATTAAGTACAGATCAGTATCAATAATCGGTGCCTTCATATTGCACTTACTGATGATTGTTTCTTTTCTAAATTAATAGCATAACCAAGGGTTGCATAGTATGCACAGTTTAAATATAAAATGATATTGCCCAATACAGCGGTTTCGATATGATGATTGCTGAGATAAAAATCCACCCCGAAACATAATGGTGATATAACGGAAAAAACCAAAACTGCCCCCCCCAACCAAAAGGTACTTTGCTTGTAAATATTGGTTTCTTTGGGCTGATTTAGCATTTGCATAAACAGCATTAATGAAAATAAAGCGAAGATGATATATGACAGCATGATTATTTTCAATGGTATGAGTTTAAAAAACGCATCAAATAAAACAATGTTCAACAAGCAAATCACGATGAAAGGTATAATAGATAGCCGGATATATTTCTTTGCTTTTTTTGAATTTAACAAGTTGCTGAAAATGTAAGCGAAGGCGATGTATTGTATGATACAAAGCACATGATAAAGCGGAAGGCTGTTTTTTTTAAACAAGATCAATACCCGAACCATACTTTCGCTTATACATATATACAAAATAGTAAGAACAAGTATTTTAAACGGGCCGGATAGTTTTTTAAACCCAACCAGCCCGTTTAATGAAACAATAGCTAATATTAAAAGATAGAAAAGAATATCTAACGACATGGTGGCGTTTTATTTCTTGCCTTTAGCTTTTGGATGCGAGTTTACCACTGTTGGTCCCGGCTCGTGCGAATCAAAATCGCTGCAAACGGTAGGGCATGGTTTCACAAAGTCGTAGGCCAGCGTATCGCTGCCATCGCTTTCGGCACGAACTTGCCCTGGCTCCAGGTGATTGATAACATTTTTTCTGTCGGGCGTATACCTGCCGCCCATATATATCAGGGTATATATTCTTTTAGAGCCACCCGGCGCAGATTGATCTTTTGCGAAGAAAACGCTTACCCCATCCCAGGCATCGTTAGCTAATATTTTTTTCAGGGGGCCTTTGTCAATGAAATACCCTCTTGCCCTGCCCTTGGTGGTACGCACTGGAAATGGCATCAGCGTTCCCTCATTTTGATGCTGGAAGGCCTTAATAAGTTGAAATGCCAGGCGCTTTTCTATCGGGCGTGATTCATCGTCGCGGTCAGACAGGCTAAAAGCATTTTTGTCATAAACTTTTGCAAGCTCGGCAGCTTTGTCGGCCGAAAGACTGTCAATATCAGTTACACTGTAATCTGAATTGGTTAAGGGAGGTGTTGGGCAACCTGATTTTCCCCAATAATAGCCCCCGGCGAGACCAACGATCAACAAGACGAGCGGAAGAATTACTTTTTTCATGATGTGTGGTTTTAAGTTAGCGTGAATATAATTAATTACTGCTAAACTCACTATTAACCAGCTCTCAACAGGTTCCTTTTTTACCTTTTTTAATACCGTAAAATCGCCTTTTTTGTTAAGTGTAGGGAACTGAAACAGTTATGGCTGTTCCGTCGCCCGGTTTTGAGCGGATAACAACCTCGCCGCCAATAAAAGCTGCTCTTTTTTGCACATTATGTAAGCCCATGCCCCGATTAATGCCATGCGGATCATTCGAGTTGAATCCTATCCCGTCATCAGTAACACAAAGGATCAACGTAAGGCCGGTATATCTTACCTCGATTTTTATATCTGTAGCAGATGAGTGTTTAATAATATTATTTAGTGCTTCCTGTAAAATACGGAACAAGATCAGGTCTTTCCGGGTATTATCGCCGCCGGGTAAATTATCATCGATTTGATAGCTTATGTGGTATTTCCCAAGCCGCTGTAGCCACCCTACTTCATGTTCTACGGCTTTAGCTAAACCAGCATTCAGTAATTGATCGCCTTGCACCAGGTGTGCCAATTGCCTAAGTTCTTTTATCGACCGCAGGGTTAGATCAATTGCACTATTTACCTTTTCCTTGACCCTGAAATCGGCATCAGTATCTATGGAATTTAGGGTAAGCGAGGTAAGGCTGAGCAGTTGGCCTATATTATCGTGCAGATCGTTCCCTATTGTTTGCATGGTTTGCTCCTGTATCTCAAATTGCGACCGCAAAAGAATATCCTGAAATTCAGTCCATTGGATAAAGCTTTCGCGTTTATGCCTGAGATGGAGCACTGCCATTGCAATGACCACCAGGATAATCAGCATTACAAATATTATTGTCAACGCGGTATTATCAATTAGTTCTTGTTCGTATATGTACATATCGACGCTATAAAAAAGCAACCATATAATATATCAGTTAAACCCTGCTGAAAATTCGATTGTAAGATTATAATCCAGGTGTCTACCCGCAGTGTTATCATATCAATAATATCCGCTAATACCACCTGGCACCCAAAATATAGCATTATACCAACCGAGAGCCATAAATCTGGATCGGCATAAATTGGGCTGAAGGTGTTGGTGTTGATATTAAACAGCAGGTGGGTGAACATTAAAAAAAGCAATATGCCCTCAATTTGCATGTTGATTACCGGCCATAATGCGAACTGGTAATTAAAATAAGATAATACTAAACTAAGTATGGTAAAAACAGGAATTGTATACCCAGCCCATATACGCCACTTACCTGGTTTAATGGCCCTGATATAATAAACGCTGTAAAAAGCATATTGTATAATGATAATAATATGCCAGCGCCAGGCAATTGAGATTTGTTTAGGGAAAGGTTTAAATGGATTGTGCTCAAAAAAGAAATCCCGCATATGCCATAAATTGACGACATCAAACAAAATAATGCTGCCAATTGCCCATAGCATCCATAGGAGTTTCAACTTGCCCTTTTTGTAAGCCCGGTCAAATAAAAACAAAGCCGAAAAAAGCAATACGTGCTCCGGGATACAACAGAATTTTAAAAAAACACCTGTTTTAAAATGCAAAGCACAAATTACCGCTATAGACATGGATTTTTTTGCTTTTATAAAAGCTATTTGTATCAAGCAATATCACAATTCTACGATGTTTTTATTACCGTAAAATCGCCCTTTTTTGGAACGGTAATAAAAAAGCCGCCTTTGTGAGAAGCGGCTTTTTTTGATTTCCTTACACGTTATATTCCTTCTTCCACACCGCCATCTGCTTACCATACAAAGCCTGGTTGGCCAGCGCCACACAAACTGCCGTTCGGGCGCCAGTATAGATGTTCGAGTCTGGTAATTTGCCCGATCCTATCTTGCTGTAGAAATCGTTCAGGGCATACCAGGTGCCGTCTTTGGTTGGCTCGGGCAGGATAGGGCTGCCGCCTTCCTTATTCCATACAATGCGGGTTGCGCCGGTAACACCATCCACCACATCGTTACCTTTCAGCACGTCCTTTTCGGGATAGAACATGCCCTGATCGGTTAGCAGTGATACGGTGCCCTTTGTGCCTTTTATTTTAAACAGGTAGCCATCGCGCGAGTTACCACAGGTGGCGCCGAAATTGCCGATCATGCCTTGCTCTGGATAGCGCAGCATTACCTGTACGTTATCGTAAGTTTCACGTCCATCCTTAAACACGTCGATGCCACCGGTGGCTGTAAATTCTTCGGGATGGGTATCAAACGCCCAGTTAATAAAATCTATCTGGTGCGATAGCAGTTCGGCTACCAGTCCGCCCGAATATTCCTTGTACATCCGCCAATTGATCTGCCTTTCAAGCGAGGGATTAGGCACCGGCCTGCGCCAGTTGGCGTTGCGGTCCCATCGGCAATCTACCTGGCTGATCTTGCCCAGATATCCCTTATTGATCATCTCCTTAACCCTGTAATACAGCGGCGAGTAACGGTACTGGTGCCCGATCTGCACCACCTGCTTTGGCCTGCTTTTTACCAGCTTCACCAGGTTAAGCGCCTGTTCGATGTTATAGGTCATGGTTTTCTCCAGGTACAGGTGCTTATCGGCTTTCAACACATCCACCGCAATAGGGTAGTGCATATTCAGCGGAACAGCTACGATCACCGCGTCCACATTCTTGTCATCGCACAATTGGCGATGATCGGTATAGGTTTTCCATGGTTCGCTGGTCTTGTTCATCTTTTGCGCTTCGGCTAAGCGAAAGTCCAGCACATCGCAAATAGCCGTTACTTTAAATTTATCCGGCGATTTTAAGGCTACGCCCATCACACCCTTGCCACGGTCGCCGCAGCCGATCACAGCTATGCGTACTACACCTGCTTCATCGTTCAATCCTAAAATGCCCGGTGTTTTATTCAACAACAATCCACCGGCAACTATCCCGGTGTGTTTAATAAAAATGCGTCGTTCCATTATCTTCTTATCTCTCTTTTTTATATCCCCTGAAGCCTGCCGTAACTGTATCGGCAACGGCGCCATTGGGTTTTTGGTAAATAATGTAAGCCCCAATATCGGTTCTTTTCTGTAAAAATTGCAGCGATCGCTTTAATCCCATTGCAACAAAGCCATTATCATAACCATCGGCCGTAATACCATCCCGCGCCCAAACCGTAACGCTGATCACATCGTTATGTGTCGGGTAGCCGGTTTTAGCATCCATAATGTGCGATATCTGCTTCCCTCCTGCCTCCAAATGTTTACGATAATTGCCCGATGTGGTTACCGCGCCGTCGCCCGGTTCGATAATTTTACGGAGCGGGGATGGGTTAATGTCGTTATCATCAATAGCTTCTATCCCTATCTTAAACGCCTCGCCATCGGGTTTATGGCCTTTGATGCGCAGTTCGCCGCCAATTTCGGTTACGTAATTGTATATATGGTGCCGTTCCAACATGCCCGCCAACAGATCGGCAGCGTAGCCCTGCGCAATGCCGTTCAGGTCTATCTGTACATCCGGCAGTTTTTTATGCAGGTAATTGCCTTGCAGCCAAATCTTATCCGTACCGACGTTTTTCAACAATGCCTTTACTTGCGCCGCGTTGGGAAATTGTGCCGGCTTCTTCACCCCAAACCCCCAGGCATCAACCAGTGGTTTCACGGTTACATCAACCAAACCACCGGTGGCATGGTTTATTTCGATGGCCTTTTTTATCAGTATCTTAAAATGCTCATCAATGCGGATCCCTTTTTTTGAACTGTTGAACTTGCAGATAAGCGAGTGGGGCTGATACAAGGAAACCGCCCTGTCCAGCGTGGCTAAAAGGCTATCGGTTTGGCTTTGTGTAACCGTGCTATCGGCCGCGTAATAGGTAAGCTGATAGGTGGTACCCTGCGAGTAACCGGTAATATGGTATTTGTTTACCTGGGCGCTGGCGGGTAAAAACAGTGCTACGTAACATAAGGTTATCAAAACACACGATCTTGATCTTGCTCCCATCCGCATCGTTATCAGGTAGCAATGGGTTTCAAACCCATCGCTATGGTGGTATTTTTAGTGTTGTTTACTTCAACTCTTTGATCTTGATATTACGATATGATACCTTATTGCCATGGTCCTGCAGCAGGATATGGCCTTTGGCGGCCTGGCCAAAATCCTTCCAAACCTTGTATTTGCTGATGGCAACTAAGTCCTTATATTCTTTCGAACCGCGCTCGTACGATAACACTTTTGTACCATTCAGCCAATGCTCTACGTGGTTGTTAGGGTAAACACGGATCTCGCCGCTGTTCCATTCACCAATGGGTTTGATAATAGAAGCCGGTTTGTTTGATGGGATCAGGTCGTACAGTGATGCCAGCTTACGGTCGCCATCGCGGCCCAGTTTGGCATCTGGGTGTTTTTCGTCGTCAAGCACCTGGTATTCCAGGCCGATGCCTGATTTATCGGTTTTTTCCAGCTCGGTTACAAAATATTTAACACCGCTATTGGCACCGTCGGTTAGCTTGAAATCAAATTTTAAGATAAAGGCGCTATATTCTTTAGTGGTAACGATATCGCCGCCAAGGCCCTCTTCCTGGCCGTTTGAGCTTTGTACGGTCAGTTCGCCGTCTTTCATGTCCCAGCCCTTATCGGGGAATTTATCTTTGTATATCGCGCGCCAATTGGTGGTGGTTTTGCCATCCCATAGCATGGTGAAGCCTTCGGATTTTTCCTTGGCGGTTAGGGTATTCAGTTTTTGCGCGCTGGCGCTGCCCAGCGAGAGGGCCACTACGGCTAACGATAAAATAATACGGTTCGATCTGTTCTTCATATATGGTTGGTTCTTTAAATGGCTTAATTGGTTTGATGGATGTTAGTTCACCTATCGATTGCAAATTAGCTGCAATAGTTGTTATAAAATTAACTATTTCTAACCTTTTATACCACCATATTAACAAAAACGGCGAATACCCCATACGCAGGCCGGCCATTTAACTCACCCGGTCGTGGCTACGCCCAACCACCCTCTCTCCGCTGCGCTGGAAGAGGGGACAAGATTGTTCGATATTGCTTCTGCCCTCTTTTCGCGCAGCGAAGAGAGGGTCGACCAGCGAAGCGCGGTCGGGGGGAGTCTATACTCAGTACAACAACTGATCGTAAGGATAACGCGCCGTATGGATGGCGATCACCTTATCGTACAATAGCTTTCTGAACTCATCCACATTTTCCTTTTTAGTAGCCGAGATAAAGATGGCCGGGTTGCTGTTCTTACCCATCCAGCTTTGTTTAAAATCTTCCAAACTCATCGGCTCGGTGGGATCTTCAGGGTGAATGGGCTGCGGTTTGTAGGCATCTATCTTATTAAACACGGTGATCATCGGCTTATCGATGGCGCCCAGGTCCTTCAGGGTTTCGTTAACGGTGTTGATCTGATCCTCGAAGTTGGGGTGCGATACATCCACTACGTGCACCAGGATATCGGCTTCGCGCACCTCGTCCAATGTCGATTTAAAACACTCTACCAAATGGTGTGGCAGCTTGCGGATAAAACCTACGGTATCCGACAGCAGGAACGGCAGGTTCTCTATCACCACCTTGCGCACCGTAGTATCCAGCGTAGCGAACAGCTTGTTCTCGGCAAAAACATCCGATTTGGACAGCATGTTCATAATGGTTGATTTACCCACGTTGGTATAACCCACCAGTGCCACACGCACCAAAGCTACGCGGTTTTTACGCTGTGTTTCGTTTTGGCGGTCTATCAGTTTAAGGCGTTCTTTTAACAGCGATATTTTGTTCAGGATCAAACGCCTGTCCGTTTCTATCTGCGATTCACCCGGGCCACGCATCCCGATACCACCCTTTTGGCGCTCTAAGTGCGTCCACAAGCGGGTAAGGCGGGGCAGCAGGTATTGCAGCTGGGCCAGCTCTACCTGGGTTTTGGCTTGGGCCGTTTGCGCGCGGTTGGCAAATATATCCAGGATCAGGTTACTGCGGTCCAATATCTTCACCTGTAGTTCGTTCTCGATGTTACGCAGTTGCGATGGCGACAGTTCATCATCAAATACCACAATATCTATCTCTTCCGATTTTACATAATCACGAATTTCTTCCAGCTTACCCGAATGCACAAAGGTGGCCCGGTCGGGCTTTTGCATGCGCTGGGTAAATGTCTTCACGGTTAACCCGCCGGCGGTCATCACCAAAAACTCAAGTTCTTCCAGGTACTCTTTGGTTTGCTCGTCCGATTGCCCCGGTGTGATGATCCCCACCAGTACCACTTTCTCCTGCTTCACAGCAGTATCATAAAATTTTTGCTTCATTAATAAAATATTCTCGGTACAAAGGTAACGTTAAAAAAATATAAAAGTTTAGGTTACGATAGCGATGTCCCAAGCATACGGCGTTTACTCACCCGCCCATAGCTGAGCTTGGGCGGGTGAGTAAACCCGGCATACCCTCTAATAGCGATGGGTTTGAAACCCATCGCTAAGCTCCAGCCGGGTGACAAAAAAAGTTAACACAATGTAACATAATTTAACCCTGTTTTCATTATAAATAATTGATTATAAATGCTTTGTCTTTAAAATCCCTTGTAAACATGTTACACGGAATTTATTCCACCATTTCCTGGCTTAAAGGATTCAATTTTTTCAATGTTTTTTCACAGATAAGAATTTTTTCTTATTTTTATTTCGCTGTATATCAGCAAATTATCATTCACTCTCGTAAAATCGTTTTGAACATAAGAAACTATTCTTATGTTTGTCGACATGAAACCTATCTCACGTTCTAATGCCCTTGCTATCAGCCTGTTCAAACGGTGCTTGGTGTGTACCGTTATCCTGATATCCTGCTTCACGCAATCAGCCTCGGCCCAGCAGGGATATGCCATAAAGGGTAACCTGGCCGATACCGCTCTGCGTACCAAAATGTTCAACAGCACGGTTTATGTGCTGAACGCCAAAGATTCCATTCTCACTAAATTTATTTACGCTGCCGCGGACGGAGGGTTCAGCATTAACAATCTGCCGGCTGGTAACTATATCCTGATGGCCACCTATCCGGATTATGCCGATTATGTAGAACCCTTCTCTTTAGATGCAGCGCATGCCGGTCTCGATTTCGGCACCATCAGCATGCAATTAAAATCGCGCCTGCTGAACGAGGTGATCATCAAGGGAGGCGTAACCGCCATCAAAATAAAGGGCGATACCACCGAGTTTAAAGCCCGGGCTTACGTGATACAGCCCAACGACAAGGTGGAAGACCTGCTGAAGCAACTCCCCGGCATACAAGTAGACAAGGACGGAAAGATAACCGCCAACGGCGAGCGTGTGAACAAGGTGCTGCTGGATGGCGAGGAATTTTTTGGCGATGATCCGACGCTGGTCACCAAAAACATCCGGGCCGATATGGTGGACAAGATCCAGCTGTATGATAAAAAAAGCGACCAGGCTACCTTTACCGGTATCGACGACGGCGTGAAAACCAAAACCATCAACGTAAAGTTGCGGGCCGATAAAAACAACGGCATGTTTGGTAAGGTAGATGCAGGTATCGGCAGCCAAAACTTTTACCAGGCGCAGGGGCTATACAATCACTTTAAACCTGGCGAGAAATATGCCGCTTACGCCACCGCGGCCAATAACGGCAAAATCAATTTGGGGCAAGGCGATAATAGCCGCCTCGGCTCGGGCGGCAATAATGTGCAAGTGGGGGATGTGGTGATCGTACCCGCGACTTTGGCTGATGAGCAGGACGGCGCTTATGGTACCTACAATGGTCGCGGCCTGCCTGTTGCCCGTACCGGCGGGCTGCATTACGACGGTAAGTGGAACAACAACAAGGAAATCATTAACACTAATTATAAGGCCGGCTACCTGGCCACCAACGGGGTAACCAATACATCAACCGAGCAGCACCTGCCCACCGGCGATCAGAACAATAACACCAGCCGCAATTTTGATAACTCGGCGTTCCGCCAAAAGCTGGACGCGGCCTTCCAGGCTAACCCCGATTCGGCATCGGGCATTAAAGTGATGGTAGATGGTACCCTGAAAAACGCGACTACCCGCAGCAATTACCTAAGCACAACAACCAACGGCAGCAGCAACCTGCTCAACAGCAACGTGCAAAGCAATAATAACACCGGCAATACCGGCATCTTTAACGCGGGTGTGCTGTATACGCACCGGATGCGCAGGCCGGGCCGTACATTCTCGTGGAACGTAAACGAAGCCTATAACCGCAACCAAAGCAATGGCTACCAAAATTCGGTCATCGATTTTTATAACACGACTGGTGGCAAGGACAGTACCCGGCGCATCGACCAGTATAAAACTACCGATGTTACCAGTTCGTTATTGAGCAGCAATGCCACCTATACCGAACCACTATCCAAGGTGCTGGCCCTGATATTTAACTATGGCCTGGGCATGAACAACAGCAGCGCCGACCGCCAAACGTTTGATGCGTCAATGCCGGGAAATTACAACCTGCTGAACACAACTTTCAGCAACAACTATCGTTTTAACCAGTTCACTAACCAGGCAGGCGCGGTGTTCAATTATCACCAAAACAAAACCATATTGACTTTCGGCAGTAAGGTATCGCAGGTTGATTTTAAACAGGTGAACCTGAACAGCAACGATATTTATCGCCGCGATTTTATTAACCTGGCACCGCAGGTAAACTACCAGTACAAGGCATCGCAACAGGCCAGCTTTTCGATGAGTTATAACGGAAATACCATACAACCCACCATCGATCAGGTGCAGCCGGTGCGTATCAATAACGATCCGCTGAATATCGTCTTAGGCAACCCCGATCTTAAGGCATCGTTCAGCAATAATTTCAAGTTCAATTACCGGCTTTACCGGTCTATCAGCAACCATGGAGTAAGCGTTGGCGGTGGTTACAACCTGGTATCTAACGCCGTTGTTAACAATATCACTACCGATGCCACCGGGAAAACCATCACCCAATACCTTAACCTGCAGGGGCAAACCCCGTTCAGGTATAATTTAAACACCAATTATTATATGATGATAGCCCCTATTAACACCAGTATGAGCCTGGAGTTTAACACAACGGGCAACATCAGTTATAACTATATTAACAACGTGCTGAACAAATCCGAAGCGTACAGCTACGGCTGGGTGGCCGAATTTCATAAGTCGAAGGCCAACGCGCACTACTTCCAGTTTGTATTCGCGCCAAATTACACGGTAAACAAGATCTCGCTACAGCAGCGGGGTAATAATAATGCCTGGGGGATTTATTCCGACGCGGTGGCCTCTGTTTATCTGCCCGCTAAATTGCAGGTAAGTACCGATTACAATTATAACTACACTGCCGCCACGGCCAGCTTCACGGCGCAAAGCCGCATGATCTGGAACGCTTCCATATCCAAAGCGTTTTTTAAAGACAACGGCCTGAAGTTAGCAGCCACGGTAAACGACCTGTTGAACCAAAACGCCAACTATAGTCGCTTTATCACGGCCAACAGCATCACCCAAAGCAATACCACCGGCATCAGGCGTTACCTGATGTTCTCGCTCACCTGGGATTTTAACAAAATAGGCGCAAGCCCTCAAAAGAAGTAAAACGATGAAAAAGATCAGCATAGCCATAATCTGTATTTTAACCTGTTTCAGCGGCGTATTCGCCCAGCAGGCCCGGTTCACCGTTAACGGCACTATCGAGTTTGATAAAACCGTGAACGCCTACGCCCTCATCCGCAAAGGGCAGATCACCGGGAAGTTTGCCTCCGGCAACGAGCGCGACCTATTGGAGCAATACCAGGTAAGCAATCCGCAGTTTAAAACCCTGAAAAGTACGCTCAGCTTTGCCGGCAATAAAACGCTGTTTACGCCGGTAGATCGCTCTTCTGTAAAGGGGCAAGGCTTCGAGATCCCCTCATCGGCCCAAAACAACATCGTTTATACCGACCACACAGCCGGAACAGTAACCATACAAAAGGATATAATGGGCGATAACTTTTTGCTAAGCGACAGCACCCGCAAAATAAAATGGAAGATAACAGGTGAAACGCGCGAAATAGCCGGATACCCCTGTCGCCGCGCCAATGGACTGATGATGGATTCGATATATGTGGTGGCCTTTTTTACCGAAAAGATCCATGTGCAGGGCGGCCCCGAAAGCTTTGACGGATTGCCGGGAATGATACTGGAAGTGGCGCTGCCACACGATAACATTACCTGGAAGGCGACTAAGGTAACCGATATGGTGATCGCCACCGATGTGGTGAAGCCGCCCAAAACAGGCAAAAAAGTGGATGCTACGGGATTGATGGAGGTATTGAAGGGGATCACCAATAACAGGCCCCCTGCACAGGCGGGCGTAATTATGAAAGCCTACCTGTTGTAAAACAGTTGGCTTGCTATCATAAGAAATATTTCTTATTATTGTTTTATGAAGAACAAAAAAGATAAAAATACAACTACCGAGCCTACCAAATCTGAACTGGAGATCTTGCAGATCCTTTGGAAGAATGGCCCATCGACCGCGCGCTTTGTGAACGACCAACTGAACCAGGAGACCCGCGAGGTGATCTACATGTCGACCCTGAAGCTGATGCAGATTATGGTGGAAAAAGGCTTTTTGAAAAAAGACGAAAGCCAGATGAAGCACATCTATTGGGCCGCTATTGAGGAAGGCAAAACGAAGGGCGTGTTGCTGGATCGGGTGGTGGATACCATCTTCAACGGATCGGCGGGTAGCCTGATGATGCAACTGCTGGGCGATAAAAAACTATCGCCGCAGGAGATGGAAGAATTTAAGGAACTGATCAAAAAAATGGATCAACAATAAACACGATTATGGACAATCACTTTTTCTCTGCCTACTTTTCCGATCAAACCATTAAAGCCGTTTGCTGGACGCTGGTCCACTCGCTTTGGATCGGCCTGGTGGTAGCCGCCCTGGCCGGGCTGGTCATTGCGCTTACAAAAAACGCTACGGCCAACATGCGCTACAATTTACTTTGCGCCCTACTGGTGCTTTTTGTAGCGGCCTGCGGCTTTACCTTTTTGTGGGAGATCAGTGATGTGCCTGTCCAATCGGCGGCTAATGGTAATCTTACCGTCGCAAGCGGGACCGGCACCCCGCAGGGGCAGGCCGTAGCAGTTGCTCATGGCATAAGCTACGGGAATGTTGTAAACGTATTTAACCGTTTTTCGGGATGGATATTTACTATTTGGCTGCTCTGCTTCGTATTTAAAGCTATTAAGCTTTGCCGCGAATTGCTGTATGTGCAAAAAGTAAAAAACACCGGTATTACGGGCATTGCCGGGGAGTGGCAGCATACCGTTAATATCCTGAGCCAAAAGCTGGGGGTCCGCAACCGGGTGACCTTATTAGAATCGGAACTGGTGAAAGTGCCGGTGACCATCGGCTACCTTAAGCCCGTGATCCTGCTGCCGGCTGGCATGCTGCTGCAATTGCCGCCCGGACAGATCGATACCATCATTTTGCACGAGCTGGCACATATCCTGCGCCGCGATTATTTGGTGAACATTCTGCAAAGTGTCGTCGAAACGGTATTCTTTTTTAACCCGGCCATCTGGTGGTTGTCGGCACTCATCCGCGAGGAACGCGAGAACTGCTGCGACGATATAGTGCTGGAACAGGTGCAGCAAAAGCGCAATTATTTAGAGGCGCTGATGGCCTTCCAAAACTTCGAAGCAACTTGGGGTAAGTTTGCCATAGGTCTCAGTCTCCGTAAGCATTCGCTGATGAACCGCCTGCGCCGCATGGTCAATAAGGAAAATCAAAAGCTAAACCCGGGCGAAAAGATCGTGTTGTTGAGCGGGATGATCCTGCTCTGCATCTGCACCTTTGTGCCTAAAGCCAACAGTGAGATAAGGCACGGCGCCGCTTTTATTAAAAAGCATGTGGCCGCAGTGTTGCACCCCAATCAACCTGCGGAATTGCCGGAGGCAAGGCATATCGTCAAAATATCCGCGCCTAAAACCCGATTGATGAACGCCCCGGTTGATAGTATCCCGCAATCATTTAAGCCCGATACCCTGCCGGCCATCACCAGTATAAAATTCAGGAAAACCAATGCCGACAGCGCCAATAAGGAGATGGATATACTGGATAACAAAGGCACGCATTACTATGCAAAAGTGGAGAACAACCGCCTTATCGCGCTCGAAATTAACGGCGTTAAAACCGCCGAGCAGGATTTGGGTAATTACCAGGGACTGCTTCAATACTTTAACGATAGCTTTAAACGGATCCATCAAAAAAAGGAAAACTTCAAAGCCGATGGTGCAGCTAAAATGCAGGACCAGCGCGCCCGCGACCTGGAGCAAATGAAGATGGCCCGCGCCGGTAAAGCGAACAACAAATTTACCAAAATGAACAATGACTCGCTGCAAGCGTTTAAGCAGGCTAACGCGAAGAGCAAGACGCCGGGGCCGGGGTTTGAGAAAAAAGGATCATATGTAAAGATCGCCGACAGCTTGGCCTGGCATCAACAAAAGCCACAGAAGCATATTCCCCGCGGCCCGGATAATTCAGCCGACCAGGCCCGGGTTCGGGGTGTGATAACGGTATTAGTGCAGGAGAAAGTAGTAGCCAGCGCCGCTGATGTAGATTGGTTTGGTTTGGATGATGAAGTGCTGATGGTGAACGGGCAAAAGCAGTCCGACGCTTTGCATCAGCGGTTAAAGGAGGCTTATGGTATTAAGCCTAAGTATGGCTTGTTTTATGGGCCGAGTAAGTTGACGGGATCGGGGATACATATGGATAAGGGGGATATGTAGTAATTCAACCAAACCGTCATCCTGAGCGATAGCGAAGGATCCCCGACTTTGCAAGCCGCTCTGCTTGTTTGGGATCCTTCGCTATCGCTCAGGATGACGGACTATTGATGGGCCCCTACCGCTTAAAAAACTTATCCTTTAACAAATGCCCCATCACCCCATCGGCATAGCTTGACCCCATGGCGATGCGGGCATCGCCCAGGTGCAGGGTATTGCCATCAATGGTGTTGATGCGCTGCGCGTTTACCACGTAGCTTTTGTGTACCTGCATAAATTGCGGCGTTGGGAGTTTTTCCAATATGCCTTTGATGGTAAGGTAGGCAATGAGTTTGCCATTAACCGTGTGCAGCACCACGTAATTGGCCATGGCCTCCACATATAGCAAATTGTTGTAAACTATCTTCTCCAGTTTGCCATCGCATTTAATAAAAAAATGATCGGCTTCGGTATTGGCAGGAGCAGCCTTGTTGTCTTTCAAAGTCTTCAACTCGAATGCCTTTTGCGTGGCTTTCAGGAAACGCTCTAAGGAGAACGGTTTCACCAGGTAATCAACCACGGCCAGTTCAAAGCCATCAAGCGCGTATTGGCCGTAGGCGGTGGTCATAATCACCATTGGCAAGTTCGGCACCGAGCGCAGGAACTCCATACCACTCATTTTGGGCATGTTGATATCCAGAAAGATCAGGTCGATGGCCATACTGTTGATCAGCCCGGTAGCCTTGAGCGGGTTAACGGCAGTGCCGACCAATTCTAAAAAGTCGGTCTCCTCGATATACTCCTGCAACAATTTGCGGGCAATCGGCTCGTCGTCTATGATCAGGCATTTCAGTTTCATGCGTCAAACAGGGTTAAGGTTACAGCGTAGGTGTTTTCGCGGTCGTCAATTTTTAATTCGTGCCTGCCGGGATAAAGCAGTTCCAGCCGGCGTTGGGAGTTGGCAATACCTAAGCCAGATGAACCCTCCTCGCGGCTGATAAAAGCATCCTTAGTATTTACAATGTGAAATATCAACCGGTTATCCTTATGGCCCAATTCAATGCTGATGGAATTATCGCGGTCATCGTTATAACCTACGTATTTAAAGGCGTTCTCTATAAAGGTGATGAGCAGCAGGGGGGCGATCTTTAGGCTGCCGCTGATATTGCCATCGCAAAAGGATACGCGGATTCGCTCATCTATACGGCTTTTTTGCAGGTCGATATAATTTTTAATATAGTTAAGCTCGCGGTCCAGTTCTATCTGCTCCACGTTGCATTCGTACAATTGGTAACGCAGCATTTCCGAGAATTTTAGCAGCATCTCCCGTGCGGGTTTGTTGCCTTTGTCGATATGCCCATAAATGGAATTGATGGAATTAAACAAAAAGTGCGGGTTAAATTGCGCCCGCAGAAAGTTCAGTTCGTTAGCGGCCTTTTCCTTTTCTATCTTTTCAATATACATCTCCGACCGGATCTTTTCGGCCACCAGCTTCGCGGCCAGGATGCAGGCCACCCAAAACAGAATGTTGACGAATGAATCGAAAAATACGGTTACGATATTGAAGTGGCCGGTATTTACCCTGAACAGATAGGTCATTACCAGCCACGATACCGGCACCCTTAACACCGCTGTAACCGCTATCCCTAATAAAAAACACGCCCCGAATTTTACGTATTGCTTTTTGTTAAGCAATTGCGGGATAGTGTACAGCGTGTTAAAGTAAAAATTGGCGGCGATGAATACCAGGTAACAAAACTGTATGGTGATGGCATGCGTAAGCACCAGCGTACTGTTGCGGAAAACAAACACCCAAAAGATGTATGCCATCAGCCAAAACAGGAAATGATATAGCAACGGGTTCTTTTTCAAGTGCTTGTTGTTATGTATCGATTAGCATAGCGGCCTTACTCACCCCGACGTTGCTTCGCTTGTCGGCCCGCTCTTCGCTGCGCGCGGCAGCCGGCAGGAGCTATATCTGATAAGCCATCCCCCTCTTTTGCCAAAGGCAAGAGAGGGTGGTCAAGCGTAGCGATGACCGGGTGAGTAAATAGCGCCGTAGCCAAAATTACAATTATTTCGGTTCCGCACCATCCGGAAAGGCCTGGCCCTTGTGGCAGGTGTTACAGTTAACCACCAGCGCGTCGGTACCCAGCTTAGGGTGCTTCACTTTAAAGTATTTTTTATTCAGGCCGATGGTCATGCGCATCATGGCGCGGGCAATTTCCTTTTCAGGCTTGGCATCGCTGGCAAAATCAAGCCCGTGGCCATCGGCGGCGTTGGCGTGGCAAAAGTTGCAGGTAACGCCCAGGCCATCCTGGAAATCGTCTACCATCATCCCCTGTAATTCCTTCGGGCTGATATTTTTTGGCAGCACCTTAAGGTTGGTATATTTTACCTCGGTTGGTTTGGCCGGTGTGGCGGCAACGCAAAGCGCTATAACCGCGCCGAAGCCGGCTATGACGAGGTGTTTTTTATTTAGTCTGATCATTTGTTATTTGTTAATTCCCCTTTTGAGAGTAATAGCCCGGTCTCCCTGCTTCCGGGCGCCACTACCCCTTAACTCCCACCACATCCAAAGCAACCGTCAACTCATTACTGATGGTACTGGTACCGCCAACCCCAAAATCCTTACGGTTAATTTTGAATGTGCCTTTAAAGGAGAGCCCGTTGCTACCGGGTGTTGCGGTAAAAGGGAACGAGATATCTTTAGTGGTGTTTTTAATAGTTAGCTTACCGCTCATGGTATAGCTTCCTGCCTTGCCTGCCGGTGTAATTTTAGCAGACACAAAATGGATGCGCGGGTAATTCTTCACATCAAAATAGCTATCCTCCTGCAGGTGCTTATCGCGCAGGCTGTTATCTGTGTTAACGGTTGCGGCATCAATAGTGATATCAATGTTGCCATTGGCGGGCTGGTGTTCATCAAAGTTGATGCTGCCTTGCAAGCCTGTAAACTTCCCCTTTACATCAAAGCCTAAATTGCCGATGGTAAATTGTACCGACGATGCCTTGTCGTCGGGTTTGTATTGGGCGGCGGCTGTATGTATAGTTAGAGCAGCCACCGCTATAAATAACAGGTTCTTCAATGCTTATTCGGGTTTTATCAGTGGGATATCGGTTATGGCCAGCGTGCTGTTATGCTCTACGTAGTTTACGCTGGTAAGGCCCAGCATGCTGCGTAGTTTTTCGGCAGGCACCTTCATTGGTCCGGGTGATGGAGCGGCGCCGGGAGCCGGTTGAGGGAACGCGGTTGAATTAGCGGTATGGAACGTGATATTCCCCTCTACCTTTTGGATGGTTTGGTGGATATGTCCGTTCAGTACCGATACCGAGCCGAAGCGTTTTAACAATGCCAATGCCTGGGCGCTGTCTTCGGTACCCCAACCCCATTGCGGGTAAATGGCCCACATGGGGATATGCGCAAATACCACGATAGGTGTACTGGCAGATAGCGGCTTCAGGTCAGCCTCCAGCCATTTAATTTGCTCGGCACCAAGGTAGCCAAGGCCGCCGTCTACATGGTTGGTTACATTCACCAGACCAATGAAGTGTACGCCATTACTGTCAAAACTGTACCAGCCATCGCCTTTGGTGCCTTTGCCAAAGCGCTCTAAATACAACTTGCCGTTATCTGTTACGTCATGCTCGCCGGGAACGTAGAAGATCTTTTCGGTCTTTACGCTTTTCAGTGCCTGCTCCAGCGTGTCAAACTCATCGGCCTGGGCCAGGTGGGTGATATCGCCGGTGTGCAGTACAAATGATGGCCGCGTTGGCATAGCGTTGATCTTATCGATGGCTACTTGCAGCGTGCCCACCACATCAGGATTAGCAGCTTTGTTAAAGCCGATATGGCTATCGCTGATCTGCACAAAGCTAAAATCCGACTTCGGCATTACCAATCCGCTTTTCAGGTTGCCGGTGGTATGATCTATCATCTGGCTCATACCGAATGACTTCAGCACGCCACCGGTCATCATCCACAATACGCCGGTACCGGCCCAGGCCATACATTCTAAAAATCCGCGGCGGTCGATGCCATCACTGTGGGCATCATTCGCGTGTTCGTTGTTGTGATCCTTCATATTTCTTTTCAGGTGATTTTTAATTTCATCACGAAAAAAGATAATCGGAACAACGTGCTATAAAAATTTACATGAACCCCGGGATTTACTTGATGAAAAGCAATCCCGGCTGATTTCGGTACAATTCATTTAGCTAATTTGGGCTAAAGCCCTACTGTTACTTCCATTAAACCGTTGGCTAAAGCCAACGGCAATGAATACGGTTAACCATCCGGGATTCTATATTTCATTGCAGTCCCCTTTAGGGGGCGGTTGATATAAAACAGGTAAATGGCTTTAGCCAAATCACAGTCTTTATTTTAAAGCAACCTTCTTTCATAGATGATTTTCATCATCCTAAAAATCAAATATTTTGCCCATCTTGCTGCATAAACCCATCTATTTATGAAAAAGTTATTAGCCCCGATTATTTTAGTGATAGCCCTGCTTTGCCCAGCAAAAAATGTCTTGGCCCAGCAAAAAGCCGTAGCCCGTATGGACCATCTTGCCATACTGGTAGACGACCTGCAAAAAGCCACCGATTTTTATAAAACCCTTTTCGGACTGGAAATCGTCCCCGAGCCATTTCACGATGGCAAGCATACCTGGTTTAGCCTTGGGAACGGCGCATACCTGCATGTAATAAAAGGCCCAAAAACCAAAGATCATTACGAGAAGAACGAACACCTGTGCTTCAGTGTGCCGTCGGTAGAAGAGTTTGTGAAAGCGCTGCAGAAGCGGGACATTAAGTTTGAAAACGCGGCCGGTAAAACCGGCGAGATCACCGCCCGGGTGGACGGCGTAAAGCAAATTTATTTCCAGGATACCGACGGGCATTGGCTGGAAGTAAATGATGCGAAGTAGTCGCGAATCTTATTGGTACGAGTAGCGATAGCGACGAAAGCCTCACCCTGCCCTCTCCAAAGGAGAGGGTTCTAAAACTTCTGAAGTCCTCTCCTTTGGAGAGGATTTAGGTGAGGCCTCTGCTAACTACAAGATTGCCGCGCTATCGCTCGCAATCACAAATTTTTAAGCTACCGCTTTACCTTATTCAGCACCAATTGCCAATCGGGATAGTTCTCGCTGGTGCCTTTTACTTTTTGTATCAGGTTAATAGCATCGGGGAAAAAGTATTCGGCCAGCAGCAGCGCGCCAATGCCGTTTTTTGGCTCAAACAGTGTACCGGCCACATAGCCCTTCTCACCGTTAGCTGCGCGCTTTTTATCAAAGGCTACGGTGCTGTTCACAAACTCGCCGTGGGTTTTGGCCCCGCTGATAAACGGCACCAGCCAATCGGTTGATTTTTTAATGGATGTTTGCCCGGGCGATTCGTAGTTGTAAAAATCGGTGCCGGTAGCACGTTTAATAATAATGGCCAGCTTGGTTAGCGGCTCCAGATCGTAAGTGTGGTAGTGCAGGGCATCGCGCAGCTTAAAATCAATACTCGATCCATCGGGCAGCAGGTTTTTGCCTATCTGTTCCTTTATGCCGTCAACAGCGAAGTCGATGTACTTTTTATCGTTAATGGCAAAGCCTATCTCGCCCACTTCTTTCAGGCGGTGCGAGTGCCAGTTATTGTACGATGTCTCGCGGCCCTTCTTCATCTTGTTGATCTCCATCTGCGCGGTTTGGGCCAGCCAGGCGGTGATCAGCTTATTATTAGCGGCATCAACATCAGCCTTAATAAAATCATAAGCTTCAACCGCCGGATCAAGGTTGGTATCGTCAATCGGGTCGCCGTTGGGTACGTTCTTCTGCGACCAGGCCGCTAAAAACTCCACCGCTTTGTTCAGGTATTTCTTATCGCCATTTAAACGGTAAATGAGCGCCAGCGCATACATCTTGCGCATATCTTTAAAGGATTCCCAACTGGCGGTCTTCTTCGGGTCGCCTTGCAGGCGGCCTTCGGTGTGGATGGTATCAATGGGGTTAGGTGTATCGTTCAGCGCGCCATCGGCGGCCTTTTGCCATTCGGCCAGGCGGGCTTTTGCCGAGGCGTCGGTGCTGCAAAGCTGCTTCAACTTGCCCAGTTCGGATTTGTTAAGACTAACATATTGCGCCCGGCTGCTAAAGGCACAAAATGCCAGGGCTGTTAACAGGAATACTCTCTTCATGATGTAAATTGGTTTACAGGTATGAAGTTATAAAAGCTAATTGGTTTAACGGGCAGAAAAGTTCTTCGCCGGATTGGCTTTTTGTTAAGCCGGGTAGGCATGGGTTTTGTTGATATTAATAAATAAAGCAGTAACTTTATATTATGACACTGGTGGAGTTAAAAAATTCGATACACGAGAAGATAGATAATCTCAATGACACTCATTTTTTGGAGATGGTTAATGATTTGCTTATCCAAAAAAACGTTTTTGTTATTCCTGAACATATGAAAGAGGGCATAAGGCAGGGTGAAGACGATATTAGAAACGGAAGAGTTTTCACTATGGAAGATTTTGAAAAGAAATATGAAGAATGGCTAAAAGAATAGTCTTTTCTGAAAAATCTTTTCGGGATATTAATCGAATAGTTGAATTCAATAATAGAAGAAACCTGTCTGATAGATATTCAAAAGCATTTGTTAAAGGGTTGAACAAACGACTAAAATTATTACTAAAACAACCCCAAAGTGGTATCGCTACGGATGCAGAAAATACGCTTTTATTAATTGGGGATCAATATTATATCTTCTACATGTACGATGAATTAGTTATTGAGATAAAATCGATATACCATCAAAAAGAAAATGTTCGATAAGGATAAGCTTTATCGAACATTTAAAATATAATTGCTTCCGGACCTTCCTACAATCCTTTCACAAACTCTTGCATTGCCGCGCCCGGCTCTTCCTGCCGCATAAAATTTTCGCCGATAAGGAAGCCGTTAAAGCCAGCTGTCTTCAATCGCTTAATGGTCTCCGTATCGCTGATAGCGCTTTCCGATACCTTCATAAATTCGGCGGGAATATGTTGTGCCAGTTGGAACGATGTTTCTACCGATACCGTAAAATCGGCCAGGTTACGGTTGTTTACGCCAATGGCATCTACATTGGGGTTAATGCTACGCTGCAGTTCTTCCAGGTTATGCACTTCCAGCAGTACATTCAAGCCCAAACTTTTGGCCAGCGATGCCAGCGTTTGGATCTCGGCAGGGGTGAGGATGGCGGCAATCAACAAAATGATATCCGCCCCCCAAGCCTTGGCTTCCAGTACCTGGTATTCGTCTATCATAAAATCCTTGCGCAGCAGGGGGATGTTGTTAACGCGGCGGGCAGCTAACAGATCGGCTGGCTGGCCCATAAAAAAGTCGGTATCCGTTAATACCGATATGGCCGATGCGCCTGCCGCGGCATAGCCAGTGGTTACCTCTCCAACCGTCACCTTATCGTTAATAATGCCTTTTGATGGCGAGCGGCGTTTAAACTCGGCAATAATACCGGTACGTTCCGGATCCAACAAAAACTCGCGGAACGAGTAAGGTTGCCTGTTGAAATATTCGGCCGCTTCCAGCTGGGCAATGCTTACCTGCTGTTTGGCCAAAGCTACTTCTTCTTTTTTGCGGATAACTATTTTATCGAGGATGGTGCCCCCCTGCCCCCTAAAGGGGGTGTTTATTTCGGATATCGTATTTTCCATTTCGGATGTATTCATCTATCAATTCATCATTTGCACATCTGCATATGCGCAAATATGCACATTCACTCCCTCTTTAGGGGGTTGGGGGGCATAACCAATTTTGCATCATCTCCTTCCCAAACTCGGTTAATACCGATTCGGGGTGAAATTGCACGCCACGCACATCGTATTCTTTATGGCACAAGGCCATTATTGAATTATCGGCTTCATCAATTGCTGTGATCTTTAAACTATCCGGCAAACCCTCGCGCGATACTACCCAGCTGTGGTAACGGCCAACTTTGAACGATGCCGGCAAGCCTTTAAACAGTTGCTCTTCGGTATCAGTTACTTTAATTGGGGTAGCAATACCATGCATCGGTCGGCTCAGATTGTACAGCGTCCCGCCAAAAACCTCGGCAATGGCCTGCTGGCCTAAACATACTCCAAATATACTTTTAGTTGGCGCATACGTTTTGATCACATCCAACAACAAACCGGCTTCGGATGGGATACCCGGGCCTGGCGAAAGGATAATGCGGCCGAACGCGTCCACATCCTCCAGTTTAAACTGGTCGTTGCGCCATACTTCGCATTCCAGGCCAATCTCGTTCACCAAATGCACCAGGTTATAGGTAAAAGAATCGTAGTTATCTATTATTAATATCTTGCTCATTTTTGTATTTAATTACGTCATTGCGAGGTACGAAGTTACGTTTAGAAGCCTCACCCTGCCCTCTCCTTTGGAGAGGGTTCTAAAAGAGTTTCTTAAGTCCTCTCCTTTGGAGAGGATTTAGGTGAGGCGTTCGCCGCTCTGCTCCTCTCAATGTCATTTTGTTTTTCCTAATCTCTAATTACTAACCTCTAATCACAATTCCGTAGCCATCTCCAGCGCTTTCCTTAGCGCCGCTATCTTATTATCCACTTCCTTTAATTCACTTTCCGCTATCGAATCGGCTACAATACCGGCACCGGCCTGGTAATGCAGCGTGTTATTCTTACTCAGGAACGAGCGGATCATAATGGCATGGTTAAAATCGCCATTGAAACCAAGGTAGCCAATGGCCCCGCTGTAAAAGCTGCGCTTAATGTTTTCATTCTCGTCGATGATCTCCATTGCCCGGTACTTTGGCGCGCCGCTTAGCGTACCGGCGGGGTAAGTATCGGCCACTATTTTAAACGATGACACTCCCGGGCGCAGGTTACCGCTCACGTGCGATACCAGGTGGATAAGGTGCGAGTAATACTGCACCTCTTTAAAAGCCTTCACTTCTACCTGTGTACAATGGCGGCTCAGGTCGTTACGGGCCAAATCAACCAGCATCACGTGCTCGGCCGATTCTTTAGGGTCGGCTTGCAGCTTGCGTGCTATTTCGGCATCCTTCTCATCGTCGCCACTGCGTTTAAAAGTACCGGCGATGGGGAATATGCTGGCCACGCGATTCTTTACCGTGATCTGCGCCTCGGGCGATGAGCCGAAGATGCGGAAATCGCCATAATCAAAATAGAACAGGTAAGGCGATGGGTTGATGGAGCGCAGCGCCCGGTAAACGTTAAACTCATCGCCGCTAAATTCCTGCGAGAACGCCCGTGACGGTACGATCTGGAATACATCGCCACGGTAAATGTGCTGCTTCATCTTCTCCACAATGGCCATAAAGCCCTCGTTGGTCAGGTTGCTTTGCTCGGTACCCGCGGTTTTAAAATGATATTCGGGAAAATTCTTATTGCGGATCAGGTACGAGATCTTTTCTAATCCCTGGCCATCGTTCTCATCGCCGGTTTGGTTCTCGAAGATGTAAAGTTCGTTCTTGAAGTGGTCGATAGCGATAATGTACCGGTAGATATGATATTGCATCTCGGGGATACGGCGCGCGGTGTCGTCCGACTGCTTCAATTTAATGGTTTCGAAATGCTCTACAGCTTCGTGGGTAAAATAGCCAAATAAGCCATTCGATATCATTTTCAAACCCGTCTCGGTAGTTTCAAAAGCGGCAAGGAAACTGTCTATCTTATCCAGCAATTCAAACTGGCCGGGCTGGTAGTTTTCCTTCGTGCCATCGGGGTATTTAATGTTCAGTTCACCTGCGGTGAGGGTTAAGCCGCCGATTGGTTCGCAGCAAACGTAGCTCATGCTGTTCTCGCGACTGTGATAGTCCGAACTTTCCAGCAGGAGGGCGTTGGGGAATACATCGCGCAGGCGCAGGTAAATGCTCACCGGCGTAGTGGTATCGGCTAACAGGCGTTTATGGGTAGTGTTTATTTTTATCTTTTTCATTTGTTGATGTGCTTTGGGGAGGGCCTATAACGAAAAAACCCGGCTATGGTGCGCCGGGTTCTCAAATAGGTTTATAATCGCTTAGTTATTTTAGGATCATAAATTTACCGGCTGCCAATTTAATTGGTGCCACCAGCTTAATTTATGGGCGATTTGAATCATTGGATAGCAAAAATATAAATAAATATTAAAGTGCAAACTTTTTCTGAAAAATAATTGTTAGCTGCTCATCCCAAATAAACCCCTGCCACTCTGTAATATAGCCACTACAATAATAACGGTAGCCAGCGTATAAAATATAGCGATAGCGCGATGTTTAGCTTCGGGCGTTGCGGCTTTTTTAGATTTGCTATGGCCAACGGTGATCAGCGCGATGGCAATGATCATCATGGTAATGTGCTCAACCGTCCAGTAGCGCAGGTCGTGATCCTTCATGGTATCGGCCGTAAACTTTACCCATGGACTTATAAAATACAGCACTAAACCAATCAGTAATTGGGTGTGCGCCGATATCATGGCAAACAAATTCATTTTGCGGTTACCCTCGGTATAAGGTTTTTTGCCCAGCCAGCCGGCCAGCGCCTGGATAATGGCCAATACAATCAGTATAAAAACGATATACCTGAAACCCGAATGGAAATTTTTAAAGAAGCTATACATGGCTTAGTTTTTTTGATGCCCAAATATATTAATAAATGTGGTTCGGCACAGACTTACGAAGTTTCTAAAAATCGTAAGTCTAAATTTTTACTTTACATGTTCGCGTAAGCCTACCTTGTAAGCTATAGCCATGTGCCTTCTAAATTCCGGGGTGATATCGGCCATATTGTACAGCCGGAAATGGTGTACAAAAAAGCGGTTGTTCAGGTTATCAATCTTGTAAAAGATAGTGTCATTGGGATGCGGTTCAACCATTACCAGGTGTCCATCTAAGTAATCGGTACCTAATTTATTGATGGAGGCGAAGCGCATTTTTACCAGTAGGGCCACCCGTGTTTTTACCGGGTGCAATTCGTATGGGCCGATGCTCTTGTACGCTTCCAAAAACTCATGGAATAACGATTGCGCGATTGCTGATCTGCCGGATAAAAAATGCTCAATAGCATATTGTCCGCAGGAATGGGACTGATTTTTATTGAAGAAATGCTGGTTACAGTTTGGACATTCCCACATGGTTCTACTGGTTTATAATTTCATCGGTGCAATCACAAATGATGGAGGCAAAGCCCCCGAAGCTTTTTTTCGAATTTTAACAGACCCGCAGATATTTGAGCACATTTGCTATGATCACAATAACTATTATAAAAACAACCAGCATTCCCGTTTTCTTTGTTTTTAGCTGATACGCTACCAGGAATGCTATTATCCAATGATATACCGCCATTACAAGATTGGCTATAACAAAATCTTCCATCGAAAAACCATCTACGTAACATCTAACCGATTGGAATACTATTTCGGCTATTCCCCCTATAGCAAAAGTCTGTACTGTGAGTTTAAGTATGCTGATATTTGCGTTTTGCTTCACTATCTTCTTTTCAGAAATAATAAAGACCGTCAGTATCATGATAAAAATTATCGGACCATTTGTTTTGATAGAAGTAGTTGGTATAAATTCAGGGATGTTTAGGCCCATTTCATAAAACGTATACCACAACACTAAATGTGCTGCAGCCAGTATTGCAGCAGCTATAATAATTATACTACTTATTGATCTCATCTACTAAACAAAAAAGACCGCGATTGCGGTCTTTAAATTTATAATAAAACGCGAAAAAATCAGCACAATCACAAAATCATTCTAAATCAGCGGTCATTTCTTCGCCTGCGCAATTACCTCGTTATTTAAGCGCACGTATTCATCTGTTTTATCTTTAGTGGCAGCTTCAACACCAGCCTGAGCCGCGGCTATAGCACCGGCTTTATCGCCTTTGCGCAACAGGATGCGGGCTTTCCATAACTTAGATACGTACGATGACATGTTGGGGTTCTTCTCCAGTTCGGTGGCCCAGGCTAAAGCCTTGTCCATATCCTTGTTGTTATTGTAGTAGTAGATCAGCGATTCATAATATGGTTTTCTTGCGGTACCCATAGCCGAATCGATACGGGCCATTACCTTAGCATCAATATCGGTAACGATATGGAATGCAAAGCCTGAATGTTCCCACTTCATTTGCAAGTCGCAGGTGGTAGGGGTAACGTTAATGAAATCTAAGGTCATGGTTTCTACCAGGTCTTTCAACTTGTCGGTTTTTACCTTGAAGCGCATCAGATCGTCCTTATCGCTATAGGTGTAAGCCCCCCACTGTTTTGGTTTTTTGCTGATGATGATGGTCCACTCGTCCTGGCCCGGGATGCTGAACAGGCCGTATTCGCCGGCTGGTACTTTTTGATCGTTGATGATCACATCATCAGTAAATTTCAGTACAGTAGCACTGTTGGCACCGGTACGCCAAACCACGTTGTAAAGCTCCATCCCGCCGAAGATCTTGCGGCCTTTTACATTTGGGCGGGCATAGGTTAGGGTAATTTTGCCCAGGCCAAATTGCTGGTTAATTACCTGTGTTGAACTTGGCGCCGGGGTTATTTGCGCAAAACCGGTGTAAGCCGACAGCGTTAAAGCCGCGGCAAATAATTTTACGATCAATTTTTTCATGTTCTTGGTTTTTAGTTTGATAGGACTAAGTTAGGTAAAATAGCTGATTAGCAAGTTGTTTAGTGTATCACCCTAATGGGGTGAATTTTGGATCGTTTGGTACTGTCTATTTAACTACAAAGGGCGCAAAGGTTTTCAAGTTCATGAACACAAAAGACACGGATCTTATAAAATTCGGCGCAACCTGATCTTTTTATCGGGCGTAGCCCGGAAAATTTTTTTGGATTTTAGGCTGTTTTTCACCGCCGCGTCATTGCGAGATACGAAGCAATCTCTACACCCTAATATCGGGTTTTATATCTACTCTGTATAGCTTAGAGATTGCTTCGTACCTCGCAATGACGCGCTGTATAATGTTTTTGGGAGTTAAAGTCCCAATTTAGCCGATATCTCCAGCATCCTTTCAATAGGTTTTACGGCATGTTCAATAATAGCTGCCGGTACTTCAATTTCCGGTGCTTCATTCTTCAGGCACAGGTATAGTTTTTCTAAAGTATTACGCTTCATATGCGGGCAATCGTTACAGGCGCAATTATTATTTGGCGGGGCGGGGATAAACACCTTATCGGGATTATCCTTTTGCATCTGGTGCAATATGCCGGCTTCTGTGGCTACTATAAATTCTTTATCGGGGTGCGATGTGGCGTATTTTAGTATACCGGTGGTAGATCCGATATAGTCGGCCATTTCCAAAATGGTATCCTCGCACTCAGGATGCGCCAGCAGTTTGGCACCAGGATGGCGCTCTTTCAGTTTGGTGATCTTTTCGCGGCTAAATATCTCGTGCACCATACAGGCACCATTCCACAATACCAGGTCGCGGCCTGTTTTTTTGGCTACGTATGCACCCAGGTTTTTATCAGGGCCGAAGATGATCTTTTGCTCAGGCGGCAGGCTTTCCACAATTTGTACGGCGTTGCTGCTGGTACATACAATATCGCTTAAAGCTTTCAGTTCGGCAGTGCAGTTTACGTAGGTGATCACCAGGTGATCGGGGTATTGCTCTTTAAACTTTTTGAACAGGTGAGGTGGACAGCTGTCGGCTAAACTGCAACCTGCCTTTACGTCGGGCAGTAAAACCTTTTTTGTGGGCGAAAGTATTTTGGCTGTTTCGGCCATAAAGTGTACGCCGGCGAATACGATAATATCGGCATCGGTTTTTGCAGCCTGTTGCGATAGGCCCAGGCTATCGCCAATATAATCGGCAATATCCTGTATATCTCCTTCCTGGTAATAGTGGGCCAGTATAACCGCATTCTTTTGTTTTTTTAATTTTTCAATTTCATCAAAAAGGTCAAGCGTTGGGTCGATGTATTCATCGGCGTAACCTTTCACATTTATTTCTGCTAAAGTATCCATTTCCACAATTCAAATAATAACAACTAATTATTTATATAAAATAAACCTATTGTTATTAAGGTGTTAATTCTGTTTAAAATTTGGTCTTAAAATCGGCTAAAATGTTTTTCTTAACTATTTATCAACAATTATTACGCATTCTGTTTTTATTAGATGATTGATTTTGAGCGTAATGAAACAATCAAGTTTTTTATTAAAGTTTATTTTGTTGAGATTTTAACGTGTTTAAAAATGTTAATTAGTACCAGACATCTGCTCGTAAATCACTCAAAAGTAATTTAAATTATAGGTAATTTGTGGACTTATCCACGATGAAATTATTTATCAGATATTTGCTTACACAAAATTAACATCTTTTAGGGCCCTTATTAACATCATACCTATTTTTAAACAGCTTTAACTTTTATATGACTAAAAATGTGGATTTCCTGGTCGTGGGATCGGGCATAGCAGGATTAAGTTTTGCACTAAAGGCGGCAAAACATGGTAAAGTACTGATAGTTACAAAAGCCAGCGAAGATGAGAGTAACACTAAGTATGCCCAGGGAGGCGTTGCGGTGGTTGTGGATAAAAAGGAAGATTCGTTTGAAAAACACATAGAAGACACCTTAATTGCCGGTGATGGCTTGTGCGATCCTGAAGTTGTGGAAATTGTAGTTGAGGAAGGACCGGAAAGAATTAAGGAAATTATTGACTACGGTACCAATTTCGACAAGACAAACGAAGGCTTTTATGATCTGGCCAAAGAGGGTGGCCATTCCGAATACCGGGTGTTGCATTATAAAGATATCACCGGCTTGGAGATAGAACGCACGCTTTTAAACCAGATCCATCAAAATCCGAATATCGAGATATTGACACATTATTTCGCGGTTGATCTGATCACCCAACATCATTTGGGCGAATATGTAGATAAATCGAGCGAGGATATTAAATGTTATGGAATTTACGCCTTTAATACGCATACTAATGTTGTTGAGAAGATACTATCGAAAATAACGGTAATGGCTGCAGGTGGTGCCGGGCATATTTATGCCATAACTACTAACCCAACTATTGCTACCGGCGATGGCGTGGCCATGGTATACCGGGCAAAGGGTAAAGTGCGTAATATGGAATTTATGCAATTTCATCCTACCGCTTTGTATAATCCAGGCGAGTATCCATCATTTTTAATATCCGAAGCTGTGCGTGGTTTTGGTGGTGTGTTGAAACGGATAAACGGCGAAGAATTTATGCAGGAGTATGATGCCCGCGGATCATTAGCTCCGCGTGATATTGTAGCCCGTGCCATAGATGCCGAGATCAAAAAATCGGGCGAGGATTATGTTTATTTAGATGTCCGGCATCGAAGCAAAAAAGACATCCTTGAACATTTCCCTAACATTTATGCTAAATGCCTGGATATAGGTATTGATATGACCCGCGATATGATCCCTGTTTCGCCGGCCTGTCATTATATGTGTGGTGGCGTACTGGTAGATCATTCCGGCAAATCATCAATCAATCGCTTATATGCTTGTGGAGAATGTGCATCAACCGGTTTACATGGTGCTAACCGTTTGGCTTCCAATTCTTTGCTTGAAGCTTTGGTATTTGCTCATCGTATTTATACCGATGCGGTTGTATCATTTGCTGAAAATCATATCCCCGGAAATATTCCCGATTGGGATGAAAAGGGTGTAAAGCTAAGTAATGAAGATATCCTGGTTACGCACAATATCCGCGAAATGCAAAAGTTGATGAATGACTATGTAGGTATTGTCCGGTCTGATTTCCGTTTGGAAAGGGCCATGCGTAGGTTGGGTTTATTATATGAGGAAACAGAATCTTTTTATAAGCAAACCAAGCTATCTGTTAAACTTTGCGAGCTGCGTAATTTAATACAGGTATCGTTTATAGTTGTAAAATCGGCTATGTTGCGGAAAGAGAGCAGGGGTTTGCATTATACTACGGATTATCCCGAGCATTTGCCAGTGGCGGAGGATACGGTGTTTTAATCACCACCTCGTCATTGCGAGGTACGAAGCAATCTCTACACACAATAAGTATATATGGCAACATTTGGTGGATATGTTTATATTATAACAAATAAATATAATGCTGTACTATATACAGGTGTTACATCAGAATTGTATAACCGTATTTGCAAGCATAAGAATAAAGAATATCCGACTGCTTTTAGTGCTAAATACAACTGTGATAAACTGGTTTATTATAGTGGATTCCCGACAATAAATGAAGCTATCGCAGAAGAAAAAAGAATTAAAGGATGTAGCAGGAATTATAAAATTGATCTTATTGAGTCAAAGAATCCAAAATGGATAGACTTATTTGATAATATTCCGGATGAGGCATAGCGTAGAGATTGCTTCGTACCTCGCAATGACGAGCTGATGAGATAGTGTCTACTTAGAGCGAAAAACGGGGTTCGAACCCGCGACCTTCAGTTTGGGAAACTGATGCTCTACCAGCTGAGCTATTTTCGCTTATGGTGCATCAAACATAAAAATTAAATTTCAACTTACGAAGTTTTGATAAACCTTTACCTTTAGGCTTTCATCATTAAGCTTAAAATAATGCCACTCATACTACCCGTAAAAGATAAAAACCCAACCTGGGGAAGCGATTGTTTTATTGCCGAAAACTGCACTATCGTTGGCGACGTCATCATGGGTGATAACTGCTCGGTTTGGTTTAACGCCGTTATTCGCGGCGATGTAAACTATATCCATATCGGCAATAATACCAATATACAGGATGGCGCCGTGATTCATGCTACCTACCTGCGTGCGGCTACTACAATTGGCAATAACGTATCTATCGGTCATAATGCCATTGTGCATGGTTGCGAGTTAAAAGATCATACGCTGATAGGAATGGGCGCTATTGTAATGGATCATGCTGTGGTAGAAGAATATGTAATTATCGGCGCAGGATCTGTTGTATTAGAAAATACGATATGTGAATCTGGTTATCTATATGCCGGCTCGCCGGCCAAAAAGATAAAACCTTTAACAGATCAGCAAAAGCAATTACTGGATAAACTGCCGCAGAATTATATGATGTATTCGGGATGGTTTATGGATAAATAAATATAGGTGAGACTTAAGAAGTTTCTGAAACTTCCTAAGTCTTATACTATTATATAAAAACTACGGTACTATCACCTCTTTAGGAATATCTACATTCCATTCATTTTCCCAATTGGGCCTAAGGGTAAATACATCGGGCATTAGGATGATGCTTTCCGGATACAGCTTTTTCTTTACGTTACCGCTGTCCCAGCGCCCGTTATTATTAGTGTCGTAAGTAACGCGCACACGATATTTACCAGCAAGAAAACCATTATGGGTAAGTGTGCTTGTTTTTTTAACGATATCCGTAATAACTACCCGTTTAGCTTCATTTAATACTTCTATAACATAACTCTTTGTGGAATCGGGCACAGATACCTTTAACACAATAATTCCATAATTTTCGGGCTTGTCAATCGTAAAGCTTTTAGGTAAGCGTTTATTTCTGTCTCCGTAAATAGTGGTAAAGGTTCCCTCGTTAAAGGTGAGTAAATACTTGGCCAGCTGCCGCCATCTATATTTCAGGATCACTTTTTTAGGATTAGCCGGATCTATGGTCATCGTAAAATTAGTGCGGCTTACCGAGTCTTCTAAAAATGTTACACGTGAAACATCAAGGCTTTCTATCGGCGCATTCATTGTTAAAACTAAGTCGGCGCCTGGCTTTAGCTTACTATCGGCGCTGATATTATAAGTAGGAATAACTGTGCGGGTATAAGTTTCTTTTAAGGATTTTTTCCTGCTTACGGTATCCAGTACCTTGCCGTTATCTATAAACGATACCGAAATGGAATCAAAATTCATATTCTTCAGATAGATGCTCGCCGTGTCCTTAGTTTTGCTGAAGTCAACTATCTTTTGTTTATCCAGATCCGCCGGGAAATTGATCCTGACGTCGGGATTATTTAATGGCATATTGAAGGTAAAGAAGAGTGAACCATCACTATTAAATTTGGCATCCGCCCTAAACTTATCCGTTTGTTTAAATAAAGCCAGCTGAACGTTCGATGTATCTTTTGTTACATGTATTGGCTTTTTCAAAAACGCGATCAGTTCATTCTCGTTGTCGTAAATTTTGTTGGGCGATTGTTCTTTCAGCGCGTAAATTCGATAATCGCCCTCATGCAAATTACCAAGTGTAAAATTGCCTGCCGAATCTGTAGTGGCAAATATGGTGGGTTTCTTTTTGCCATACATAACCGAATCCTGTTTTACCGGGAACAGCATTACGGTGGCGTCTTTTTCTTTTTCCTGGGTTTGGGTGTTTGTTACTGACCCCGAAACACTCAGCGAGTCGATGTGCGGTCCGGTAGAAAAAACGTAAGTGAAATTTTTGAGCACGTTGCTCTCGTTAACATCAACAATGGCTTTACCAAAATTAATAACGTAGGTGGTGTTTTTTTGAAGCGTATCTTTAAAATTGATCACTAAGCTTTTTCCCTTGGTTTTGTATTCCGGTAATTTTTCCATCGCCGGGCTCATTACAATTTCCTGGTAGGTGTTGCTTAATTTAAAATATTCGTCAAAATCTAATTTGATGGAGGTGGCTTTAAAATTTCGGGTTTGATTTGCAGGTGTCGCCAGTAATAATTTTGGCGGCGTTCGATCTCGTGGGCCACCCATGGGTTTTTGGATGCTGGCACAACCAAAAATTAATAAGACTGCTAAAATCAACAGCGAAATTTGCCCTAAAAAACCTGATTTTAAATTTGAACCCATTTTTAAGCGATATGAGCGATTTTTATGTTTTTACGAATACTGATATTAAAAATTTAAAATAACCGGTTTAAAGCGATATTTTATAAATAACTGATTATCAGATATTTAATTATTATTTTGACATATGTACCATTAAAACAGAAATATCTGATGGCGATACCCCTGAAATACGCGAAGCCTGTCCTAATGTTCTTGGTTTTATTCTCACCAATTTTTCACGTGCTTCTTTTGACAGTGACACCAGTGTTTGATAATTGAAATCCGGGTCGATGGATTTGTCCTCCATCTTCTTCATCTTTTCTACTATCTCATTTTCCTTTTCAAAATAACTCTCATATTTAATTTTTATTTCAGCCTGCTCAATAGTTTCTTTATCATAATTTGATAATAGTTCAGCGAGGTTGTTATCAGCGCGACGAAGATCATTAAATGATACCTGTGGGCGGCTTAATAAATTAAATAGTTTGGCTGCCTGCGTGATAGCGCTCGTACCTAATTCTTCCAGTAAGCCGTTCACTTCGGTCATGCCAATGGATGTCTTTTTAGTGTGCGCTACCAGGTCATCAGAATTTTTTATCTTCTGATTTACCTTTTCCAGGCGCTCATCACTAATTAAACCTAATTGATGGCCAATAGGGCTTAACCTGATATCAGCATTATCCTGACGTAACAATAGCCTATGCTCGGCCCTTGAGGTGAACATGCGATAAGGCTCTTCGGTACCTTTGGTTACCAGGTCATCTATCAAAACTCCGATGTATGATTCCGATCTTTTCAGGATCAACTCATGTTTATCATGCACTTTTTGGTGGACGTTTATGCCGGCAATCATGCCTTGCGATCCCGCTTCTTCGTAGCCTGTAGTACCATTTATCTGCCCGGCAAAGAATAAATTACTGATCAGTTTGGTCTCTAAAGTCAGATCTAACTGGGTAGGCGGGAAGTAATCATACTCAATGGCATAGCCAGGCCGGAACATTTTAGCATTTTCGAAGCCTGGTATTTGTATCAAAGCCCGGTATTGCACATCTTCAGGCAGGGAGGTAGAAAAGCCGTTTACATAGATCTCGCAGGTATTCCAGCCTTCGGGTTCTACAAATATTTGATGACGGTCGCGCTCAGCAAAGCGGTTGATCTTATCTTCGATGGATGGACAATACCTGGGGCCTAAACCTTTAATACGTCCTGTAAACATTGGCGACTTTTCAAAGCCTTCTTTCAATGTATCGTGTACGTTTAAATTGGTATAAGTGATCCAGCAGCAGCGCTGATCTTTGCTTATTTCGGTATCGGTATAGCTGAATTTACCTGCATCCTGGTCGCCCCATTGCTCTTCCATCAGGCTATAATTTAGGCTGCGGCCATCTACGCGGGGTGGGGTACCGGTCTTCATACGACCTGCTTCAAAGCCTAATGTAACCAGTTGTTCAGTTAATCCGGTAGCTGCTTTCTCGCCAGTACGGCCACCACCAAAGCGTTTTTCTCCAATATGTATAAGGCCATTCAGGAAGGTTCCGTTAGTTAATACTACCGCACTGCCCTCAATTTCTACCCCGATAGATGTTTTTACACCTACTACGGTATTGTTTTTAATGATCAGTGAGGATACCATATCCTGCCAAAAATCAACGTTTGGCGTACGTTCAAGAGCTATACGCCACTCTTCGGCAAAGCGCATGCGGTCTGTTTGGGCACGTGGACTCCACATAGCGGGCCCTTTGCTTAAGTTAAGCATACGGAACTGTATAGTAGATTTATCGGTTATTATACCCGAATAACCGCCCATCGCATCTATTTCACGCACTATTTGCCCCTTTGCCACACCACCCATAGCAGGATTACAGCTCATTTGGGCAATAGTACCCATATTCATGGTAATTAGTAATACCGATGAACCCATATTGGCAGCGGCAGCTGCAGCTTCACAGCCTGCATGACCAGCACCAACAACTATAACATCATATTTTTTAAACACCTTAACCTCCTTTGTTCCACGTGGAACATTAAGTTTTATTGTTTTTACCATGTTTCACGTGGAACATGGTGTATATAGCGTCGGTTAGGACGCGAAATTTATTATTTTACGGATGTTCCACGTGAAACTTTAAGTAAAGAAAATAGCGCTACAAGGCACCAAACACCTTCTAATAGCACAAAAGGGTAGAAGCTGATCATATAAGATGATACGCCACACATGCCCGCGCCTATAAAATTTAACGAAGCATACAGTTTACCGTCCGATTCGATGCGTTTAGTTAAATTTAAAAAGAAACCAACCAGTAAAATGGTAACACCAACTGATGCTATAATGTCTGATAGTTTCATATTTATGCTTCGTTTAGTTCAGTTAATTCCATCCAACGCACACTTTTATCATCTATCTGGTTACTCAGGTTCTTTATTTTATGCGCGATATCACTCAATTCCTGGTGGCTTGTTATACTGCCTGAGTTCATTTCGGTTGTAAGAACGGCCATCTCTTTTTCTAATTTGGCTATATCACCTTCAATAGTTTCAAGTTCCTTTTGCTCTTTAAAGCTTAATTTGTTCTTTTTAGGCTGGGCTACAGGTTCAACATAAGCAGGTTTTTCGTTGCTTTGCTTACGGGCTGCCTGTTTCTGCTCATCCAGTTCCTGTCTGTACGATGAGTAATTACCGTTAAATATCCTTACATCGCCATTACCTTCCATAATAAAAAGCTGGTCGGTTAACTTGTCCAGTAAATACCTGTCGTGCGATACCAGCATTAATACACCCGAATAATTTACCAGAAACTCTTCCAATACGTTCAATGTATCAATATCCAAATCGTTGGTAGGCTCATCCAGTATCAGGAAGTTTGGATTCTTCATCAGCAGGTTCATCAACTGCAAACGTTTTTTCTCGCCACCGCTCAGGTTAGCTATAAAGCCATACTGCTTTTTAGGCGGGAAAAGGAACAAAGTAAGCAGGGCAGAAGCAGTTATAGTCTTCCCATCGGCCATGGTGATGTATTCGGCTACATTCTTTACTACGTCTATCACCCGGTCATCATCTTTAAAGGTAATGCCGCTTTGATGGAAATAGCCCATAATGGTGGTTTCGCCTTTTTCTACAATACCTTTATCTGGTGTAAGGCCGTTGGTAATGATATTTAATAGGGTAGATTTACCGCTACCATTCTTGCCGGCCAAACCGATACGGTCGCCTTTTTTAAATACATAGCTAAAATCAGTCATAATGGTTTGCCCATTGAATGATTTTGCCAGGTGATGCAGTTCTAATATTTTATTACCCTGGCGTGCGGTTTTCACACTTAGTTCCACCTTATCTTTCGGACCGCGGTTCTTGGTTTTTTCTTCCAACTCGTAATAAGCATCAATACGTGCTTTAGATTTGGTACCACGTGCCTGTGGTTGGCGGCGCATCCATTCCAACTCCTTTTTAAGCAGGTTACTGTTCTTGGCGAAAGCAGCAGCATCGGCCGATTCGCGTTCGGCTTTTTTCTCCAGGTAGTATGCATAGTTACCTACGTAGGGGATGATCTTGCCATTATCCAGTTCCAATATTTCATTACAAACATTATCCAGGAAATACCTGTCGTGCGTAACCATCAGGATGGTTTTATTACCCTCGGTAAGCAGTTTTTCCAGCCACTCAATGGTATCAATATCCAAGTGGTTGGTAGGCTCGTCCAGTATATAAATATCCGGATCTTCAATCAGCAAACGGGCAAGGGCTAAACGTTTCTTCTGCCCGCCCGAAAGTGTAGTGATCTGCTGATTGAGGTGATGAATATCCAATCGTCCCAAAATGGTTTTGATGTTATACTCATACTCCCATGCATTCAGATCGCTGATCTCGCCGGTGATGCGTTCCATTTCGGCCATATTCTCCGGGTCGTTTTCCATCAACTCCTCATACTCGCGTATCAGCTGCTGTTGGCGGTTATCGGCATGGAAAATATAATCGCTGATGGTGTAAGCTTTATCAAACTGCGGGTCCTGGTCAAGAAAACCCATGTTCAGATCGCGGGCCTGTACAGCTTTACCCTCGGTAGGGTTCAACTTGCCCGAAAGTATCTTGAGCAGGGTAGATTTACCTGCCCCATTAATGCCCACCAGTGCTACCCTGCGCCCCCGGTTAATGCCGATGGTGAGGTTTTTAAACAGCCAGTGATCCTGGAAAGAGTGGCCTAAATTCTCGGCCGAGATATACGTACTCACTTATATTTTTTTAGTTCGTTATACTGGTACGTAAATATACCAGTCTGATTATCAATTGATTGCGATATCATCGCCTTGGCTACAATACTACCTGGTATGCTATGATATTTGGTTAAGCTACCCATCAGCAGCGGATCAACCAGTTTCATTATGGCATTTATCGCCGACTCGCTAAACCGTAATTTTTCTTTACGGCCGGTCAGCATTGATGGCCGGTAAATATGTAACGATGGTATGCCTGCCTTTTTCAGATCATCCTCGGTTTCGCCTTTCAATTTCAGATAAGCGTTTGATGAAGCTGCATCTGCCCCAACCGATGATACCCAATGAAACTGTCGAACGCCATTTTTCAGCGCTAATTGTGCCAGGCGAATGGGATAATCGTGATCTATTTTGCGATACAATATTTTATCGGGCGTTTGCCCAACCGTTGTGCCTAAACAACTAAATACAGCATCGCCGGTAAACTGATCAGCATATTTATCCAACTGGTCAAAGTCGATCACCAACTGCTCCAGTTTTGGATGCTGTACAGGCAGCGGCCTGCGTGTCAATACTAAAACCTGGTCATAAACATCCCCATCCAATAGCTGCTGTAATAAATGGCTGCCTATCAGTCCGCTTGCACCCGCTATGATCGCTTTTTTGGCCAAGGTAAAATTTTTGCAAAAATAAGTATAAATAAATTAGGACTGCTGCTTTGGGATGATTTGTGTGATTGCGGTGATGGTCTGAACCATGATTTACCCGATTTGTTGGATTACAGGATCATCTTACAATCCTTAAATCAAGAAAAACATGGTCAAACAAATAACCAACATATTTGTCGTACTGCTGTAATTAGCCAATAATAAACGGGTGATACCCCAATAATATTTTTGAAAAATGGCAGAACAGGCAGTTATAGTAAGCGGATGGCGCAAATGGCTGGAAGGCGTTGGCGAGCAGGGCGTATTCTTCGCCCGGTTTTTCCGGAACCTTTTTGCCGGTGGCTTCGAGTGGTCGGAGTTTGTGCGGCAATGTTACGAGATAGGTTACCGCAGCATGATGCTGGTGGGGATCACTTCATTTATTATGGGTTTGGTGCTGATCCTGCAGTTGCGGCCCACATTGGTATCGTTTGGGGCGGAGAGTATGTTGCCGCATACGCTTGCGGTTTCGGTGATCCGTGAGATAGGCCCGGTAATAACAGCTATCATTTGCGCCGGCAAAATAGCATCGAGCATTGGCGCCGAACTGGGCAGTATGAAGGTAACCGAACAAATAGACGCCATGGAGGTATCGGGCGCCAACCCGGTGCAATACCTGGTAGTAACCCGCATTTTGGCTACCTGCTTCATGATCCCGCTGCTGGCTATGATAGGCGATGCCATCAGCCTGTTTGGTGGCTACCTGGCGTTGAATTTTACCGATAGCATCAGCCTGTACCTGTATTTTAATAAATGTATAGCGGCGTTAGATTATACCGATTATCTGCCGGCACTCATTAAAACTTTCTTCTTCGGGTTTGCCATTGGTTTTGTGGGATGCTATAAAGGCTACCACAGCAACCGAGGTACCGAGAGTGTGGGTATAGCAGCAAACTCTGCGGTGGTTACCGCCTCATTATGGATATTTTTTCTGGACATGCTTGTGGTACAGATAACCACCATATTATTTTATAAATAGAATGGAAACCACTGAACATAAAGAACTTACAAAAAAGCCTGTCGAAAAGGATAAGCAGGAGGTGATTATCGAGATCAAAGGACTGAAAAAGTCATTTGGTAATAAGCAGGTATTAAAAAATATCAATCTGAGAGTTCATCGCGGCGAGAACGTGGTTGTGCTGGGGCGCTCCGGGCAGGGTAAATCAGTAACCATACAATGTATCGTTGGTTTGCTTACACCTGATGCCGGTATACTGAATGTATTGGGACAGGAAGTAGAAAAATTAAACGATAAAGAATTAAAAGAACTGCGTACTAAAATTGGTTTCCTCTTCCAGGGTGCGGCCTTGTATGATAGTATGACCGTGCGCGAGAACATGGAGTTTGCCCTGACACGTGTGTTAAAAATTACCGAGCAGGCCGAACTGGACAAAAAAGTGGAAGAGATATTGGAAAGCGTTGGCCTACCTGATGCTGCCGAAAAAATGCCATCAGATCTGTCAGGTGGGATGCGTAAGCGGATAGGTTTGGCACGTACGCTGATCGTTCAGCCTGAGATTATGTTGTATGATGAGCCAACTACGGGATTGGATCCCATCACCTCGCGAGAGATCAGTCAGTTGATACTGGAAATGCAGAAAAAATATAAAACAACATCGATCATTATTACCCACGATATGGAATGCGCCAAAATTACGGCCGACCGCGTGGTGATAATGGATGATGGTAAATACGTGGCAGAAGGCACGTTTGATGAGTTGCACAAGTCTGACGACAAATTTGTAAAATCTTATTTTATCTAAGCAAAACATGAAAACCACATCAGGTCAAAAAATAAAGATAGGCGGCTTTATTGTAGTAGGGCTGGTCATCCTGTTCCTGGGGATCTTCTTCATCGGGAACCAAAAAAGTATGTTTAGTTCCACATTTAACGTTTATGGCATTTTTAAAAATGTGAACGGTTTGCAGGTAGGTAACAATGTACGCTTCGCCGGTATAAACGTGGGTGTAGTTGATGGCATTGATATTGTTACAGACACAGCGGTGAAGGTTACCCTGACCCTGAACGAGGATGTAAAAAAGTTCATTAAAAAAGACGCGAAGATGAGTATAGGCAGCGATGGATTGATGGGCGATAAATTGGTTGTGATAGGCCCGGGGCAAAGCAGCACTGCTGTGAATGAAAATCAGCAACTGGCGGTTGTAAATCCGCTGGATATGGATAAGGTGATCAACAAACTAACCAAAATTGCCGATAATGCCGCGACCATTACCGAAGGACTTGGCGGCATTGTAAACAAAGTGAACAGCGGGCAGGGTAGCCTGGGCCGTTTATTGAACAGCGATAAAATGGCTAAGAACCTGGAAAGCACCGTGAGCCAGGCTAAAACCACAATGGCCAGTGTGCATAAAACCACAAAAACCCTGAACGAAGACCTGACCGCGGCGCAACACAACTTTTTGCTGAAGGGATTTTTCAATAAGAAGAAAAAAGCCGAGAAGGCCAGGCAGGATTCGATAAAAAAAGCGCAGGAAAAGACCCAGAAGGATGCCCAGAAAGGAGCAAAAGGCAATCAATAAGTTTTGAGCCGCTTACTTAATGGTTAACCGACTAAAAACGGGCGTAAAATCAACCGACTAAACAGTCGGTAATTTTACGCCCGTTTGCTGTTTTAATAGATAAAAATTTAAATTATAGATACATGTACTAATAAAAACATAACTATTCGATAATACAGCAATTTGATACTTCGGCCGATATTTGTTTTAAGCGATCATCAACCAAACCCTTGCGCCATTTCTCAATAGTTAAAAGGCCATCATCCCAGGCTTTTAATAAAAAAAGGATAGTTTTTGCCGCAAAAAATGGATAAAATAGCTGATACTCATATCATTTTTAATGATTATATTTATTGACCGATTAATCACTCTACTGTGTTAGATAAGCAGAAACAGATCCTTGATGCGGCCTTAGGGCTGTTTGTAGCACATGGTTTTCATGGTACGCCAACCAGCAAAATTGCCCAGGATGCGGGTGTGGCCAACGGCACCTTATTCCATTATTATAAAACCAAGGATGACCTGGTGGCAGGCCTTTATAATCATATAAAGGAAGAACTGGCAACAGCCATGTCGGCCATTATTCACGAGAGTGATTTTATTACGCCTAAGTTTCGCAACACCTTTACGCATACTTTGCACTGGGCACTGCAAAACCGGGATAAGTTTTATTATATCCAACAGTTTGAGCGCTCGCCCCACATGGCCAAGATCAGCAAGGAGGCTATCGAGCAGCAAAGTGTGGTCCTGTCAAAACTGATAGAAGAAGGGATTAAAAAGAAACTGCTGCAAACTCATCCGCGCGATCTGATCATCACCCTGTTCAACAGCCAGATCTTCGGCCTTTACCAATACCTCACCAGCGACGAATTTACCCCCGAGGAAGAACGCCGGATAATTACCGAAGGTTATGAAATGGTTTGGGAAATGCTGAAGTATAAATAAACAGGTGTTGGCTAAAATTTAGGATACTGATATTTCCAGCCGGACCTCGTTTTGCTCTACACCTAAAGGTAGTGCTTCAAACCCCGGAACAAAGTTAAATACACGGCCATTAGTGGTTGGTAATTTTAACAAGGGCTGATCGGAAGTTAATTTTACAATTCCACCCTCACGGTTAACTTGCAATGATTTGTTATTTCCGGCAACTGTTACCTTCTCCGTCGATTTGGCTATGACAGGTATAATGATCTTGATCAGGCTTTCGGCCTGCAACAGGTAATGCCTGAAGTGTATGCTGACCTTATCGGGAGTAAACTCATAATCAACTTCGCAATTTACCGGGCCGATGGACGGATCTTTCAGATCGCGGTCTACCAGCTTCGCCCGGGTTTTAATGGTGATCTTATCGCCCGATTCCTGCGTGGTTATCACCGCGTCGTGGTCGCTGATGTTCATATACAATTTATCATCCATACGCATTTCAATACGGGGCGTGAGCGACATGGCATGCAGGTCGGTTTCTACCTGCTGGTTGCCTGCTTCCACCATTTGGTATTCGTTCATACTGGCGCACAGGATGGGTCCGGTTTTTTTATGCCATAACATAGTAAGCGCGCCGCCGCTGGCATGGCCGTTGGGGGTATGTTTATAATCCCTGTCGTAACCGGTAACGGTGGCCCGGTAATCGCCTTTGGCAACCAGCCAGGTTTGGATATCGCTGAAACTTTTTAAGCCATAGGCCTTTTCGCGCGGTATCTCTACGCCCGAAAGATCGACTTTTTTAGGCTGATGCTCCAGTACGGTAATCAAAGCTTTAATATGTGTGAAGGTATGATGCACACAAACCGGCACCCCATGTGTGGCAAAATGCGGGCCACCCTGCAGCAAACCTTTTATAGTACTGCGCTGCATGAGTTGCGTATTTAAAAGGGCAGCTTTATAAAAACGCGCGTCGCGATCGGCCAGCAGGGCGTAGGCTGGCTGGCATCCGTCGGATGTGCGGCTGCCCCAATAGGTCCATTTGTAATTGCGGGTGCCCCAGCTGTTGTCCCAGCCGCCATCGGGCAGCATTAGCTCCATATGGGTTTGCAGAGAGCGGCTTACCTGCTGCAATACTTCCTCATCTTTTGTTAATAAACCATATTGGGCAAGCGATGGCAGTGATTCCTCCACATTATACCCCAGATCGACAGAAAAACAGCCTTTTTTACTGGCCTCGTAATAGGGGTCGCCTTCGCCTTTTAAAAAACCATCTTTAGGCGTAATGAAAGCCATGGCCTGGTGTGCCAGTTCACGGCCTTTGGTTTTAAATTTCGGTTCGTCGAGTACTTCGCCCAGCAGCGATAATCCGTACGATGCGGTTATCGGGTAATTGATATTACCGAAATTGATGTTAAAGGTATCGTAAATAAAATCGCTGGCTTTTTTTAACCGGGTCGATAATTCTGTTTTGAAGGCTGCATCCATCAGATCGGCGTGATGTTTCAATGCCTCGGCTAAGGCTATCGACATAAAAACCGTCGTCCCCTTCCACGATCCTTTTACCGATTCATTCAACCACGAGCCGTCGGGCTGACTTACGCGGCGTTCTATCCAACGGTAAAGCAGCATAGCCGCATCGGTATAGCGGCTATCCTTAGTTTGTGCCGCCATGTAAAAGAACGGGTAAATGGTATCGCCCACCCGGCCATGCACCGCCTTATCGGCAGGGCACCAGATGCCGCCGTAATCGTCGGCACGGCGCTTATCGGTTATTTGCATGGCCAACAGCGTTTCGGCCCATTGGCGCACCAACTGGCTGCTTAGCGCATACAAGTCTTGCGTATTTTGGTTTAAAGCCCAGGCATCGCTTAACTTAAAAGCACCGGCCAGCCCGGCGCCAACTATGGCTGATGTTTTAATAAAATGGCGGCGGCTTTGCTGATCATGCATACAGGCTGTAATTGGTTTAGTAAAATTAGCCGCTGCCGCGAATTAACCTTTTGGCTGTTTACCTATTTATTCTGCCTGTTATTCCGTAAGCTATGTTCAATTCCATGCCCCGGATGGGGGCTAACTGTTTATAGTTTGTATGGTAAGTGTTTGAGATGGCTCCGTAGGCGCCTCCTTACCAGTTGGCAAAGAATCTCAATGCTCCGGTAGGAGCAAAATGTTGGTAGCACTGGGTATGATCTGCTACAGCGTGCCGTCAGGTACGCTATGTTTTATTCCGTACCTAACGGCACGGGTATAATTAATACGCATTTTTCTACCAACATTTCACCCCGATGGGGTGCGTTTTGCTGCAAAACTTTCAACATCATTACACTAAGGCCGCAAAATTTTTACAGTTTTTATTTCTGCATTTTAAAAACCATAATAATACGGGTGGGTTTCTGTTTTAGTATTCTTTGCTTAACTTGAGCCAATAAAACCTTTAATGAAAATATATCACCTCGCGGCCGAATGTTACCCCATTGCCAAAGTTGGCGGACTGGCCGATGTTGTTGGCGCGTTACCAAAATACCAGGTTAAGGCCGGTTTGCAGGCTGCCGTGGCCCTGCCTTTTTATAACCGCAAGTGGGTGCAGGAAAATCAGTTTGATGTAGTCTTCCGCGCATCCAACCTGTTTGGCGGCAAACGTACCGAGTTTGAGATCTGGAAAGAACGTACCGATAAGCTGGGTTTTGAATTATATCTTATCCATATCCCCGGTTTGCTGGACCGTGAGAATATTTACAGCTACCCCGACGAAAACGAGCAGTTTATGGCTTACCAATTGGCTTTCCTTGATTGGATCAACTGGTCGCAACAATCGCCGGATATTATTCATTGTCATGACCACCATTCGGGACTGGTACCGTTCCTGCTGCAATATTCGGCGCCATACGCGCGCCTGGCCAATACGCCTACCGTGTTCACCATCCACAATGGCCAATACCACGGCGCCTTTAGCTGGACTAAAATAAAATACCTGCCCGAGATAGACATGAACTTTGCCGGCCTGCTTGATTGGGGCGGCGGTATTAACCCGCTGGCTTCGGCCGTAAGGTGCTGCTCGGCTTATACCACCGTATCGCCAAGCTATATGGATGAACTGAGCTGGCAATCGAACGGCCTGGAGCACCTGTTCCAGATGGAGCGCGCCCGCGGCGTTGGTATTGTTAACGGTATCGACTCGCAGGTTTGGGATCCGGAAACGGATACGATGATAGCCGGCAACTACTCGGTTAAAAACATCAACAAAAAAGAAGTAAATAAAGAAGCGTTGTGCAAACGCTTTAATTTGGACAGTAGCCTGCCGCTGATATCGTTCATTGGCCGTTTGGTTAACGATAAGGGCGCCGATCTGTTGGCATCAGCCATTAACCGCGCTATTAACGAACATCCCGGCAAGGTTAACTTCCTGGTGCTGGGTACCGGCGATCCGGATACCGAAGAGGCACTTATCGCGTTGGAACCACATCAGCCGGATAATTACCGCACCTTTATTGGTTATAACGAAGAACTTTCGCACCTGATCTACGCCGGATCTGATTTTCTGTTGATGCCATCGCGCGTGGAGCCATGTGGATTGAACCAGTTGTACTCGTTGCGTTACGGAACTGTACCTATGGTACACCGCACCGGCGGTTTGCGCGATACCGTAATTGATTTTGGCGACGAGGGCGGCTACGGTATCTGCTTCGAGCAAACCAATGTTGATGATATCTGCCACTCGGTAAACCGGGCGGTCGAGTTATATGCTGATCAATCGCACCTTAACTTGCTGCGCGCAAAAATGATGGGGCTCGACTTCTCGTGGGACAGATCGGCCAAAGAATATATAGACCTATACGAACGCTTAATAAACACCATATGACATCCAAAGTAATCAGCATTGTACTTGGCGGCGGCCAGGGATCGCGGCTATCACCCCTTACAGCCACCCGATCAAAACCCGCTGTACCTATAGGCGGTAAATACCGCCTGGTCGATATTCCTATCTCTAACTGCCTGCACTCGGGCATATCAAGGATATTTGTATTAACGCAGTTCAACTCGGCATCGCTAAATAAGCACATTAAGAATACCTACCACTTCAGTACTTTCAGTACCGCTTTTGTAGATATTCTGGCGGCCGAACAAACCCCTACCAGCGGTAACTGGTTCCAGGGCACGGCCGACGCGGTACGCCAAAGCCTGCACCACCTTTCGGTGCACGAGTTTGATTATGTGCTGATCCTATCGGGCGACCAGCTGTACCAGATGGATTTTGAAGAAATGATCAACCAGCACGTTGCTTTGAAAGCTGATATCTCTATTGCCAGTATCCCTGTGCATGTAAATGATGTCCCGGGCTTTGGTATCCTGAAAACTGACGATGAGAACAACATCACCTCGTTTATCGAAAAACCAAAAAGCGGTTTCGAGAATTGGGTATCGGAAGTAAGCGACGAGATGAAAGCGCAGGGCCGTATTTACCTGGCTTCGATGGGTATCTATATCTTCAACCGCCAGGTGCTGTACGATTTGCTGCAGGGTAACGACGCTACCGATTTCGGTAAGGAGATCATCCCGGCATCAATAAAAACCCACAAAGTGGTTAGCTTCCAGTATGAAGGTTATTGGACCGATATCGGTACTATCCCATCGTTTTTTGAAGCCAACCTTGGCCTTACCGATGATATACCAGAGTTTAACCTGTTTGGCAGCAAGCCGATATTTACCCGTGCGCGCATGCTGCCGCCATCAAAAATATCGGGCACGCACCTGGAAAAATCCATTATATCCGAAGGGTGCATTATTAACGCTAAGGAGATCACTCACTCGCTGGTGGGCATACGTACCCGCATTGGTTTTGATACCACGATAGAGAGCTGCTACATTATGGGCGAGGACGAATACCAAACCCTTACCCAGATAGAAGCATCGAAAGCCAATGGTACCCCGGTAATGGGTATAGGTGACCGCTGCCGGATCAAAAACGCCATTATTGATAAAAACTGCTGCATCGGCAACGATGTAATTATTAACTGTGGCGATAAACTTGCCGATGGCGATTACGGAACATATGCCGTTCAGGATGGTATAGTTGTGGTTAAAAAGCGTTCGGTGATACCCGATGGCACAGTGATATAACACCCCGATTTTTACTTTTAGTTAAAACAAAATACAAGGGTTACTGCTTATTCATAGGTTAATTGAATATTCAGTAACCCTTATTTATTTTGATTATGAAAAAAGTGTTTTGCATGATTGCCTTAGCGGCAATTACATTCAGCAGTGTTTACGCTGCCCCGGTAAATAACCCGGTCATGCAGCAGGATTCGGTTAAAAAGAAGGTAAAAGTGAAAGACGGCAAGAAGAAGGTGAAAATAAAAACCGATACCAGTAAGGTGAAGGAAAAAGTGAAGAAGGATACAAAAAAGCCACCGATGAAATAGTATCGGGGTTTATTCCGATCTATTAGTCATGCCGAACTTGTTTCGGCATCCCATTTACAAGGCGGCTATTCAGGTTCGCTCTTCTAATAGGATGCCGAAACAAGTTCGGCATGACGCTTTTATGAACGATACGTCTTGGCCCTAATTCACCACTTTCCCTGTAATATCCACATGCGTGCTGAACGGATTCAAATACTTATTAGCCAGCACCGCGAATTCGTACCGGGTGATGGGCCGCTTTAAATCGAACGCTTGCTTAAATTTATAAGTATCCTGCCATTGCTTTTGCAGGGTAAGCTGTAACGTTTTTGGCTCGGTAAGGGTATAATCGCTGATGTAGGATAGCATATCCGACACAGTAAACAACGCTCCGGGATGGTTTTTGCTGAACCAGATAAAGGCGCGGGTGAATGTTTCACGTAAAACAGGTTCCACATCGGCGGTGCTTACAGTACTATCAGGTTTAAATAACACCTGCATGCTTTTACCCTGTAATTGGTGTACTTGCTTCAGCATCCCGCTGCCAATTACCTGCTCTACCGATCGGAAGTATTTATCTGACGGACCAATATCAGCGAAAGGATAAAGGATGCCTTTATAATCCAGTATCTCGCCCTGGATGGTACGCACGGTAAGTGCGTCGAAGGATTTTGTTGTTTTATCAAAAAACACGCAGTAGGCGGCGGTTGCCCCGGCGGCCTGTCCAACCGTCATTTGTACCGAGGGGTAGAATGTACTGGCATTGGTGAGGTGCGTGGTCGACATGGCTTTTTCCGTTACGATCAGGTTCACCACATCCTTACTTACAATACTGCCCAGCGGAATGGTATAAGCCGGCAGCGGCGGATAATTGGTTTTCGGCGCGGCCGGATCGGCATAGTGCTGACCGAAGGCGGCATCGCCAACGGCTATGGAAGTACGGTATAATTTATTGGCATAGGGGTTGTAGATCTCGCCCAGCGTCATCCGGGTTTGTCCTTTATAACGGCGATACTCGCGGATGTAGGGGATATACGGCAAATGATCAGGCGAGCCAAATTCTTTGTCATCTATTCCGATGTTTTTAAAGCCCAGTTCGTTTTGAATATAAAAAACCAAACCCAAAGTTCGCTGGCGCATCGATTTGTAAAACTCTTCGCGCTTTTCGGGCGAAAGCTGATCTATGGTGGCACCATAGGTATTCTCGGTCCATTTGATCATG